>MHHX01000022.1:7750-19735 GCA_001817215.1 Candidatus Brennerbacteria bacterium RIFOXYC1_FULL_41_11 | reverse complement strand
GCACTTAGCTTTACCGGCAAGATCAAGCCCGGCGAAGAAGTGGACCTGTCTTTTGAGATAAGCGGCCGTGTGGAAAATGTTCTGCAAAAAACTGGTGATGGAGTGGAGGTTAATCAAATTTTGGCAACGCTTGATTCTTCTTCTGCCTTGGCGGAGTTGGAAAAAGTCAAAGCAACTTTGAAATCGGAAGAGGCAAGGTTGGAAGAATTAAAAAGAGGATCGCGACTCGAAGAGATTGAAGTCTATATAGCCAAAGTTAATGCCGCGAAAGTAAATGTTGATGAGGCGAGAAAATCATTGGTGGATAAAATCCATGACGCTTATACAAAATCTGATGACGCTATTTATAATCAGGTTGACCAACTTTTTACGGATCCAAAATCTCAGACTCCGAGACTAAACATTGTTCCAATAGACTCACAGTTGAAGGGCGACCTTGAATCATTTCGGATTGTCATTGGGTTTGCTTTGAAATCTTGGAACGATTCTTTGATTAATCTCTCTTCTTCTTCCGATCTGGATGTTTTTTCTTTGAAAGCTAAGGAAAATCTCGATTTGCTCAGAAATTTTCTTGACAAGATTGCTCTTGGGGTTAATGCCATGACCGTTGGTTCTGGTTTTTCGCAAACCACAATTGATGGTTATAAATCCGGGGTTTCCGGAGCCAGAGTGAATATCAACTTGGCGATTTCGAATCTTTCTGCATCTGAAGAAAAATTCAAAGTTTCTCTGGCGAGTTTGTTATTGGCAGGAAGGGAACTGGAGCTGGCAAAATCAGGTATCAGTCAAGAAGAGATCCGGGCCCAAGAAGCAAGGGTTTTGCAGGCAAAAGCCGGTGTTTCTAGCGCCGAGGTTGAGCTTTCAAAAACAATTATTCGTTCGCCGATCTCTGGGATTATCTCCCAGCAGTCAATTTCCGTTGGCGAGATTGCCACAGCCAACAAAACGATTTTTACGATGATTTCCAGTTCGGGATTTGAGATCGAGGCAAACGTGACAGAAATAGATATTGCCAAAATTGAAATCGGCAATGTAGCTCGAGTCACCTTAGACGCCTATGGTTCAGACGTCGAATTTATAGTAAAAATTTTTAGCATCGATCCGGCAGAAACTGTCATTGAGGGCGTTTCGACTTATAAGACAAAATTTGTTTTTGAGAATAAGGACGATCGAATAAAATCAGGAATGACAGCCAATATTGAAATGGAGCTTGATCTTAGACAATCAGTTTTGATCATTCCGCAAAGATTGATTGAACAAAACGGTGATGCAAGAATAGTAACAGTCTATGAATTCGGAAAGATTCAACAAAGAGAGGTGAGACTCGGTCAAAGAGGTTCAGACGGGTCTATTGAGATTCTTGAGGGATTGAAAGCAGGGGATAAGATTGTTCTTCCATGATAGCCCCATTGATACAGGTAAAAAATCTTTCAAAAATTTACGGTGACGAAAGTGCCAAAACAAAAGCGCTTGAGGATGCCAGTTTTTCGATTGATCCAGGAGAGTTTGTGGCCATTATGGGGCCATCTGGATCGGGCAAATCAACACTGCTTCACATTTTAGGTTTTCTTGATGAGCAAACGCATGGCTCTTATGTTTTTAATGGCAAGGAGAGAATCGGTTATTCTAAAGAAGAGATGGCTAGGCTACGCAATGAAAAAATGGGATTTGTTTTTCAGTCTTTTAATCTTTTGCCGAGGATAACGGTTTTGGACAATATCAAGCTTCCGCTTATTTACTCGGACGTTCCGGAACACGATTGGAACAAAAAAGCCAAACAGGCTTTGGAAAAAGTCGGATTGTCGCATCGGCTTTTTTTCCAACCATCTCAGCTTTCTGGCGGTGAAAAACAGAGAGCCGCGATTGCTAGGGCACTTATTAACGAACCGGAAGTGATTTTTGCAGATGAACCAACCGGGAATCTTGATTCTAAGTCCGGCGGAGTGGTGATGAACATTTTTGAATCATTAAATCGTGAAGGTCATACGATTATTTTGATTACTCACGATAAAGATATTGCCGAGCATGCCAGGCGGATTATCGGAATCAAAGACGGCAGGATTGAAAGCGATAGAAAGAATCGATGATTGTAAAATATCTTGTAAAATCAGGTATGGCCAGCCTTAACGCCAATGGAATGAGATCTGTTTTGACGATTCTTGGTATCGTTATTGGCATCACCTCAATAATTTTGGTAATGTCTCTTGGACAAGGCGCAGAAGATTTGATTTTGGGTCAGATCCAGGGGATTGGTTCAAAAGTTATCAGGATTGCTCCCGGAAGACATCCAAAAGGCCCGACAGATATCGGCTCATTGTTTTCTGATTCACTGAAATCTAGAGATTTGGAACTCTTGCGACAGAAAGCCAATGTACCGCACGCTGAAGGTATTATGCCGGTGATTTTTGGAGGCGAATCCGTTGCTTTTGGCAGTGAAACTTACGGAGTTACTATTTTTGGCGTTTCTGAAATTTTCCCTGAGGTTTATGATAGCTACCCAAATCAAGGAAGAATCTTTTCTGAAGAAGAAGTCAAAACTTACTCTGAATCGGTTGTGATCGGTTCAAAAGTTAAAGAAGAGCTTTTTGGTAATCAAGACCCCCTGGGGCAAAAAATCAGAATCAAGGGAAGGAATCTCAGGGTTATTGGTTTACTTGAACAAAAAGGTCAGGTATCTTTTATAAACTTTGACGATGCGGTTATTATGCCCTATACCGTTGCTCAACAGTATATTTTCGGCATTAAACATTTTAATGCCATTGTCGTTGACGCCGATGAGGAACAAAATGTTTTAAGAACTGTTGAAGATATAAAAGCAACCTTGAGGGTGAGCCATGGTATTAGGGATTCTGAAAAAGACGATTTTTATATCGAGACTCAAGCTCAAGCAATGGACATGGTATCTTCTGTCCTCGGAGTCTTGACGGCTTTTTTGACTTCAATCGCCGCGATTTCATTGGTTGTCGGCGGCATAGGCATCATGAATATAATGTTGGTGTCTGTGACGGAACGAACTCGCGAGATTGGTTTGAGAAAAGCCCTTGGCGCTACGGAGAAAAATATCTTGTTCCAGTTTTTGTTTGAAGCTGTTTTCTTAACTGTTATTGGGGGCTTTATTGGTATTTTATTCGGGGCGGGACTGTCTTTCGGAGCTTCTTTTGCGTTATCAAGGATTGTTTCCGAAAATTGGAGCTTTAATTTTCCAATTGAAGGTGCTTTTTGGGGCCTGTTTGTCGCTTCCTTGGTAGGATTGGTCTTTGGTATTTATCCAGCTCGTCAGGCAGCAAAGAAAAATCCGATCGAAGCGCTCAGATATGAGTGATTAAATTCAGGATTAGATCAAGGTCTTAAGATACGAATAATTATTTTTTACCCTTAATTCAAAAAAACATGAATAGAAATTCCCTGTCTTTATTATTGATCTTTTTTGTTTTTGGTTTTGGGATTTTTTATGGCGGCAAGATCTTATCAAAAATGTTTGCCACACCAGAGTTTATTAACCCTAAAATGGATCTGATTCAGATTTTCGAACCAAAGCCGTATTCCGGAATTACTTCGCCGATTAAAATTTCCGGTCAGGCAAGAGGATATTGGTTTTTTGAAGCTTCTTTTCCTGCAAAAATTATTGATGAAAATGATGTGATTTTAGGTCAAGGGATAGCTCGGGCTAAAACAGATTGGATGGTTCAAGATTTTGTTTCGTTTGAACTTGAGATTGATTTCATCAAGTCAAGCACCGAGACCGGTTATATTGTTTTTGAAAAAGACAACCCTTCCGGTTTGCCCGAAAATGCTGATGATCTCAAGTGGCCGATCAAGTTCATTCCGTAGCGGTCCATCTGTGTTTCGGTTTATCCAATACTTAGCAACATTATCTTGTAATAATTGCTATAATTAAATCTGAAGGTCGGTTTAATTAATTTTTATATTAACGATTATGAAAGTCTTAAAAAGAGACGGATCTCAAGAAGAGTTTGACGTTGAGAAATTAAAAATCTCAATTGTCGCCGCGGCTAAAGACGCGGAGGTTGATTCAAGCCAGTTTGCCGAGAGCGTTGCTCAGACGGTTGCGCAAGGTTTTTCCGGAAAAGACCAGATTGGTTTTTCAGAAATTCGCGATGCCGTTCTGGTTGAGCTTGCCAAGGTTGCTCCGACAGCAGTTGAGGCTTGGAAAAACCACGAAAAAGGGGTCAAGGGTTTATTGACGCAGTAAAAAGAAGATCATCTTTTGCGTTTGATGAACGTGATAAACAAAATCTCCCTAATTTTTTTGGGAGATTTTGTTTATTATCCTCAGTGTGTCAACTTCTGCCGCTGTATTCGCCAGTCTGTGTATTTATGGTAACGACTTCACCTTCAGAAATAAATATTGGTACGTTGACGTTGTGACCAGTTTCTAAGATCACTGTTTTCTTAGCTCCGGTGGCCGTATTCCCCTTGATTGCCGGTGGCGCTTCAATAACTTTCAATTCAATTTTTGCCGGTAATTTCAAACCGTGAATTTTGCCGTCAAGGTTGATCAAATCAAGCTCGGTGTTGGGAATTAAAAAATTCAGTTCCCATTGAATTGTTTCGATCGGCAAACTAATCCTTTCTTTTGTGTCTTTCAACGAAAATATGCCGTTTTTTCTGTCCTTATAAAGAAAAATGGCTTTTTTATATCCGAGTTCAATTTCCTCAAAAGCTTCGCCAGACTTGAAGCTTTTTTCGACAACCTTGCCGGTTTTCATGTGCTTGACTGTGGTGCGCATAAAAGCGGATCCCTTGCCGGGATTAACGAACTGGTAATCAACAATTTGCCAAGGTTCGCTTTCGATTTGAATAACCAGGCCTTTTTGGAATGCGTTTGTGGAGAGCATAAACTCAACTCAAAATTAATAATTCATAGCTCAAAGCTAAAATAGCAAACAATCTTAGCGTATTTAGAATCAAAAAACAATAGAAAACCGTTGTTTATCAACGGTTTTCATATTCTGTTTTTTACGCCTCCTGACGCCAATCTCGGCGCCTCTTGACCGAGCCGACGATTTTATGTAGCTCAAATCCAGACGGCGCGTTTTGTTTTGGGATTAATTTAACAGTGAATTTGTCGCCAACTTGAGATCCCAAAAGATGTTCTTGCCCAGCAGACGGGTCGTCGTATAAATAAATCCAAGCCCTGTAATTGTTCTGCCACCAACCGTCTTCACTTTAAAAACAAAAACGCTACCATCAATGACGGTGATTTTGCCGACTCCAATGACCATTTGAAGATTTGTCATTCTTCCTCCTTTCAGAATTTATTCAGGATGTTTTAATAAATTTAGCTTATTTCTAACGTAAAAACAAGCTCTTGCCTATTTTTTAATGATTACTGAACAGTTCTTTTGTTGGTAAAATTAGCAGATCATTGATATTTTGAATATCTAGTAAAAGCATCTGCAGCCTGTCGATTCCCATGGCAATACCGCCGGTATCCGGCATGCCTTGTTTTATGGCATTGATAAAATCTTGATCAATCTCGTAAATTTCTTTGCCGAGTTCTTTACGCATTTGTTTTTCGTGTTTCAATCTTTTTTCCTGTTCTCGCCAGTCGGTCAATTCTGAAAAACAGTTGGCCAGCTCCATGCCGGCGATAAAAACCTCAAATCTTTCTGCATAAAAATTATCGGAAGACTTGCGTTTTGCCAACGCTGCCTGGGGCAAGGGGTAGTCATAGATAATCACTGGTTTGTTTTTTGGCAGATTCGGTTCAACTCTGTTCAAAAAAATATAATAAAAAATATCGTCCCAGTTATAATTCTCTGGGAGCTTTTCTTTAAATTGCCTGTGGAAATCAGTCAATGTTTTCGCTTTGTCTAAATCAATGTCGGCAAATTTTTTGAAAGCATTTTTAACAGAAATTTTTTGCCAAGGCAGGCTCAGATCTATTTTTTGATCATGGTATTTTATCGAATCCTCTTTATATAATGATCTTGCCAAAAACAGCACCAGTTCTTCTGTGTCTTTCATGATCTTTCTATAATTTGAACGAGGTCGATACCATTCCATCATGGTGAATTCGGGATTGTGTAGGCCACCGAAACTTTCGTTTTGTCGAAAAACTTTTGTGATCTCAAATAATTTGGGAAAACCTTGGCTCAAGAGTTTTTTCAGAGAATATTCCGGCGAAGTAATCACGTAACCTTTGTGCTTTTCGTTTCTCTCGTCGGAAAATTCATACGGCAGTGGATTTAAATAAGGTTCCATGCCAGGCAGTTTTACAAAAATCGGTGTTTGCACCTCTAAAAATCCACGAGTTTTGAAAAACTCCCTGACTTTATCAAGGATAAAAGCCCTTTTTTTCTGAATTTGTAAGAAACTTTGTTTTTTATTCATATTAATAACTGGCACTCACTGTTATTTTTTGCTCTCTACTTAAAAGCCTTGTTGTGTTAAAATAATGCAGAATTAGATATTTTATCATGGCGGTTTCAAGTCGCACAATTATTTCAGCTTTGTTTCTATTGATTTCTTTAGTGGCGTTGGTTTCTTTCAGAAATTTGATTACGCCGTTGGTTTTGGGATTGATCCTGGCGTTGATCATGGATCCGTTTCACCAAGTCATAAAGAAAATATTTAAAAAGCACGAAGGTCTCGGCGCTTTAATAACGACCGTTTCGATATTTTTACTTTTGATCGGTCCGGCGGTGTTACTCTTCTTTTTGGTCATGAACGAACTGACCGTGATCCTTTCAAGATTTTTGATTTATATCGATCAAACCGGATTGCGTGCCAATTCTTTATTTTTCTTGAATCTTTTGCAACAGATTGGGATTGATACGGAAACATTCTTGATATCCCATGTTTTGCCGTTTTTGAATGATGTCGGCGGTATTGCCTCAAAACTTCTTGTTTCTTTCTTTGCCAATCTGCCGAAAATATTTTTTGATTTTTTCCTGATGCTATTTTCTGTTTTCTTTTTCTTAAAAGACGGAAAGAAAATAAGAGAATTTTTCTTCGGCATTGTTTCTGTATCCGAAAATGACAAAAAACATTTAATCGAAACCTTTCAGGGAGTAGTTTTGGGAATTTTCTGGGGTCAATTTCTGACGGCTTTGGCTCAAGGTTTTTTGGGTGGCTTGGGTTTTTACCTTTTTGATCTTGGCACCCCGGTGTTTTTCGGCGTCTTAATGTTATTCTTTTCCTTGATTCCCTTCATTGGCCCGATGATTATTTACCTGCCGACAACAGCTTATCTTTTTATTTCTGGGGCTTCTTTGCCGACAGTGTTACTTTTTTTGGTTTACAATCTTTTTGTGGTTTCCAGTGTGGATAATATTATCAAGCCTTTAGTAATTGGTTCGCGGATCAAGATTCATCCGGCTTTGATATTTTTCGGCCTGATCGGTGGCCTGCGCTTTTTTGGAGCTCTTGGCTTGATCTACGGACCATTGATTATTGCTTTGTTCTTGCTTTTCGCTGATCTTTATCTTGAAAAAACGAAACAGGAGTCTTTATTTCATAATGGCCACAAATAACATGAAGAGTAAATTTGGAAGTGTATTTTTGATTGTACTTATTGTGATTGTGATTCTCGGCATGATTGTGCCATATCTTTTCTGATATGGCTGGAATCATTGAGGCGTTTATTCAGTCCTATGGTGTTTTGGGGTTTTTTGTCGCGGTTGTCATTGAAGAGATAATTGTGCCGCTTCCTTCATCCATGATTATGCTTGCCGGAGGTTTTTTTCTGATTTCGGCTACCAGTTTGAACCAAGCGATTCCGGAAATTTTGTTTAAATTAACCATTCCGGGGACGATTGGCGTTACGCTTGGATCTTTATTTTTTTATTTTTTGAGTTTTTACGGTCGGGAATCGATTGTCAAAAAAATCGGTCCCAAGTTCGGTTTTTCTTACAATGAATCAGAAAAGCTGAAGAGGTTTTTTCATGAATCTCGTTGGGACGAATTTGCTGTTTTTTTGTTGCGTGCTTTGCCTATTTTTCCGGGTGTGGCGGTCTCGGTGATAGCTGGTTTGATCAAAATGCCGCTTTTGAGTTTTTTTATTACCGGATTCTTTGGCAGTGCGATCAGGGTTTTTATTATGGGCTTTTTGGGTTGGCAAGCAAAAGAGGCCTACGCCATTTTGGCTTTGAAGTTTGAAAATATAAGCAATCTGATCTTTATTGGTTTTATTTTTTCCGTTATTTTGGTATATGTGATTATCAAAAAAGGATTAAAACAAGAATGAAAAAAGCACTTAAAAAGATAATTAAAAAACTTCTCCCGCTCCAATTTTACAATGATCTGGTGCCCTATCTTTGGCACCTGCCGAAAGCGATTCTGGCAAATATCGTCTTCGATTTTCCCTCAAGGAAGTTGAGAGTGATCGGTATTGCCGGTACAAAAGGAAAATCAACAACAACTTATTTGATCAATCAGTTTCTTGAATCCTTGAAATTTAAAACGGCCATTCTTTCGACGACAACAGTAAAGATTGGTGAAATTGAACGGCTTAATGAATTTAAAATGACATCCGTCGATTCATGGGAGCTGCAAAAATTTTTAAGAAAAGCTGTTGAAGAAAATTGTCAGTTTGTAGTGCTTGAGGTTTCATCCCATGCTCTTAAGCAGTTCAGAACTTTCGGCATTAATTTTGAGATTGTTGTCTTAACTAATCTGATGTCTGATCATCTTGAATATCACCGTGACACAAAAGATTACCAGAAAACGCACAGGAAACTGATAACAAAAAATTCAAAAGTTTTAGTTTTGAATAATGATGATGAAAATCTTGAAGATTTTAAAAAAATTTATTTAAAACAAGTAAGTTTCGGGTTAAATTCAGGCAGCTCTCTTCTGGTAAAGAGCCATACGATTGACAAAACAGGAGCGGTATTTTCATTGATTTACAGCGGTGAATCTTTTGGAGAAAATAAACCGGGAGAGCTTGGTGAGTTTTCCAGCCCATTGATCGGCAGGTTTAATCTTTTTAATGTCTTGGCTGCTTTATCAACGATTATCGCTTTGGGCTTTGACATTTTAAAACTCAAGGATTCGGTTGAAAATTTACAGGCGGCACCCGGCAGAGTTGAAAAAATTGAAAATAATCTTGGCATTGAGATTTTAGTTGATTATGCGCATTCTCCTGATTCTTTGGAGAATCTTTTGGGTGCTTTAAAGCCAAACTTAAAGGGACGATTGATCGCGGTTTTTGGCGCCACGGGCGAAAGAGATCCGGCAAAGCGTCCGATTATGGGAGAAATCTTGGCAAAATACTGCGACCACGTTTTTGTTACCAATGACGATCCGTACGGAGAAGATCCGGAAAAGATCGCCTTTCAATTAATAGGTGGTCTGATTGAATCTGGAAAAATAGGAGAAGAAGATTATGAAAAAATTCTTGATCGTAAAGAAGCAATCAAAAACGCGATTCTGACGGCAAAAAGAGGCGACACGGTTGTGATCATGGGCAAAGGTTCTGAACAGTGGCAGGTTTTTAAAAACTTAAAAATCCCTTGGGATGATCGAAAGGTGGTCAGAGAAGTGCTTTCGGAAAGTTAGATTTTTTATTCTACGCAAGATTCCAGATGTGGCAATATTTTTTCCCACATCTTTTTTATATCGTCAGCGTCAATCAAAATGGCGATTAGACTCTCAATATTTTGTTTTATAGTATCGGCCTCTTCTTGAGTTATTTTAAGTCTGTTTTTTATTATCTCTGAAGCTCTCAGAAGCGAAGTAAGACCTTTTTCTTTAGCTTCGGCTATTTTCGTTTGCAGACCGTCCAATGATCTTTGACTCTTTCTAACTTGCTCTAAGGATTCTAGTATTTTTTTTTGATAAGATTCGTGCAGCTTCTTGGCCAAGAAAAGAATAGTCAATTTCTGCGCCATCTCTAGCTGTCGAATTTTCCATTTCTCTTAAAATTTGTAGGTGTTTATGCCACCCAGGAGTCAAGGCCATATTTTTTAATAATTATACAATACTTTACTTTTGATGGTTAAGAAGCTAAGATTGATTAGCGCTTTAATTTATTTTTTTAAATTATCTTAATGATTATTCGTCAACTCGGAATTGATCTTGGCACTGCCAATACTTTAGTTTTTGTGCCTCAACAAGGGATTGTGATACAGGAACCGTCAGTAGTAGCGGTTTCAAAACCCGACAATAAGGTTTTGGCAATTGGCAGAGAAGCCAAAGAAATGATTGGCAAGACCCCTTCTGATATTGTTGTTTATCGCCCATTAAAAGACGGTGTTATTGCTGATTATCGGGTGACGCAGGCAATCTTGCGGTATTTTATCAACAAAGCCTGCGGTTTTTGGAGATTTTTAAAACCGGATATTTTGATCTCTGTGCCTGCTGGTTCTACCTCCACTGAAAGAAAGGCGGTTATTGATGCTTCTCGGGAAGCCGGTGCCAAGGCGACTTTTGTTGTCAAGGAGCCGGTTTTGGCTGCTTTGGGTGCTGGGGTGCCGATTAACACGCCTTCAGGCAACATGATTGTTAATATTGGTGGTGGAGTCGCTGAGGTTGCGGTGATATCTTTGGGTGGTGTGGTCACTTGGGAATCAATTAGGGTTGCTGGCGACAGGTTAAATCAAGCCATTATAGATTTCTTAAAAAAGAAACACAATTTGATTATCGGAGAAAAAACCGCCGAGGATTTGAAAATCCAGGTTGGTTCGGTGATGCCATTGCCGGAAAAAGAAAAATTGACTATTGAGGTAAGGGGTCAGGATGCCGTTGAGAATCTGCCAAAGAACATGATGATCTCATCCAACGATGTTGCTGAGGCACTTCAACCACAGTTGAAAGAAATCATTCAGGCAATCAAAAATGTTTTACGCGAAACTCCGCCGGAGCTGGCCGCCGATATTGTTGAGAAGGGAATGATTTTGACAGGCGGTGGCGCACTTTTGCGCAAACTTGACGATCTGATTTTGAAAGCCACCGGTGTGCCGGCATATGTTTCCGATGAACCGCTTTTTTGCGTGGCGAAAGGAACTGGCGTGATTTTAGACAATCTCGAAATATATAAACGATCTCTTCAAAGTTTTAAATAAGTTAAGGAGTTGAAAGTCAATGGAGATTATCGGTCATACTAGGCAGTTGAATCTTTTGAGAGGTTTTTTGAAAAACAATCTGTTTTTCTCAAGCTATTTATTTCGGGGATCGGAAGAAATCGGCAAGAAAACCATTGCCCTGGAGTTTGCCAAAGGACTTTTATGCGAGAATAAAACATTCGGAGGATGCTCTTCTTTACACCAGATTCCAAACGAGCGAGCCTCTTTTTGTTTATCCTGTTTCGATTCGGCTAAAAGAGATTTTTTAATGATTGATGAGAATTTTTTACCCAATCAGGTTATCGAAAGCGATGACGAAAAAGCCTACGGCATTGATACTTCGCGAGCCATCATTAAATTTTTATCTACTGCGCCGTCGGTATCACAGAGAAAAGTAGTATTGATTGACGAGGCCCATCTTTTAACCCAAGAAGCCCAAAATTCACTTTTAAAGATCATCGAAGAACCGCCGGCTAATGCCGTGATTATTTTAATCACAGACAAACCAAGTTATCTTTACGAGACGATTCTCTCCAGAACCTTGCAGATTCACTTTTCTTTGGTCAGCCAACAAACGATTATTCACTGGCTGGAGAAGCTTGTTCCGCGAAGCCCGAAGAGCGAAGTGGAAGAAATTTCAAGGCTTTCACTTGGACGCCCCGGGCAAGCTTTTAAATTCTCTCAGGACAAAAAACTTTTAATGCAGTTCAAAAAAACAGTGCTTCAGCTTTTGCATTTTGAGTCAAAAACCATTGGGCAAAGACAGGTTTTGTTGAAGGACTTTTTGGAAACTTCATCGGATTTGCGCGTGGATATGGCTGTTTGGCAGACAATTTTGCGCGACGAGCTTTTATTTTCTTTTAATCTTGCCGACTTACCGTTAATCCTGTCAAAAAAACGTTCTATGGCATCAGGGGATTTGGTAAAAATACTGAAAAGATTGCTGACTTTCTCT
>MHHX01000022.1:0-7734 GCA_001817215.1 Candidatus Brennerbacteria bacterium RIFOXYC1_FULL_41_11 | reverse complement strand
TTCCGGCTACGGCCGATGCCTGTTTCAAGCAAGTGGCTTTGTCGATTCCATCGTGTTAAAATTGTCTTTAGTTTTTATGTCATCTCGAAAAATTCTTTTTCTTTTCTTTGCTTTCTCAATACTTTTTTACTTTCTGCCAGGATTTATTCAGGATAATTCTGGGGAATTTAAGAGGCAATGGCGATTTTTACCGGCAAGGATTGACGAAGCTATTGAAATCTTGAAAACCAAATTTTAACAAAAAAGTTTAATTTATAATAAAAATATGGAACAATTAGTTGATGGTTTTAAAAAATCTTGGCGTCTGATTATCGATTCTTACAAGAATGATATTTTCGGTTTGCGTTCTGGCCGGGTTAATTCCGGATTGGTAGAAGATATCCTTGCAGAATCTTATGGTTCAAAAATGCCGTTAAAGCAACTGGCCACGATTACTTCTGATTCTGCGCATTCCCTCGTCATTCAGCCTTGGGATAAATCGAGCATACCGGCGATTGAAAAAGCTGTTCAGGATGCCCAGCTTGGAGTCAATCCATCGAATGATGGCAACATAATCAGGCTCAACTTTCCACCGTTAACCGAAGAAAAGCGTCAAGTCATGATAAAACTTTTAGGACAAAAAACTGAAGAACACAAGATAAGATTCAGGCAGTCGAGAGATGACGTAAAGAAAAAGTTCCAGCAGGATTTTTTGTCAAAAGACTCTGACGAAGATTTGAAATTTAAATTCCAAGATTTGTTGCAAAAAGAGGTTGATGCCTTCAACGCTGAGGTTGACGGCTTGAAAGAGAAAAAAGAAAAAGAGATCTTGAACGTCTAGGGCGCAAATTTCAAATAATAAATTGCGAATTGCGATTTATTTGCTATTTGGCGCTCGGAGTTTGGAATTATAAAAAATAATGGACATTATTTTCAGCATTCTTATCATTAGTTTTTTGATTTTTATCCATGAACTGGGGCATTTTCTTGTTGCCAGAAAATCTGGCATGGCTGTTGAGGAGTTTGGTTTCGGCATGCCGCCAAAAATTTTCGGCAAAAAATACGGCGATACAGTTTATTCAATAAACTTAATTCCTTTCGGTGGATTTGTTAGGATCAAAGGAGAGTCAGCAGCAGGGAACTCGTATGATGCCGATGCATTTTTGGGCAGACCGGCATGGCAAAGGTTATTCGTTGTTTTGGCGGGAGTTTTCATGAATTTCTTGTTGGGTTTTTCAATTTTTTGGGGATTATTTACCGTGGGTACGGATGTTGCGCTGGATCAGTCAAATAGGGCTTTAGCAAAGAACCTCTCTATCGGTGTTTTGGAAGTGGCAAAGGATTCTCCGGCTTTTACTGCGGGATTAAAACCCGGTGACAGAATTTATAAATTGTCCAGCGACGACCAGATCTTCACTGATTTTAATGAAGGAAAATTTATTGAATTGACAAAGCAATTTGCCGGGCAAGAAATATCTCTGAGCCTGATTGATAAAGAAGATGTTTTGGTTGTTCCAAGAATAGATCCGCCCCAGGGTGAAGGTTCTTTGGGTATTGCCATTGCTCAGATTGGTACGGTGAAGTATCCAATCACAACAGCATTTTCCAGAGCACTGGATCATTCTTTTTCGGCCTCAGTTTTCATGTTTGAAGCCGCGGGCAATGTTTTGAAGAATGCTTTTTTCAAAGGTGATATCCAGAATCTTTCTGGACCGATCGGCATTGTCAACATGACCGCTTCTAGTCTTGATGCTGGTTTTTCCCAAACGCTTGGATTCATGGCTCTGATTTCTTTGAATTTGGCTGTTTTTAATCTTTTGCCGTTACCGGCTCTTGATGGTGGCAGGATTGTTTTTGTGTTATGGGAAATGATCTCGAAAAAACCCGTGCCTCAAAAATATGAAACTTGGGTGCATTCAATCGGGATGTTTTTATTATTGGGACTGTTGCTTTTGGTCACAATCGGAGACCTTAAGAGATTATTTTAATCACGGCAATTGTTTAAAAGCGTCACTGGGTCTATTCTTGTGACGGTGGAAAGTTGATAAATAGCTAACACATTTTTTCTGAAATTTGGATCTTATTCAGAAAGAATTGCGCCAGCTATTTTTTTACATCACAAAACGCGACCTTGAGAGGTCGCGTTTGATTGAGTTTTACTTTTGAACGATCCCTTGCCCGAGTTTTCGCATATATTGAAAAAACTTGGCTACGGGACCCCTGAAAAACATGATCAAGGCCATCAAAGCCATGACCACTGGCCAGAACATCATCACTGGTATTGAGGCCGGGGGGTCAAAAGAGTCATTCCTTTTTTCAAGGAATCCCACCAATCCGTAGCCGATCCCCAGATAGAGGATCAATGCCACGATCGCGAGAGAAACAAAACCGATTACGTTGGGATTCATTCTTCCTCCTTGGAAGTTTTTTCTACGCGGAAACACTCCGCGTTTATAGATATATTATACCATATTTCACACGAATTTCAAGTATAAAAGTATGTAAGATAATAAAAACTCTCGTCTGCATGAGCAGACGAGAGTTGAAAAAAGGGGAACAATAATTTTTTAGTTCCTGGCTGGAATGGGGAGCACCAGCAGGTGAATTATGGAGGACTCACCTCGACCAGACTTCAGAGAGAAGTTTGGTCTTTCTAAGCACTTCTCTCTGCAGGAACCGTAAGCATATTATATCATACAATTTCTATTTTGTCCAGTATTCGGCACTTATTCACTGAGTTCAGAAGACCTGTCCACTATACACGCGATCGCGTGTATAGTGGACAGGTGGGGAAGATTTGAAAATTACTTAATATTTGCTATGCTTTAATTATGGTTCGACTGGATCAATATTGCCAGTTTAACTGTCAAAAGCGATGAAAGAGCATCCGGCTCTGGAGCTGACTGTGAAAATTTTTATTTAAACAGTTCCGTATATCAAACGTTAGATTGATGGCCTTTGGCCGCTAAGATCCGATTAGAAATAATCGCGATAAAGCAAGGTGGTACCACGGTGTGAAACTCCAAAATCCAAATAACAAATTTCAAATTTGGAAACGGGAATTTAACCTCGTCCTTGCCCTTGATGATTTTCAGGATTTTATCCTGAATAAAGTTGAGGGGCAAAGACGAGGTTTTTTGTTAAAATAAATTATGCGCGACATTACGCCAAAATATAAAGACGTCAGCAAGTGGTATCAAGATGTGGTGGTAAAAGCCGAACTGGCTGATTATTCGCCAGTCAAAGGCTCAATGGTCATCAGACCGTATGGCTTTGCTTTGTGGGAATCGATTCAGAAGTTCATGGATAATTTTATAAAAAAAGCCGGTGTAAAAAATGCCTATTTTCCTTTATTTATCCCAGAATCTTATCTGCACAAAGAAAAAGAACATGTTGAAGGATTTTCGCCTCAGGTGGCCGTGGTTACTTTTGCTGGTGGCGAAGAACTGAAAGAGAAGTTAGTCGTCAGGCCGACTTCGGAAACAATCATGTATGAGATGTACAAACAGTGGTTTCATTCTTGGCGAGACCTGCCGGTTTTAATCAATCAATGGAATAATGTGGTTCGCTGGGAAAAAAGAACTTATTTGTTTTTGCGAACCTCTGAATTTTTGTGGCAAGAAGGACATTGCGCTCACGCCACCCATGAAGACAACTGGAAAACTGTTCTTTGGGCAATGAATCTTTACAAGAAAACTTATCAGAATTTGATGGGGGTTTATGGAATTGTCGGCAAGAAAAGCCAGTCGGAAAAGTTTGCCGGCGGAGATAATACTTTGACTTATGAAATCATGATGCCGGACGGCAAGGCGTTGCAAGGTTGCACTTCGCATGACCTGGGACAGAATTTTGCCAAAGCGTTTAACTGGACCGTGCTTGATCAGGGCGGGGCACCTTTGTATCCTTACCAAAACTCTTGGGGGTTTTCCACTCGTTCGATCGGCGCCTTGATTCTGGCACATGGTGATGATGATGGTTTGATTATGCCGCCAGAGATAGCACCGGTTCAAGTCGTGATCGTGCCGATTTATAAAACAGAGAATAAAGACAAGGTTATTGAATGCTCGCGGAAAATCGTTAAAAAACTCGGTTCCTTCCGAATAGAGTTAGATTTGCATGATGACGAAACGGCCGGATTCAAATACAACAAATGGGAGATGAAAGGCGTGCCGGTGAGAATTGAGATTGGTGAAAAAGAAGTCAATGACCAGTCTTTAACCTTGGTCAGGCGGGATACAAAAGAAAAAATCAAAATCAAAGAGTCAGACTTAAAATCTTCGTTGAAAAAAGTGCTAGAGGAAATTCAGAACAATTTATTTGAAAAGCATAAAAAAACAACAGAAGAAAATACGCATCAAGCAAAAACTTATGACGAGTTTAAAAAGATCATGAAAAGCACAAAGGGATTTATCTATGCTTTTTGGTGTGAGAATGTCGATTGTGAAGAAAAAATCAAGTCAGAGACGAAAGCGACCACAAGATGTTTGCCATTGAAAGCTAAAAAAGAAAACGGTAAATGTATTTACTGTGGCAGGAAAGCTAATTATCGTTGGGTGTTTGCTCAAGCATATTGATTATTCTAGAAATCATGAAAAATAAAGAACTGAAAGCAACAATAGAAATTCTTATTGCTACAGCTATCTGGGGTACAAGTTTTTTTATTATTAAAGATCTGGTTGTTAACGTTAGCCCAACGGTTCTGGTCGGTTATAGATTTTTACTGGCGGCTTTATTGTTTGGAGGAATCGGTATTTTTTATCGTAAAAATTTGTTTCATCATTGTAACATCGGGATATTAATGGGATTTATTTATTCTTTGGCATATATATTCCAGACGATTGGCATGCAGACAACTTCGTCAGCCAATTCAAGCTTTATCACTGGATTGTTTGTATTGACTACTCCTGTGTTTAGTTATTTTTTCTTTAAAACAATTCCTTCAAAAAAGTTCTTCATAGCCTTGATTTTAGCAGCAACCGGCTTATGGATTTTGACTGGAGGTATTTCAAAAATGTCTTTTGGGGACATGATCACACTGGTGGTGCCGGTGGCCGTCGGCCTCTACACGGTTTTAGTCCAGAAGTATATTAAAAATATTGATTTGATATCTTTACTTTTCCAGCAATCTTTAGTAATTGGATTAGTGGCTTTATCAATGGGATTGATCATCGGAGCAAACTTTGTCTTGGCTGACAGTATGGTCTGGTCTGCGATTGTGTATTTGGCTGTATTCCCGGCGGCGCTTTCGACTTTCCTTCAAATAAAAGCTCAAAAGCACATCTCTGCCAATAAGGTAGGTTTGATTACTTCTTTGGAGCCAGTTTTTGCATCTTTGTTCGCCTGGACTCTTGGCGGTGAATTAATGAACATTAATATTATTGTTGGTGGAGTATTGATTTTGATTGCTACTGTAATCAACGAGATTAGACTAAGATAATTTATGACAGAAGCAAAACCAGGCATAAATTTTGAAAAAATAGCAGAAGAATTGGAAAAAATTTCCGGTGCCGAAGAATTAATCAAAACGACCATTGTTCTATATCTTGAGTATCATCCAGAAACCGGTTTTTCAGCATGGTTAAAGCAGTTAAGAGATAGTTTTTATGCCGTTGAGCTGGCCGAGAAATTCTTGCAAATCATCGGTTTATATCCTCGAGTTAGGATTGAAGAAATGATTGTTGCTTCTGAAAAAGTTATCGAATTGTTGTATCGAGAAAATGATTAATTATCAAGATTTTGAACTTGTGGATATTCACGTTGGCACGATTCTGAAAGTCGACGATTTTCCTGAAGCGAAAAAGCCGGCTTTCAAGCTTCAAATTGATTTTGGTAGAGAAATTGGAACAAAAAATTCTTCAGTTCAGATCACAAAGCACTATAAAAAAGAAGACTTGATCGGAAAACAAGTTGTCTGTGTCGTTAATTTCCCACCAAAACAGATTGGACCGTTTGTCTCTGAGGTTTTGACTCTCGGCCTACCCGACGATTCCGACGGCGTTATCCTGCTTTCACCGACAAAACAAGTTCCTAACGGTGGTAAAATGTTTTAAATATTTTAACTATGGCTAAAATTGCGTTTTTCGAAGTTAAAGATTGGGAAAAAGATTATATTAAACAGGGATTTTCAGATAATCCAGAATTTGAGACGGTATTTTTTTCTGAAAAATTTGATAAAACACTCTTGCCAAAAGACACCGGCATCGTTTCTGTTTTCGTCGGTTCGAACGTCAAGGTTGGGGATACTGTCAGTTTTGAAAATTTAAAATTGATTACGACTCGTTCAACTGGATTCGATCATCTTGAGTTTCAATCTTTATCAGAAAAGGGAATCAAACTTGGATATGTTCCCGGATACGGCGACAATACGGTGGCGGAGTTCGCGTTTGGTCTGTTGCTTTCCGTTTGTCGAAAGATTTTTAATGCGTACGACAGAATCAAAGAGAGTCGAAATTTCTCAATTGATGGTTTTGAAGGTTTCGATTTGGCCGGCAAAACTATCGGCATCATTGGTACCGGCAGGATCGGTCAGCAAGTGATTAAGATCGCTAATGGCTTCTCGATGAAAGTCATTGCTTTTGACAAATTCCCGAAATCGGAATTGGAAACGTCACTGAACTTCAAGTACGTTTCTTTTGATGAACTTTTGCAAAGTTCAGACGTAATCACCCTACACGTTCCCTATTTTCCGGAGAATCATCATTTAATCAATGAACCAGCGATTGCAAAAATGAAAAATGGGGTGGTGATTGTTAATACTGCCAGGGGCGGATTAATAGATACCAAGGCTCTGCTTAAAGGCCTGCAAAGCGGCAAGATTTCTGGAGCCGGCCTCGATGTTTTTGAGGGCGAAAAATCAGTTTTTGACGAACAGAAAGCTGTTTTGTACGGCACTAGCAACTCTGAAGATTTACTATTGTTAGCGGAAAATAACCTGCTTTTTACTCATCCTAACGTGGTCGCCACTCCGCATATTGCGTTTTTCACTCGCGAAGCCTTGAAAAGGATTCTTGATACGGATGTTGAAAATATCAGATCATTTTTGAGTTCCGGAGAACCGAAATTCCCGATAGTTTCTTCTTCGCGATTTTCTCCGACAGGCTCAGGACAAGCTTCTTCTTCCGCCCCGGGGGCGGCAAAGATTTAATTTTCCTACTGTTTTAGTTATGAGTTATAAATTAGTAGTTATTAATTGACTTATATGCTTGATATAAATTTTATTCGTCAAAATTTGAAAGACGTTAAAGCCAACGCTAAGCGCCGAGGCGCCAAAGTGAGCGTTGACGAGATTGTTACGCTTGATGATAAGAGAAAACAGGCTCAGACAGAACTGGATAATTTTAGGGCGACACAAAATAAAGAATCAAAAACAAAACCCTCACCAGAGAAAATCAAGGAATTGAAAAAGCTTTCAGAGAAAATTTCCGGGCTGGAAAAAAATCTGGCCCAGATCGAAAAAGATTTATTTGAAAGGATGTCTTGGCTGCCGAATATGCTTGATCCGATTGTACCCGATGGGGAATCTGACGAAGACAACCAACCGATTAAATATTGGGGCGAGCCACCGAAATTTAATTTCCAACCGAAGGATCATCAAGAACTTGGCGAGGCGCTGGATATTTTGGATATTGAAAGGGCGACAAAAGTTGCTCAGTCAAGATTCTATTTTCTGAAAAATGAAGGTGCCAGACTGAGATTGGCTTTGATTAATTTTGCTTTTGATTATCTTGGCAAAAATGAGTTTACTTTAATGACCGT
>MHHX01000021.1 GCA_001817215.1 Candidatus Brennerbacteria bacterium RIFOXYC1_FULL_41_11 | reverse complement strand
GGCAAAGAATGCCAGTATCCTGGCTTGGCTTGGGAATTTTTTTAATATTTGAGCATTCCGGATATTTCGAACAACCCAAGAACTCGCCGTAACGACCATACTTCACCACCATCGACGAACCACATTTATCGCACAGTTCGGTTGACGGCCGCTCAGTAGCTTCAGCGCGAGTTACTTCAGCTTCTTTTTTCAAAAGATTTTCATGAAACGGCTCATAAAAGTTTTTTATCATTTTCCTCCAATCAGCGCCTTTGTCTGCAATTTCATCGAATTCATCTTCAATTTTAGCGGTAAACTGATAATCAACAATATTATTAAAGTGATGCGTCAACAGATCAGTGACCAAAACCCCCAGATTTGTCGGTTGCAGACTTTTTGATTCTGTTCGGGAAACATAATCCCTGACTGCCAGGGTACTGATAATCGAAGCATAAGTTGACGGCCGGCCAATGCCAAGGCTCTCAAGCATCTTTACCAAAGAAGCGTCATTAAATCTTGGCGGCGGCTGAGTGAAATGTTCTTCTAGTTTTGGGTCATTAATAACCAGTCCTTCGCTCTTTTCAAGCGAGGGTAGAATCAACTCCTTAGTCGTGCTCGAAGAAGCTTTTAAATAACCATCAAAAAGAATCTTCTGACCATTGGCTTTAAAGTAATAGTTATCTTTTTTGAAACTTGCTTCCACCACTACTGATTCTTGCGACACTACTGCTTTTTCCATTTGGCAAGAAACAAATCTCCGCCAGATCAATTCATATAATTTTGCCTGCTTGGCGTCTTCGTTTTTTATTTTAAACTCTTCCGGAACCAAAAAAACGTTTGTCGGTCTCACTGCTTCATGAGCTTCCTGCGCCATTTTGCTTTTGGTTTTGTAAAAATTCGGTTTTTCCGGAAGATATTCTTTGCCAAAACTTTGTTGAATAAACTCCCTTGCAGAAGAAACAGAATCTTTTGAGAGATTCACGGAATCCGTGCGCATATAAGTAATAAAACCCTTTTCATAAAGCTGCTGCGCCAACATCATGGTTTGCTTAGCAGAATAACGGAGCCTGGAATAAGACTCTTGCTGCATGGTGCTGGTCGTAAACGGCGCCAGAGGAGATTTCTTTAATTCTTTTCTGGCAATCTCAAAAACCTGGGCGCTTGAATCAAGAAGATTTTTTAAAATCTTTTTAACTTCGGCTTCTGACTCAATTCCCGGTTCTTGAATATTTTCACTATTAATCTTGAAAAGCTCGGCTTGAATTTTTCTTTTCTTATCCAAACTGAAAAACGTCGCGCTAATCGTAAAGTATTTTTCCGGATTAAAAGCTAAAACCTCTTTTTCTCTCTCAACTAAAAGCCGCAGGGCCGCTGACTGAACCCTGCCGGCTGATAAACCGTATTTGATTTTTTTCCATAAAAACGGCGAAAGCTCATAGCCGACCAATCTGTCCAAAACCCGGCGAGCCTGTTGGGCATCAACAAGATTCATATTTATACCCCTTGGAGTTTTCAGGGCCTCCTCAATGGCGACCTTTGTGATCTCATGGAAGGCAATTCTCTCAATCTTTTTCAGCTCAAGGGCCTGGGCCAAATGAAAGGCAATCGCCTCGCCTTCCCTGTCTTCATCTGTCGCCAAAATGATTGAACCGGCTTTTTTCGCCAATTTTTGAAGTTTTTCCAGATTTTCTTTGGCTTTTGGCGGGATCACGTAAACCGGCTCAAAATTGTTTTCAAGATCAACGCCAAGTTTTGATTTAGGCAGATCCCTGACGTGTCCGTAAGAAGACTGTATCTCAAATCCATTCCCAAGGAAACCGGAGATGGTGCGAGCTTTTGTCGGCGACTCAACAATGATTAAAGTATTTTTTTCTTTTGCCTTCGACATTCTTTTTACTGCTTTTCCGCCAAGGGCGAATCAGTCCCTGGCTGACTATGACCTAGGTTCTGAAAAACCTTCCGTCTTGTCTGCGCTTTAATATATTTTTTAATTCGAGAATTGTCAACTTTGAACCAACTTCTGAAATCGACAAGCCAGTTAACTCGCAAAGCTCTTCTTGAGTCCGCGGTTCATCAAAATAAGTAAGGATCTTTTCATTGATCACATCTTTCTCAAAAAGATTTTTTTGTTTTTTAACCATCTCGACAATTTCAGGGATGCCGAGGAACTCTTCCAGAATATCGTCAACCGAACAAACAAGCTTCGCGCCCTGTTGAATCAATTTATTGGTGCCAATCGAGTTCCGCGAAAAAATCTCTCCCGGGACAGCAAAAACCTCACGACCTTGCTCCAAAGCCGCGCTGGCAGTGATTGAAGTGCCAGATCTTTCAGGGGCTTCGATCACTAAAACGCCATGAGCCAAACCGCTGATAAGTCTGTCTCTCTGGCGAAAATTCTGCTTCATGGCCGGATAATTGCCAGGAAACTCGGAAACAATCGCGCCGTTTTCAATAATCTTTTGCCCAAGGTGACGATTCGTCAAGGGTGTAATATTTTCCACGCCGGAACCCAGAACCGCGATGGTCCTTTTGCCACAGTTCAAAGCTTCTTGATGAGAAACAGCGTCAATGCCCAAGGCCAATCCCGAGACAATCGTAAATCCCGCTTCCGCCAAACTCCTGGCAAAATACTTGGCGGCTTCGATACCGTAACTCGAAGGCTTTCTGGTCCCGACAATCGCAAAACAAAGTTCATCTTGAAACAAACTGCCATCAACATAAATCTTTCCCGGTGGATCTGGAATTTGTTTCAACAAACGAGGATAGATAACATTCTCTAAGCCAATTGTTTGCATGTTAAATTAATTATATTCCAAATACACAACAAAACACTCGTGTAACCAAGTGCTTTGTATAAATTTACAGTTCAGCTTAAAAAATTAAGGATTTATCCCGATACTTGTTTCAAATCCTGACTTAATCTCATCTTCTACATCATCTTCGTCATCTTTAAAAGACCAGGGGCTTGAAGCTGAATCATTCTTTTTCAAGTTCCAACTCCAGCTCAAGTCCATTGCCCTCGATCTTCAACTCCAGTTCTGCCGCAGAAGATGTCAAAAGCCTGGCGTTCTGCGCCGTTCTCATGGCCTCTTGAAACTTCGTAAACGCCTCACCGAACTTTCCTTCAGACATTACCCTGTCGCCTTCGCTAATTTTTTTATTGGCCTCGCCAAGCCTTTCCCCGGCTTTGAAATAAGCTTCTATCTCAAAATGAGCTTGATTATCAGACAACAATCTCACCGCTTCTTCAACCTCACTCCGCGCAGTTTTTTGCTTGTCCCTAGCGGCCATCTCAATGTCCAACCCCGTACTTGAAGCAATCAATGTTTCCTGAACCCTTCTCATTTCCGCGACTCTTTTTACACTAACGCCAACATCTCCGATAAGATCTTTAATTTCTTGCTTCTGCTTTGATTCCAAAACAGAAAACTGCGAAAGAATATTCTCGTGGGCCTCGAGAACCGCTTCGAAATCAGAGTTTATTTCCAGAACGATCTTGTCGTTCTTTTTAGACTCTTCGATTTTTTTAACATTAATCTCGAACCTTTCAAAATTCTCTGTCAGCCGAGAACTAATCTCTGTTTTGATCTCAAAAGACAACCCGCCTTTGGCAGCCAATTTTTCCGCCTCTGTCAATCTTCTCTCCGCTATTTTAATATTCCAACCTGCTTTAGCATCGCTCGAAAAAGACAGAAACTCTTTCACTTGTTCATTAACACGGATTTTAATTGGATACAACAACATGCCCGGTAAAGCTGTCTCAGCCAATGCCGAAGCAGAACCAACCAACAATGCTGTAATTAACGATGCTGCAAATACTGGTTTGAAAAACAAGTTCAAGAAATTTGTTTTCCCCAGAGGATTATTTCTAGCAAACAAAACTAAGTGGCTTTTAATCAGTTGTTTTTCTTCCGGCAAAAGTTTAAAATTCTTTCCCTTGCCGAATATTTGTTTTAATTTTTCTTGCATTGTCTTAAATTAAATTTCTTAACTTGGTTAAAGCTCGATTCAACCTTACCGAAACAAGATTTTCTGAAACACCAAGAACCCGGGCGATCTCTTTTACTGATAGTTCCTCAATATAACGCATGATCATCACCCTTTTATAATCTTCTTCCAGCTGCTCAAGCAAGCTGACGGATTCTTTATAATCAAAAGATATTGACAGTTTATTTTCAAATCTCGTCGGATCTTCAATCTGCACGCCGGCTTCAGCCAATCCATCCAAGGACAAATGCGTTCTTTTTTTCACCTCGTCAATAATCAGGTTATTCGCCACTTTATAAAGAAAGGCTCTTGGGTTATCAATTTTTCTGCCCTTGACAAGATATTCCCATGTTCGAGAAAATGTATCCTGCAAAATATCTTTGGCGCGGTCGCGGTCAAAAATCCTGAACGCAATATGCCTAAAAATCTCGTCAGCATGCTTATCATAGCCGTCAAGAAAGAACTTCTCGATTTCTATCATCTCATCTTGATTTGACATGAGAATGGTGTTTTTCTTACAAAATCCGTCAATTAAAGCGAACCTCAAAATTATACATCCCCATTGAACACAAACCACGAAGTTTTGTCCCCGATTCTTGTGAGGGGACAGGAATCTCAACTTCACCGGTCTGAGGAAGGTTTTTACGATAATCAAGACTTGGAATTACCAACGACGTCGAACAATCAAACGCCCCATTTGTCACCATCTTAATGGTAGTTGGCTTACCGGCTCGAGCAGTAGTTAATTTGGGAGAGTACCCACCCTTGGCATTGATCGTAATCACCTGTTTGCCGTCAATAATTTTCACATTATTAGAGATCTCGATCCCGGCTGTGCTTGAACTCTTTTTGCCTTGCCCAGACAAAACGATCGCGCCAATAACAACCACGGCAATAATGATTGAAACAGATGGGTTTTTCATATTCATTTGAACATTCTACCAGATACTGATCAGAAATTGAAAAGCGGAGGGATAATCCCAGTCGTAGCCAAGGCATTAGCCAAATTAAAAAAGGCAAAAAATACAACCACAAGTCCGGCAGTTTTAAAGAAGATACTTGATTCTTGAACTTTATGAATGCCGAGAGAAGTGAAACTCAAAAGTGCCAGCACCGGAAACGTTCCAAGAACAAATGAAAACATGGTCAGGCTACCGACTATAAAGCTACCGGTTGTTAATGTGTAGATCTGCATTGACTGCGTGAAACCGCAAGGCAGAAAAAAAGTTGCGGCACCAACAATAAAAGGCATCAGAACATGATTGATATTTTTTAGATTAAGCGCTCTTCTGCCAATAAAGCCGGGAACTGTAAGCTGAAGCTTTTTTGCCCAGGGGAAAATATCCAACAGATTAAACCCAAGCACAAACAGAATTATGGCAATAAAAATATTGAGCACTAAAAAACTGCTTGTTTTAAGCTGGAATACAGAACCAAGACTGCCAATCACGCCGCCAAGCACCAAAAATGAAAAGAATCTCCCCAGATGTAAAAAAATCTGAGGTCTGATTTTGTCTCCTTGTTTTGCAAAATTGGCAGATAAAGAAAGTGTCAAGCCACCGACAACCGCCATGCAAGTTGAGACCGAAGCGACAAGACCGATAACAAAAGCGGCGCCATAATTCAATTCAGAAGAAACAGATAAGTTCACCCATCCTGATTTCTGTAAAAAAACAAATAACGTAACAAGCCCGGCTGCTAAGGGCAGTGCCAATCTAAAGTCTTTCCATCTAATGAGATGTTTATTTTTTATGGTTGATAGAGAATATCCGTGCGGTTTCAGAATCTTGGTCAGATCTTTTGCGACATGATCTGGTTCTCTGTCTCCGAAATCTCCGAAAATTTCAACCCTGCGGTCAACCAATGAAGCCCTAACTTTCTCAACCTCTGAAACCTCGCTCAATTCACTTTCAATGACCATTGAACACGAACTGCAATGCATTCCTTCAACGTGAAAAACATAAGTTTTCATGATTTTATATTTTTTTTGTTTTTAATCTCAAAGAATTACCAACGACTGAAACACTTGAAAACGCCATCGCCAAACCAGCAAAAACTGGATTTAAAAGCCAGCCGAACACCGGATAAAAAACACCGGTTGCCAAAGGAACACCAACCAGATTGTAAATAAACGCCCAAAAAAGATTCTGTTTGATGCCAGAGATTGTCAACCGCGATAATTTTATGGCTTTAACTATTTTTGAGATATCGCCTCGTAAAAACGTGATCCCAGCCGCCTCAATCGCAACATCCGTCCCATTCCCCATCGCCACACTAACGTCAGCCTGCGCTAAAGCCGGCGCATCGTTAATACCGTCGCCGACCATGGTCACAACAAAACCTTGGTTCTGTAATTCTTGTATTTTTTTGAGTTTGTCGCCCGGCATTACTTCAGCAAGAACCTCGTCGATGCCGACCTCTTTAGCAATCGCCTGGGCTGTATTTTGATGATCTCCGGTCAACATCATAGTTTTAATACCAAGATCGTGAAGATCTTTAATTGCCTGCTTTGCCTCCGGCTTTATTGTGTCGGCCACCATGACAACACCGACAATTTCTTTTTTTGTCATCAGAACCACCGGCGTTTTACCTTGCTTGGCTTCAACGTTGATCTCTTCAAGATTAACTTTCAATCCGAGATCAACAGCCATCTGAACATTCCCGGCAAAGTATTCCGTACCCCCAAACTCACCTCTGACGCCCCTGCCCTTAATAATCTCAAACTCGGAAGCGGCAACCGCCAAAATATTTTCGGTTTTTGCATAATCCAAAATAGCGCGAGAAATCGGATGTTCGGATCGATTTTCCAAAGCCGCAAGAATCTCGATAAAATTCTTGTCTGAAATATTTGAAAAATTCCGTAACCCAACCAGTTTTGGCTCGCCGTTGGTGATCGTCCCAGTTTTATCGAAAAGAATAAAATCCGTTTCTTGAAGTTTTTCAAGCGTTGTCGCGTCTTTGATAAGAATTCCCTCTTTTGCCCCCTTGCCAACACCGACAATAATCGCTGTCGGCGTCGCCAACCCAAGCGCACAAGGACAAGCAATAACCAAAACACTGACAAACGAAACTAAGCCGAAAGATAGGGCTTGAGAAAAACCAAGGAATTTTGTCCCGATAATCAACCAACCAAATAGAGAGAGCAATGCAATCACGATCACTACCGGAACAAAGATTGAAGAGATTTTATCAACCAACGCCTGAATCGGCGCGCGACTGTTTTGGGCATCCTCAACCATTTGAATAATGCGAGCCAATAAAGTTTCCTTTCCGACTCTTGTCGCTTTAAAAACAAATGATTTTGTCGTATTAATCGTGCCAGCCACTACCGTATCGCCAATGATTTTCTCAACTGGAATCGATTCACCGGTGATCATAGCTTCGTCGACGAATGACGAGCCACTGATAATTATTCCGTCAACAGGAATATTAGATCCCGGCTTAATAATAATTTCATCACCATGCAGGATTTGATCAATCGGCAGTTCTTTTTCCTGACCATTTTTGATCACCACGGCTGTTTTAACCTGAAGATTAAGCAATTTCTCAATGGCATCTCCGGTTTTTAACTTCGCCTTTGTCTCAAGATATTTCCCCAGGGCAATAAAAGCAATAACCACAATCGTAATATCATAATAAACATTTTCAACATTAATAAATTGACGGAGGGGTTCCTTAAAAGCCGAGATGATAAAACTGTAAAGAAAGGCGACCGTGGTTCCTAAGCCAATCAATGTATCCATATTGGCCTTGCCAAAACGGAAAAAACGGATAAGCCCAAGAAGATACGGTTTACCGACAACAAAGAGAGCATAAGTGGCAAGTATCGGCAGAAGATGATGAATAAATTCGTAAACAAGACCAGACATCTCTGGAGCAATGCCAAAACGAATCAGGGCATCCCAGGTCATGATCAAAACGCTAAAAAATGCCAGTGGCATAATTGACAAGACCTTATTTCTCATCTGGGAAAGTTCAGCAAGTTTTTCTCCTTTGAAACGGCTATTTCCGGCATGATCCGCATGGTCGTTAGTAGACAAATTACTGTTGATTATTGATAGTTCTCCTTCGCCATCAATAGTCAAAGAATAACCCAATGATTCTAGTCTCTTGGAAAAATCTTTTAAATTTGTCTTAGAGGCATCAAAAGAAACCTTGGCCTTTTCTGTGACAAGATTGACCGTGACAGAATCTACGCCCTCAACTTTCTTCAAGGTTTTTTCAATGACTGAAGAACATGAGGCACAATGCATCCCTTTAACACGATAAGTATTTGTGATCATATTATTTTAAAAAAAGATTTACTTTCTCTTTAATTTATAAACTTTCAATATCTCTTTTTTGGCCCGATCCGCCTGACCCGACCGCACTTGATCTAAAATGCAACTACTAAGATGATTTTCAAGCAAAAGATCTTCAACGTTCGAAAGCCCCTGCTTCACAGCTGACGTCTGTGTGATAATATCGATACAATAAACATTATTCTCGATCATCTTTTGAAGACCCCTAACCTGGCCCTCAATGAGTTTTAAACGACGAACCAAACGATTCTTGTTTTTTGTTTGTTCCATAATTTTTCCTCATGTTATACCCCCCGGGGGGTATTGTCAAGAAAAAAGGTAAAAAATTCCGCTTACAATAAAAGCAGGCTAAAAAACAAAAAATGTTTAAAGATGTGCGTTTAATGATGTCGCACGCGCTCCGCGCGTGCGACATCATTTGTTTTGAAAGTAGGTTCTAACTTGGTGCATCTGGAGGGATTCGAACCCCCGGCCAAGCGTGTACCGAGCCCGACTTCGCCTTGACAATCTGTGGGCATACCAGGACTCGAACCTGGAACCAATCGTGTATAAGACGATCGCTCTGCCAATTGAGCTATATGCCCTTCTCACTAAATCAAGACAAGAGAGTGCCGCTGCCCTGCCCGCCGGCAGGCAGAGCCATAGACACAAACTAAAATCAACCTCTCAGGGTTGATTTTATCACAGTCGGCAAGATTTTTATTAAGCCACAACTGAACGCGATTTTGTCTTTTTTTCCATTTTTAACATCTCTTCAAACTCTTCTTTCTCGATTGTCTCTACCTCTATTAATCTTTTAGCAATTTTATCCAAAAACCTGCGTTTTTTTACGATTAATTTTTTTGCTGTTTCATGAGCACCGTTAATCATTTTTCGCACCTCTGAATCAATCTCCTCCGCGACTTTTTCTGAATAATTCTTTTCCATCACCAAGTCTCTGCCCAAAAATACTAATTCATCTGATTTACCGAAGGATAACGGACCGATTTTCTCGGACATGCCGTAATGCATCACCAATCTTCTTGCCTGCGCTGAAGCCTCTTTTAGGTCATTACTTGCGCCAGTCGTGAGATCTTTAAAAACAATTTTTTCTGCAGCATAGCCACCAAACATCACTGCCAGTTCGTCCAGAAGATGGGCTCGCGAATAAAGATGTTTATCTTCAACCGGAAGTTTTAAAGTATAGCCCGCAGCTCGTCCACGAGAAACGATTGAGATCTTATGAACCGGATCTGAATTTTCGAGCATCCCGGCAACTAAAGCATGCCCGGCTTCATGATAAGCCGTGATCTCTTTTTCTTGTTGTGTCAAAACATGACTCTTTCTTTCAGGACCGAGAATTACTTTCTCCATCGCGGAAGAAAGATCTTCTTGGCTTATCTCTTTGCGATTTGTTCTTGCCGTCAGAATCGCTGCCTCATTAACAAGATTAGCCAAATCAGCCCCAGAAAATCCCGGGGTCCTTTGAGCGATCCTCTTTAGATCAACTCCAAAAGCCGGCTTTTTATTAGCCATGTGAAGACGTAAAATTTCTTCCCTCTCTTTTATATCGGGTAAATCAATAATTACTCGTCTGTCAAACCTGCCCGGCCGCAAAAGAGCCGGATCTAAAACATCTGGTCTGTTAGTCGCAGCAATAACAATAATGTTTGTTTCCCTGTCAAAGCCGTCCATCTCCACTAAAATCTGATTTAAAGTCTGCTCCCTTTCATCATGTCCGCCACCCAAACCAGAACCTCTTTGCCTGCCGACAGCATCAATCTCATCAATAAAAACTATTGACGGCGATGCCTTTTTTGCTGTAACAAAAAGGTCTCTAACACGAGATGCGCCAACACCGACAAAAAGCTCGACAAATTCAGATCCTGAAATATGGAAAAACGGCACCTGGGCCTCGCCAGCCACGGCTCTGGCCAAAAGAGTCTTCCCTGTTCCGGGTGAACCCATTAACAAAACGCCACGAGGAATTCTGGCTCCTAGCTCAATAAATTTTTTTGAGTTTTTCAAAAAATCAACAATTTCGCGTAGCTCTTCCTTGGCTTCATTGAGTCCGGCAACATCTTTAAAGCTGGTTTTTTCTTTTGGATTCACAAATAGCCGAACATTCGCCCTGCCAAAATTGAAGTTCTGAGACATCCCCTTCTGTGCTTGTCGAGACATATACCAAAAAACTCCAAAAATAAGAAGGAAGGGCAGAATGACCTGAACTAAAATTGACAGCCAAAACAAGCCACCGAAAAAGCTGGTCACCAAAACGATCTCAACCTTAGAAATTTTCTCCGGCTTAACGCCGTAATTCGTAAAAGTTTCAGTCAAAGATGCCTCCTGTTCTTTTTCGGTTCTGAATTTTTTATCGTTTTTGTCCGTGATCAAAAGTTTTTGATCAGAGATCTCGATTTTTTTTATTTCTTCGCTTTGAACTTTCCTCGACAATTCACTCAAAGAAATATTCTCCGGGTCTTTTGTCTTCGTGCCAAAAAAAAATGAGAACACAAATGAAATTAAAACCAAAATTAGTAAGGCCGAAGTAAGATTTTTGAAAAATTTATTAAGAATCTGCATAAAAAAACATTAGAGATATTATTATATCTTAAAATACGGTTTTTTCCAAACTCTTCTTGTAATTTTATTTCTTAAGAAAACAATTTTGCTTATATGCTCTCCACCAATTCCGCTCGTTCACAAATAAATTTCAGATCGCCTTGCCGAGAATCAAGTTTTCCCTCGATCAAAACAACATTATCTTCTTGCCAAACTTGAAGACTTGTCTCTAGGGCATTTGGAAAAACCACAACTTCAATCCTGGTATTCGAATAATCATCAAGCTTTGAAAACAGCATCGGCCTGCCGGTCTTTGTCAGGATTCTTTGGCAAGAAGCAATAACGCCGGCAATCTTAATTCTTTTTCCGGAAAAAGACTTATTCGAAGAAACCACTTGTGCCAAGGGCGTGGCTAATTTTGCCAAAACATTTTGATAACCAGAAAGCGGATTTTCAGACAAGTATAACCCCAAAAACTCTTTTTCCCAGGCTAGTTTTTCTTTTTTTGTCGCCGCAGGTACCTGCGGAAACTTGATTACTGATTTATTCACTCCCAAACCGAATAATCCCATTTGATTACCATTATTAGCTTTATTCAAGCCAGCGGCGAACTTCAAAATCTCGTCCAAACCAGCCAGCAGCTGGGCCCGATCAGCAAACTCATCAAAGGCACCGGCTTTGATCAAACTTTCCATGGTTTTCTTATTAATAAAGTTTTTCGGCATCCTTTCAACAAAGTTTGTCATGGATGAGAACATCCCATTCTGCCCTCTCTCTCCCTGCACGGCCTCGGCCACACCGACCCCAACACCTTTTATCGAAGCCAATGAAAACACGATTTCACCAGTCTCGGGCACTACGCCGAATTCAACAAATGATTTATTAACGCTCGGCGGAGTAATTTTGATTCCCATGCGATAACATTCATTTATCTCTTTGGCGACTCTTTCAGGATCGCCAAAATCAGTCGTTAGTACTGCCGCCATAAAAACATTCGGAAAGTTAGCTTTCAAATAAGCCGTCTGATAAGCAATTCTGGCGTAACTCACTGCGTGACTCTTGTTAAAACCATACCTGGCAAACGGCGGAAATAATTCCCATATCTGTTCGGCTGATTTTCTATCCACGCCATTATCAACCATCCCTTTTGTAAGTTTCTGTTTTTGAGCTTCGAGCAACTCTTTGATCTTCTTACCAATAGCTTTACGCAAAATATCAGCTTCACCCGGAGTATAGCCAGCCACGTCTTTTGCAATGTTCATCATCTGTTCCTGATAGACACCGATACCGTAGGTTTCTTTAAGAATCGGTTCGAGTTTGGCCGATGCGTAAGTAATCTTTTCCTTGCCATGTTTCCGATTGATAAAACTCGGAATAAGCTCCATCGGCCCCGGACGATACAACGCCACCATGGCGACAATGTCTTCAATTTTATTTGGTTTCAACTCCTTAAGATATCTCTGCATCCCCGCAGACTCCAGCTGAAAAAGCCCGACGGTTTCGCCGCGACTGATCAAATCAAAAGATTTCTTGTCATTGAGAGGGATTTTATCTATGTCAACGTCTTTTTGATAAATCTTACGAATAATTCTTAGAGCATTCTTGATTGTGGTTAAATTTGCCACGCCGAGAAAGTCCATCTTAACTAGGCCAATGTCTTCCACCGAATGCATCTCGTACTGCGTGCAAATATTATTGTCACCCCTAGCCGCATACTGCAAAGGGGAATAATCAGTCAATACCCCAGGAGCAATCACAATGCCGGCGGCGTGAGTTGAAGCGTGTCTGACCACGCCTTCAAACCTTTTCGCCAAATCCATGACTTCTTTAGCCTCAGAGCTTGAATCATAAAGACCCTTCAACTCTTGCGAAGATTCTAATGCCTCGTCAATCGTGAAGTTGAACGGAATGAGCTTAGAGATCTGATCTCCGAGACTATACGGTTTACCCAACGCCCGAGCCACGTCTCTCACCGCCAACCTCGCTTTCATCACTCCAAAAGTCAGGATCTGCGCCACTTTATCCTTGCCGTATTTTTGCTCAACATAAGAGATAATCTCTCCGCGCCTATTATCTTGCATATCCATGTCAATATCGGGCATTGACGGCCGATCGGGATTCAGAAATCTCTCAAATAAAAGACCATATTCTAACGGATTAATGTCAGTGATGCCAAGCGCATAAGAAGCCAGAGATCCAGCCGCTGAACCACGACAGTTGACCACGATCCCTTGTTCCTTAGCCCAGTTCACAAAATCCTGAACGATCAAAAAATAATCAGCATAACCTTTGGAAATAATCACGCCCAGCTCAAACTCAAGCCTTTCCTTTATTTCCGGAGTGGTCTCGGAAAAACGTTTTCCCAAACCAGAATCGCAAAGTCTGCGCAGATAACCTTCCGAAGTTTCGCCGGTAGGACAGGAAAAAACCGGCATCGCGGGCTTGCCAATTTCAATTTTTAACTCGCATCTCTCCGCTAATTTCACGGTGTTCTCAAAGGCCGAGATCAGGTCTTCATCGTTCTTGCAATATTCCCAGATAACCGCCGGATCTTTTATAGAAAAATCTGCGTCCCGCATTGTCATTCTTTCTTTATCCTCAACATCTGAATTTGTTTGAATCGAAAGAAAAACATCGTGAGCATCGCGATCTTCGGGATACGGATAATGGGAATCAGCCGTGATCACCATCGGCAGATCATGTTCTCTGGCTAATCTGCGAATCTCCTGATTTACAATTTCTTGATCTTTTATTTCTGGATGATGTTGAATCTCAAAATAGAAATTTTCTTTACCAAAAATGGAAATGTATTCCTCAATCAATTTTGGCACATCGTTTTTTCGATTATGCAAAATCGCCCGCGGAATTTCTCCTGTCAAACAGCCAGAAGTAACTATCAAACCTTCAGAGTGTTCACGCAAAACTTTTTTATCAATTCTTGGTTTGTAATAAAAACCTTCAAGGTGAGCGATCGAAACCAACTTCATCAAATTTTTGTAGCCAATTTCATTTTTAGCAAAAGCCAAAAAATGAAAAAATCCCCGATCAAGCTGAGGATCTTTATCAGAAAGCCGGCGTTTGGCAAGATACATCTCACAACCGATGACGGGACGAATACCGGCTTCTTTAGCTTTCTTGTAAAACTCAATCACCCCATACATCACGCCATGATCAGTCAGGGCGATCGAATCCATCTTCAATTCCTTAGCTCTCTTAACAATGTCATCTATCTTTGACATGCCGTCAAGAAGCGAGTAGTGTGAGTGAAGATGAAGATGGGTGAATTGCATAAAAAGAAAATGATTACCAGACCTGATTTTAAACAAGAAAGAAAGCTTTGGCAATATCAAAATAAGCTCATCGTTGCTTGCGACGAAGCCGGTCGCGGTTCTCTGGCTGGTCCGGTTGTGGCCGCAGCATTTCTAATCAAAAATGTCAAAGAAAAAATTCCAAAACCGCCGATTGAACTCAGGGATTCCAAGCAACTTTCTTTTCATCAACGAGAAATCTTATTCGACTGGATAAAAAAACAAAAAAACTTCTATTTTGCCACCGCCAAAAGTAGTCACAGATTAATCGACAAAATAAACATCCGCCAAGCCAATTTTTTAGCCATGAAAAAGGCCATCAAAACCCTGGTGAAAAAGTCAAACTTAAAAAAATTTATTATTTTTGTTGATGGTAGGGAAGAAATTCCCGATATTAAACAAAAACAATTTACTTTTATTAAAGGTGATGCCAAAGTTTTTTCTTTGGCTTGTGCCTCCATCGTCGCCAAAGTCACCCGAGACAGATGGGTGATAGAAGAATCAAAAAAATACCCGAACTATGATTTCGAGATCCATAAAGGTTACGGAACCAAACTTCACTTTAGAAAAATAAAAAAATACGGCTTATCGGAAATTCACCGCAAAAGCTTTTTAAGAAGGTTAAACAAAGAAAAATCAGGACCCAAAAATTCAGAAAATAAATAATCAAGGACTGCCCCGATAACGAGAATCACACAAAAGATAACAATTAAGTTCGCGTCTCCTGACTTAAACTTCGCCATCAACTTTTTTATCATTTTTTAATCTATGTGCCGCAGGGCGGAATCGGACCACCAACGCAAGGTTCTTCAGACCTTCGCTCTACCATTGAGCTACTGCGGCCCAACTTCGCCAAGGCTACGCTGGGTAAAGACAACAAAACCAGTATAAAAACTTTTTAGAGAAAATACAACAAGAGGGATTCGCGCAAGCAATTTTTCGCAACAAGATCCAAGCTTGCGAAAAATTGCTTGCACGAATAGAAAATGATCTGTTTTTCACGATCAGATTAAAATTCGTTAAAAAACCACTGTTTTACTCAAGATGAACTCTCTGCCTGAAACTTTCCAGCTCACTCTTCAAAAGCGGTAGCTTATCGAACTTCAACAAACATGCTTCCGCCAGTTTTCTTGCCAAAATAACCAACTTCAAATCTTTCAGGGCGTTAGTGGCCATATCAGGAATACCCGACTGCTTAACACCAAAAAACTGACCGGGACCGCGAAGTTTCAGATCTTCCTCCGCCAAAGAAAATCCATCATAAGAGTCTGAAAAGGCTTTCAATCTTTCTTGAGCTATTTTTGATTCAGTCTCTGAAAGCAAAAAACAAAATGACTGCTTTTCCCCTCGACCAACCCGACCCCTGAACTGATGCAACTGAGCCAAGCCGAAACGATCCGCACCCTCAACCACCATAATTGTCGCATTGGGCACATCAATCCCGACCTCTATTACAGAAGTCGAAACCAAAATACTGATCTTGTTTTCGAAAAAATCATTCATCACCCTTTCTTTCTCGCTGGGCTTCAACCTACCGTGCAGAATCCCAAGTTTTAAATCCTTGAAAACTTCTGTTTTTAACTTTTCAAATTCCTGTTTAACGGATTTGGCATCAGAAGTTAAAAACTTTTGATAATCAAAATCTGCCTGCTCAATTCTCGGGCAGATAATAAAAACCTGTTCGCCCAAACCAACTCTTTCTCTAATAAAACCATAAAGCCACTGACGGCCACTCGAATCAACCAAGCTTGTCTCGATTCTCTTCCTGTCTTTCGGCAGTTCTGAAATGATTGAGATATCAAGATCTCCCCACAACCCTAGGGCCAAGGTTCTTGGAATCGGCGTTGCCGACATCGAAAGAAAATGAGGAACTAAAGATTCGCCTAAAAGCAGCTGCTGTCTTTGCTTAACGCCAAAGCGGTGTTGCTCATCAACCACAACCAAGCCGAGTTTCGGAAAATCAATGTCTTTTTGCAACACAGCTTGAGTGCCGACCACTAAAATTGGCTTACCCGAAGAGATAATCTTCTTCAAACTTAACTTTGTTAATTCACCCTCAAGGCCTGTCGAAACAATCATCGCCTGCTTCGACACTAACAGAGCGATCTCAATACCTCCGCCAGAGGCGGATCCGCCTTTGGCGGAAAACTCTTTTAAAATTTTACTTGCTGTCTTAAAATGTTGGCGAGACAAAATTTCAGTCGGCGCCATAAACACAGCCTGATAACCAGATTTCACTACCAAAGCCAAAGCAATTAAAACAACAATGGTTTTCCCGGAGCCAACGTCGCCGTTTAATAAACGATTCATCGGATAATTTTTATTCAGGTTTTTGATAATCTCCCATAAAGCATTTTTTTGAGTTTGTGTCAGTTCAAAATTTAACTTCTCTAAAATATTTTTGACAAACTCAATGTCAATTGCAACACTTGGCGCCTTGAAAGACGCATTCTCAGCTCTTGCTTCCAACAACAAAAATTGAGTCAGAAAAATCTCTTCAAAAGCAAAACGTTTTCTGGCTTTCTCGGCCATTTCCAAAGAACTTGGAAAATGAACTTGCTGAATCGCATTCTCAAAATCAAGTAATCCGGCTTTCTCCACTACTGATCTCGGCAAAAAATCCGACTGATTTTTGGCTATTTCAATGACTGGTTTGATAAAAAACCTGATCCCCCTAGAAGTCATGCCTCTTGTTTCAGGGTAAACCGGAATCAAACCGGCTGTATGTTTAAGTTTTTCAAAATGAATCTCAGCGCTTTCGAACTCTTCCTGGTCACGGGAAACAATCTCGAAAACCGGAGATTGAAATGAAATTTTATCTTCCTTCGAAACAACTTTACCCGAAACAATCACCAAAACCCCGGCTTTCAAACTTTTCATTAAAAACGGCTGTCCAAACCAAGTCACTGGAACTTCGCCGGTTTCGTCTTTCAGAACCGCCTCAGTGATAAAAAGACGTTTTTTAAAAGACTTTCTGGTTTTGATTTTCTCGATTTTGGCAAAAACCGAACAAACCCCATCAGCCTCAAGCTCTGAGATTTTTTTCAACTGCGAAAAGTCTTCATAACGCGACGGAAAATGACGCAAAAAATCGCGGATAGTCTTAATCCGCAAAGCCTTTAGTTTTTTCTGATAATAAGGGCCAATGCCCTTTAATTCTTCGATTGATTTATCAAAAAGAGAGTTCAACATTAAACTAATCTTATCACCAAAATTAAGGCCGGTCGCGTATGCGACCGGGCCTGAAAACAATGCACGGGAACCTTTAGCTCATCTCAGAGCCAGCCCCTCAGAAGAAGGGCTTATTATAATTCATAAAATCTCCTTTTTGATAGGGCCAGTTGATTGAAACTGACCGTATTTATATTATAGCACAGTTATAAACAAATTTCAATAGCCAGCCCTAAGGGCTGGCTATTGCTTAAACAGATTTTTAAACATTTTCCCGTGACCCAACTAAGGAGAAAAGACATCCAAAAACTCTCCGGAACTAATGGTCTTACCGTACATTACCGGAAAAGTGTAATCAATCAGTGATTTTTGTAATTCCTGACGAGTATCAACATCAGTGGTTTCAACCAAATCCTTGAGAATGACAAAATTAAAACCTTTTGAAAATCCGCTGACAACAGAAGCCAGGACACAACCGTCAGTGAAAACGCCCGTGACCACAATATATTGAATTCCTTTTTTCTTGAGCGCCGACAGTAGTTCATTGTTCGTGAAAGCATCGTAAGTATTCTTAGCAATGACTAAATCGCCTTTTTGTGGAATCACTGTATGAAACTGTTCATCAAAACCAACTGTATCTTCTGAATAATAATTGGCTCTGGGATCTGTATAAAGCTCGTTGAGATTGGGTGGCAAATGTTTTTCATTCCATGGAGTTAAGGTGGTAAAAATAATCATGCCGCCGATTCTTTGACGATACTCGTTGACGAATTCTGCCAGCTTGGGAAGCGTGGCCCGGATTTTAGTGAAGCGAATATTCCGCTCCGGAGTTTCGCAGTTTTCGTGGACGCAAGAGTTAACCGGGTCAATGATCAAAAGAGCCGTGTTGGCTCTTTTCATGTTGCTATAGATGGCCATATTAATATTTTCTCTTTTTCAAATACTTTTTCAAATTCGCCAAAGTCATCTGACCAAACTGAGACCCCCATTCTTCAAGCCCGATACCGAAAGCTTCTCTGGCGATCTTTTCAGCAATAATCTGATTACCGATTTCATTGCAGTGAATAAAATCCGGCTGGCCGGCTTTCATGATCCAATCAGTATTTTCCCAGGCCTTAAAAGTAAAGATTTTCGACAGATCATACTTTTTGAACTCTTTATACATGTCAATAAAAACACCGCCCTGCTTTTTCACTAAACGTTGACACATCCTGCTTGTTTTTGCCAGTGCTTGATCAATTTTCTTATTCAAACTTCCATAAGGCGGCCAAAAAATAACCTCAGCCTCGATCTTCTCGATTTTATTCAGTAAAGCCTCAATCTTAAAGCTCATTTTTAAATCTCTAAAATCATTCCAGCCAAAGGAAACAATCACGACGTCGGGCTTGAACTTTTTCACATCCCGATTAAAGTTTTTCAGAAAGTAATCAATTGGCGCACCATCGTGAGCGTTATTAAATATCTTCCTCATTTTTGGCCCTCTTTTCCAATCCCCGCCTTGAAAAAAACTGAATCTCAACCAATCATACCAATTCGGATGAGCCCATTCTTGCGAAGTTGTTGAATCGCCAATGCAAAGCACGGTTAAATATTCGTAATTCTTAAATTTTCGCAGATATTTTTTCATCTTATAAAATTGAAACGATCTTTAGATTTCTATCATTAAAAAGAACTAGCTCGCCTAATCTCTTATTGATCAAGGTATTTCCAATCGGCGAAGTTAGGGCGACAACAAATATTTCTTTTCCGTCGGTTATCACTGAAAAACCGCCCGCACTTTCGGGAACAATGAAAAAATACTTTTCCTGATTATTCTCTTCTACAAAAACAAGAGAGCCAACACCAGTGACTTTAGCAACCTTGCTTGCGGAGTTCTTCAACAGAATCGCGGCTGATTCAACCGCCCTAATATCATTTTGAATCGCTCCAGCCATCATATTAAACTGAGACCGAGAAGAATCAGACCAAGATTCCGTGCTTTTCGAAGATTCGCTAGCGGATTTTTTAAACTGCTCAACGTTAGCACTAAGCTCGAGCCTTCTTTTCTCCAGCTCTTGCAAAACTTCTGAAATTACTTGTTGTTTATTAAAATTTGTCATCAAACCAGACTATAACAAAAAGTGACCTTGCAAAACTCAAGACTACTGAAAAGCAAAGCTGTTTTTCAACATTTCTAAAACTTCATACCCATTTTGACGCAACAACTTCTCACAGTTTATTTTATCTTGAGACGTCAAATGATAATGCTCATAAAAAATCATCCTTGGTTTTACGTTTTCTGCTATCGCCAGCTTGATAATCTCAAAATCATATCCTTCTGTATCAATGTGCAGAAGATCAATCTTTTCTACTCGATGCTTCACTAGAAGGGTTTTAAAAGCCACGGTCGGAACTTTTTCTTCGATCAGGTTTTTATCAAAGTTCCTAACCCGCCAACGATGCTTCAAAACCACTTCTTTGTTAAACGAACCAATCTGATCATACCAAACTAAGTGTCCGAGATCATGATTCTCTTTAATTCGATAAAAAGTTTTGAAAGAATCCTCATCACTAATGGCCACGTTTTCAAAAACCAATCCTGACCGATCTTGATAATTCAATTTCAATCTCTGAAATAGATACGGCACAGGTTCAATCAAGATACCTTTCCAGTCATATTTTCGAATATACTTGTAAATCGGATCACCGGTTTTGCCATCGTTCGCCCCTACCTGAATGAAGAAAAAATCTCTCGTTTTTAAAGAAACGTATTTTAATATTTGATAAGTTTCAAAGAAATTTCTAACCCAAACAAACAATCTAAACGAAAAAATCATATTCAACAATCTATAAAACAACCAAACTCACGATCACCCCATAAATCAGAACGCTCAAAGTATCTTGCAAAACCGTGGCAATCGGGCCGGCGCCAACAGCCGGATCAGTGTGCTCCAAGGCCAAAAACTCTGTCACCAACAAAGCCACTAAAGGTGCTAAAGCAACAGCACCAAACATAGCCAGGGAGACAGCTAACGCCAAAGTTAATGAACCAAACCAGAAATAAACGATTGGACCGATAATGATTCCCGATAATGTACCAAAGACCAGACCCAGCAAGCCCTCTTTCAAAAAGTAACTTTTGAAGCTTGCCCTACCGGTTCTGAGATCGCGAGCGTAGATATTTTGCGTTTGCGTGCCAACGGCATCAGCCATGTAAATCACAAACGGAATGAAAAAAACAATCTCAATGTTGCTAGAAAGAGCTTGCTCGAATCTTGAGGTGACAAAAGAAAGCAAAATACCCAAAACCAAACCAACCAGCAAGGACGGCAAGCGCATCAAAAAAAGCTGCCTGACAGAGATTTTGTCATCATCAGCGTAAAAGCTGCCTGACAGAGATTTTGTCATCATCAGCGT
>MHHX01000020.1 GCA_001817215.1 Candidatus Brennerbacteria bacterium RIFOXYC1_FULL_41_11 | reverse complement strand
TCATCGTTAGATCAGGTGGGGTGTTTGGCGAAAACAGTTGAAGACGCGGCCTTGGTTTTTGAAACTATTGCTGGTAAAGACGAGCTTGATTCAACAACCTCAAGTAAAGCTTTTTATCGAGGGCTTTCGGAAAACCTTCAAAAACCTCTTGATTTCAAAAAATTAAAGATTGGTTTACCAAAAGAATTTTTTGAGATCGGCGGCATTGATCCAGACGTAAAAAATTTGATCCTTAAGTCTGTTGATTGTTTCAAGCAACAAGGCGCTGAAGTTCTTGAGATTAATCTGCCACACATGAAATACTCAGTGCCAGCGTATTATATTATTAATTCGGCGGAAATTTCGGCAAACTTAGCCAGGTACGATGGTATTCGTTATCCTATTTCTAATAGAGATGAAGCAAGTGGGTTTCGTGAGATTTATTACAAGACCAAAGGTCATGGTTTTGGTCCGGAACCAAGGCGGAGAATCATGCTAGGCACTTTTTCCTTGAGTTCTGGTTATTATGATGCTTATTACTCTCGAGCCCAGAAAGTCAGGTCTTTAATTAAACAAGATTTCATTAAGGCTTTTGAAGGGGTTGACTTGATTATGGGTCCGGTTTCTCCGTATCCAGCTTTTAAGATTGGTGAAAAAATGAACGACCCGGTGTCAATGTATTTAGCGGATATCTATACGGGCCTGGTGAATATGGCGTGTTTGAACGGTTTATCCGTCCCTTGCGGTTTTGTTGAACGCGAAAATAAAAAACTTCCGGTCGGTTTGCAGATTATCGGCAATTATTTTAATGAAGAATTAGTGCTTCGGGTCGGAAATTCTTTTGAGCAAGAACATAATTATTTAAACCAGACGGCTGAATAATCCATGTCTTTTGAAGAATTTGTTTTGACGTTTCCGACTTCGACAGTTGAGTACCAGCTTTTAAGATCAATGGAGAACTTTGTCGGTTCTCAGTTATTTGTGGTTCTGGTGGCGTTTTTGAAAACAGTGAGTTTCGTGATCTCCGGGTTCTTGTTGGTGTTGATTGTTTATTTTTACATTAAAACCAATGTTTTCGGGGAGAAGATTAAATCTATTAAAGCGGTTGTTTTTTCAAAACCAACCGGTTTGAAAAAGAAGTTGGTGGCTGAGTTTCATGATGTCAAAGTCAAGCTGGGGAATAATAAAAACGAAGATGATCGTCAGGCTGTAATCAAAGCTGATTCTTGCTTAATTGAGGCTTTGAACGCTATTGGATTCAAGGGTAAGGGGTTTAAGGAGATTGTCTCTGAAAAAAGTCTCTGGAGTTCAGTAAGCGCAGAAAAGATTATCAAGGCGCATGAAATCAGAAATCAGGCAGTTCATTTTTCTGAGTCATTAACGCACGCGGAAGCAGAAGAGGCGATCGCGAGTTACGAGAAGGCTTTAAAAGATCTTGGCTGTCTTTAGGCTTTGACTTTTAACTTTCAACTTGTTATATTTAAAGCCATGATAACTATTCGTTTACAAAGAGTGGGCAGGAAGAATCAGCCGAGTTTCAGGGTGATCGTGACTCCGAAAAAAGCCGGTGGCCCTGCTGGGAAACCCGTTGAATATCTCGGTTGGCTCAATCCTTTTACAAAGGCTTTTGAGCTAAAAAAAGAGCGGATTTCTTATTGGCTTTCTCAGGGAGCTAAACCCTCGGAAACATTGAATAATTTATTGATCAAAGCCGGATTGATTGAGGGGAAAAAAGTTTCTTTGCACGGTAAGGAAAGGCATCCGGAAAAAATTGAGGCCAGGGTTGCGGCCAAAGCAGCGAAAAAATCAGCTTTAGAAAAATCCTCGGCAGAAATTCCGGCAGAAATGCCAAAAGAAACAGTAACGGAAACGCCGGCCGAGTAGTCTTTTGATCTTGAAAATAGGAATTTTTTTGTCAGAATAATATTGGTGTTCTTTAAAAGTCGGAATTAAGAAAAAGAAAAATTGTATGTCTGATGCAGTTTACCAAGCGTTTCTTGAACAGCTCGTCAAGGGTATTGTCAGTTACCCCGATGACGTGAAAGTTTCTCGTGTTCTTGACGAGAGAGGTGTGCTCCTGACTTTGGCAGTTAACCAAAAAGATATGGGTTTGGTTATTGGCCGTCAAGGTGCCACCGCCAAGGCAATCAGAACGCTTTTGAGAATTGTTGGCATAAAGAATGATGCCCGGGTTAATCTGAAGATAGAAGAACCAGCTGGGTACGAGGGGAAGGCAAAAGAGTCGCCAATCTCAGTTGACGATGTTGTCGATGATCTGAAGATTTAATTTTTTCGATTCTAGAAAACTCCGCCAGGTTTGCTTGGCGGAGTTTTTGTTTCTGTTTGAATTTTGTTAAAATAAGGGGAATCTGAATTTTTTATGAAATTTGACATTATTACAATTTTTCCGGAAGCTTTGAAGAATTATTTTTCTTCTTCAATTATCGGTCGGGCTGTCAAAAAGGGGTTGATTAAAATCAATCTTTGCGATCTGCGTGATTATGCTAGTAATAAACGCCGGACAGTTGATGACAAGCCTTTTGGAGGAGGGCCGGGAATGATACTTAAAATTGAGCCGATTACGGAAGCGATCAGCTCAATTTTGAGAAATTCCAAATTCCGAATTTCGGACTCCAAACAAATTTCGAAATCCCTGCGCTACGCCGAAGGCTTCGGCAAGGCGAGCAAATTTCAAACAAGAATCATTCTTTTGAGCGCTAAAGGAAAATTATTTACGCAAAGAGAAGCTCAAAGACTTGCAAAGTACAAACAGATAGTTCTCATTTGTGGTCATTATGAAGGGATAGACGAAAGGGCGGCAAAGTATTTGGCCGATGAGGAGTTATCAATCGGTGAATATGTTCTTTCGGGAGGCGAATTACCGGCAGCGGTGGTTGTTGACGCTATTTCTCGTTTGGTTCCTGGGGTATTGGGCAAACACGAGTCCTTGCGCGACGAATCATTTTCCAATCTCGGTTATTTGGAGTACCCGCAATATACTAGGCCGGAAATATTCAGGCCGAAGGTAAGAACAAGAACGAAGAGTTCAAAAGATGCAAAATCCAAAATAAAAGAGTGGAAAGTGCCGAAGATTCTTTTGTCCGGAGATCATAAAAAAATCCAAGAATGGCGGAAAAGTCATTCCGGGGGATGATATAATAGGCGTAGATTCCAAAGAAATGCCGTATTTGAAAATATATCGAAAATATGGTATAATATGAATATGATAAGGACAATGAGGACAATCCTTTTTTACCTGAAGAATTTTTTCTTACCAACAGAGTTTAATCAAAACTTGCCTTTTTCTTTGCGCCCGAAATCATTGGCAATAGTCGTGGTTTTGGCATTGATCATTAAATCCTTTGCTTTTGTTTCTTGGTTCGCTTTTTTTGAACAGCCGTTTTTCGCCGATATTGTTTCTGGGTTGATTGTTCATCTTTCGAATCAAGAACGTCAATCTTCGGGTTTGTCGCCGCTGAAAGAAAGTTCTATTTTGGATAAAGCTGCTCAGGACAAGGCTCTGGATATGTTGGCAAAAAATTATTTTAATCACAACGCGCCCGACGGCACTTTGCCATGGTATTGGTTTAGCAAAAACGGTTATGCTTACAAATATGCCGGCGAAAATCTGGCCGTGGATTTTTTTGAATCCGAAGACGTTGTTAAGGCGTGGATGAACTCGCCAACCCACAAGTTTAATATTATGAATAATAAATACCAGGAGATCGGCGTGGCCGTTGTGAAGGGTAGTCTTCAGGGCAGGGAAACAACTTTGGTTGTTCAGCTTTTTGGTACGCCCAAAACAGTGATCTCTCAAGGTCCGACACCTTCGCCTTTAATCAGTGTTTCTCCGGTGGTTTCTTTAGGGCCATCTTCATCTCCGGTGATCTCAAAGCCGCCAATCGTTAGTGTTTCACCGATTGTTGCCGGAGAAATAACAGCATTACCGTCTCCGAAATCATCTCCGGTTTTGGCAAGTCCGAGTTCAGTGGCTTCGCCGAACCCGTCTTTGATTGACGCAACCCCGTCTTCATCTCCGGTTTTTGCCGGGCTTGGTACTAATCCCAAACTGCCGTTGAATCCGATTCTGGCAGAGAAACTTATTGGTATCTCGGCTGACCCATCTCCGGTAATGTTTAGCTTGGTTGGTTATTTGGCTTTGTCTTTGTTGCTTGGCGTGTTTTCAAAAATTTACACGCCTCAACCAAAAGCGGTTTTCGGCGCTGGTTTGGCTATGCTTCTAATAATTGCGATCAATTATCTGCCTGGTGTTGAAATGGCGTTGAATCTGACAACAAGAGTTTTGTAAAAAATTAATTAAAATAAATTATTAATAAAAAATTAAATTAGGTATTTAAAAATTATGTCACATCCCAAAACCAAGATTTCAAAAGAAGAGTTCTTAGAGAGATTAAAGGATTTTCCAGCGTGGCTTCTTGATTTTATGGGAGAGAAGGGTATTCCGGACGAGATTGATAGAGGTGTTTTAGATAAATTGGGAGAATCTTTACGGCAAGAATTTTTAAGAATAAGTGATAATCCAACGGAAATTCCTGATAGCGGTGTTTTTGGGCTTCATGAAAAAGGCGCGGGGATTTATTATGCCGTACTAGACAGATTTTTCGAGATTAGAGATAACGAAATGTCGTTGCATGAATTAAGCATGGATAAATATCTTGAAATTGTTGGCGAAGACGATATCTTGAGGAAGATATGGTTGGATCATTTCGGCACAAATTCTATCTGGGGAGATCGGTTTGACAAGTTAGTGGAGTATCTTCGCGAATATCAAAGATCATTTCCAGAATCGACGGCAGAAGAATTAGAAAGTGATTCTGGCGAACGTTTGAGGATTTTTAATATTACTGGCAAGGTGGCTACTGCATATCAGGAGTCGGAAATAAAAGAAGAATCAGAAGTCTCCTTAAAATGAGAATGTCTGGTGTTGAAATGGCGTTGAATTTGACAACAAGAGTTTTGTAAAAAATATGAAATTAACAAGTAAACTAAGTATTCCAGAGAAAATGACTTCTCTTAAAGAACTCAGAGATTTTCTGGAAAATGAACTTCCGAGCGGCAGTTTGAAAGACTGGGCGAGTGGTATCATGGCCGGAAACGATCAACTCACCTTGGATGGAATGGTGTATGCTCTTCAGATAAAACTTGGGGAATACTCTGTTTCTAGTTCGGAAATGGTTGTTGGAGAGGAGGCTATTAAGCGTTTTAAGGCCGGGGAGCCAGATTTCAGCTCCTGGCGGGATAAGAAAGAAGTTGATCTTAACTTCCTGTAATGAGGCAGTCATTATATTATCTTGTTTGGCAGATATTGTCGTATGCAAAAATCTAAACTTCTTCAGAAATTCAATGAATACCTCGGTAAATTTAATGACGATTCATCGGAAGAATCTGAAAATAGCGTTATTAATAAAGCGGAAGCCAGGAGAGCAATCGAAAAGAGGAGTTTTCTGAAGATTATTGGTTGCGACAACTTAGAATTAATTCCGGAAGATTTTTCTGCCCAATGGCTTCGCGCAGTTGCTTTGAATTTTTTTAAAGACGGAGTTTTCCCCAATGAATTAGACATTCTTTGCTGGATTGATGAAATAACGATTGAATCCGGAGAGTTGAAGGCAGGAGAGGAAGTCGGGTTTGAAAAGGTTCGTGAATTTCGCCGTAAAATTATATCGGGTGAATTAGTAGATGATGCTGGAGATGGCATTACGGACGGAATGGCACTTGTTTTAAAATAAATGAAGGTTTTTTCTTCTTTTGATTTTGAGCTTTTCTTAAAGTATTTTTTCGGATATCTACTTTTATTTTTGCCAGTGGCGGTTTTGGTAATTGACGGTCGGGCGCTTTTGGCCGAGGCGGCATGGCAGTTGAAAGATAAATTTGAGAGTTTTGAACTGCCGCGACTGGATCAAAACGCGACAACCTCTGGTAATTTTCAACAAGTGACAGCGAGTTCAAGTGTTACGCAACTGCCGACTGGAAACACAATCGCTTTGGGATCGTATGTTTATATCCCCAAAATCAAGGTGAAGGCCGAGGTTGTTTTCCCGGACACAAATAACTCCAAGGATCTTCTGAGGTGGCTGGAAAAAGGCGTGATTCATTATCCTGATTCGGCAGGGTTTGGCGATCAAGAGACCGGTTCCGGCGTTTCTATTCTTCTTGGACACTCTTCTGCTTATCCGTGGTATCGCGGAAACTACGGCTCTGTTTTTGCTTTGTTGGAAAAACTTCAAGCCGGGGATGAAGTGATTGTTGTTTCAGAGGGAAAAAAATATTTATACCGAGTCTCCGGTTTAAAAGTTGTTGTGCCGAAGGATTTTAAAGTTGAAAACCCTGACGGCAAATCCCATCTTTGGCTGATGTCTTGCTGGCCAGTGAGAACAAATAAGTTGAGAATCGTCGTGGCGACGGACTTGATCAAAATTGAATCTCTGTAATTTGGGTTTGAAAATCATAATGTTCAAGTTGTAAATATCAGATCAGTGAAATAAATTCTCAAATAATTTTCTTGTTATAATTTAATAATGATTATGCACGAGAAGTTTCTTGCAACTAACCAAGCTTTTAAAAATGGATTTTCAGCCATTGCCCTGACTCTTGGCATTTCCCTGATCGTTACGGTTTTATCAATGGGTATGGGTTTTTTGAGTTATCTTGAAAACTCCTCAAGTTTTTCACGGCTTAAGGGGCAGGAAGCTTTTTGGGTCGCCGAGTCTGGTATTTACGATGCCATCTATCGTTTGTCTTTAAACAAAAATTTTTCTTCTGCCGGGTATAATTTGGCTGTTGGCAATGGTTCAACAACGGTTGTTGTTGAGACGGATGCTCCGCAAACTAATTTTAGCATGATCACTTCAACGGGGATTGTTTCGAATGCGAGAAAAAAGATTCAGGCCAACATTGTCCGTGATGTCGTGACGGGCAAGTTGACAATTGTTTCTTGGCAAGAATCTGCTTTGTAGTAAAAACAAATGTTCTGTGGGGTATAATAAAAGAAATGGAAGAAAAAGATCACTCAAAGTTGCAATCTCAAAGAGAAGCTGTTGATGCGGAAAACAGCGTCAATAACACTTGGTTTAAGGATTTTTTGAAAAAACTTGTGCCCGAGGAGGAATTCGGCGCGCTTGAAATTAGCGAAAAAAATGTTCGCTATCTTTTGATTTCAAAATATGATTTGAAGGTCAGAATCTTTGCTGAGATCAAGCTCGAACCAGGAGTCGTAGTCAAGGGGGAGTTGAAGAATCGTGCTGGTTTGATCAGCGCCCTGATTGAGATAAAAAAGGCAGCTCATTGCGATGATTCGAAAAAGGCATGCTCGCCGGTTATTGTCTCCTTGCCGGCGACAAACTTCTTTTTTAATGTTCTTGAGCTGCCGGATATCAGTGACGTGTCTTTCGATGAGGCTGTTCGTTTGAATATTTCCCAGTCCATGCCGATCAGTCTTGACTCAGCTTATTTTGACTGGCAGAATCTCGGCGTTAACCTGAAAACTTTGCAAAGAGAGTTTCTTGCGGGAGTGGCGCCGCGAGCCAAGATTGATGCTTTTCTTGATTGTTTGGCTCAGGTTGGTTTCCAGGCTTTGGCTTTGGAATCAAGATCTTTGAGCCTTTTGCGTAACTTCAATTATTTTTCTCAGACTATTGAAAAGAATATCACCTTGCTTTTGGTTGAGATTGGCGAGGACGGCATGAGCTTTCTTGTCGGCAAGGCCGGAAAACTTTTCTTTGATTTTTATCTTTATTGGGACGAGATTCCTGAAGCAAGGGATCAAAAAATCACCCGCGAAAATCTTGAGACGATTCTCGCCCGTGAAGTTCAAAGAATTATTGAATATTTTTCTTTACATGGTCAGGAACAGGTTACAAACTTTTCTTTATTTTCGCCGACGTTGAAGAAAGAGTTAGAAGATTTTATCGCTTTAAAGTTTAATCTCCATCACGTGGTGATAGCTCTGCCAGTGGTTTCAAGCGATCGTCCTTCGGATATTTTTTCCGGTTTGCTCGGCGCCAGCCTGAGAGGCTCTCTAATTCCGCGAGAGCTTGACGATATTATCAGCTTAATGCCAGAAGGCACAGAGAAAATTTATAGAGACAAACAACTTTCAAACTTTGTTTCTTTGTGGAGCAAGATCAGCCTTGCCGGAATTTCAGGGGTGGTCATTATTCTCGGTTCGGTTTTTTTAGTGCTTTCAAGAGAAAGGGCAAAAATTACCGATCAGCTTAATTCATTAAAGAATATACCGGGAGCAGAGGAGATTATGCTGCTTGATCAAGAGGCCAGGGATTTTAATCAGAATGTTCAACAGATTGCGGCTCTTGAAAAGAAACATCAGAACTGGTCGGATTTTTTGTCACCGATTCTTTCCTCGGCCAAGAGCTCTGGCGTTGAAATTGTTCGCCTGTCATTGTCAGAATCGTCAAGACAGATAAAAATGAAAGCTCGTTCAAAAAATCAGAATAGCGCCCTGGCTTTTCAGGCTGCGATTCAGTCGCTTGGTGTTTTTGCCAAACTGGAGTTGCCCTTGTCGTCTTTTTCTCAGACTCCTCAGGGTTTTGAGTTTGATATTGTTTTTTATCTTAAAAACAAAGACTGAGAGTGTTTGATAATAGGCTATTTTATGCATTGCTTGGTTGACCGTTGGTTTCCATATTTGGTATAATAAAATCCGCTTTTCTAGGGTGTATTGCGGTGATTTTAAGGCGAAAAAGCTGTAATAAAATTCTTGTTTTTGCGTCTTTTTATTAGAGGAGGTTAAGACTATTTGGCTGCTGGAGGAGGCTGTCAAAAGCAAACAAGGAGAAGAATAAACGGGGGCGCGTGGTTATGGATATTGGAGTTGTATTTTGAGCGGTTTAATTTCTTTTGAGGTTGCGATGCTGAAAATCTGTTGTGAGTTTTTTCTTAAGTTTTTTTAAATCTTTTAATACAAAATTACTATCGTTAAATAACTTTCTGTTCGGCTTGGCAAGGGAAGTTTTTGTGTTTCCTTTCGTTTCTTCAACACTTTCTTGCCTTTCTAAGCGGGACAGGAGATTCTCTTTTAATGAGATGGGGTCGATAACTGTTCTGGGGTTTGGGATTGCCCGAATTTGATTCAACAAAAGAATCCAATTCTTAAAATCCTTTGTCATCCTTGTCGCGATTTCATTTTATGTTAATCGTTACAAGGTAAACTAAAGTTTTCCCGGGGAAAACTTTGACTCTAATCCGTTTTACGACGGGGAAGAGAAAAAGTAAAAACCTCTTTGTGTCGATAGACTGCTTTTTGGTCGATCTCTTGTTCGCTTGTCGTGCAAGAGGCTGAAAAGTGAAAGAGGTTTGACCAAGTTCAACTTGGTCAAAAAAATTAACAAACACTAATAATGTCTAATTACAGAAAAATCTTTGCTGCTTTCATGGTTTTCGCTATGCTCGCTGGTTCAAGTCCAGCCATGGCCGTTACCATTGAAGAGCTTTTAGCTCAAATTGCAGCTTTACAGGCTCAGCTTATTGCTTTACAAGGTGGTTCAGGATCCGGCTCTTCAGTCGGCATGTTGACCAAGGCCTTGAAGCAAGGAATGTCTGATGCCGAAGTGACGATTCTTCAGAAAGGTTTGGCTTTGGACACAGTTGTTTACCCTTCAGGTAAAGTCACTGGCTATTTTGGCCCGTTGACTTTTGCCGCTGTGGTGAAGTTTCAGGAGAAATACACATCAGAGATTCTGACTCCGAATGGTTTGACCAAAGGTACTGGTTTTGTTGGCCCGTCCACAAGAGCGAAGTTTAACGCTCTGTACGGCTCAACCATTCCAGGCGTCTCTCCAGTTCCGGCTGGCTCAGTCTCTGTCGCCATGTCTCCTTTGACCCCAGGCGCAACAACCTTGGTTGCTGATTCAACCACGGCCGAAGGCGCCCAGGCTCTTGCCTCAGTTGCCACCTTGAGATTTACAGCTCCCGTTACTGGCGCTGCTAAAGTCACTACCTTGAAAGTCCACAGAACCGGCGTTTCTGCTGATGCTGACGTTTCTAACATGTATCTTTATGTTAATAACGTTCGTGTCGGCGAAGCTCCTTCTGTTTCTTCAGCCTACTTCACCTTCACCAACTCAGCTGGTTTGTTCTCGGTTCCTGCCGGATCATACGTTGATGTTGTGGTGAAAATGGATTTGGCAAACGGTACAACCTCTGGAAAGACCTTCCAGTTTGGTTTGATGGCTGCCACCGATGTCGTTTCTGATGCCTCTGCTGTTGCCGGCGTCTTCCCGATGCATGGCAATGTTATGCAGACAGCTCAGGTTTCCGACCTTGGTCGCATGACCATCCAGACCTTTGTCCCATCATCCAACACCACCGTTGATGCTGGTGCTCTTGGTTATGAAGTCTTCAGGTTTTCTGCAGTTGCTTCTGATCAGGCCCAACAAGTCTCTTACATGAGATTTACCATGGTTGGCACAGCTGATTACGATGCTTTGCAGAATTTGAAGCTTTATATTGACGGTGTTCAGGTTGGTTCAACTATTGCCATGATGGCCAATGACAAATCAGTTGCTTTTGATCTGTCAGCTGCGCCTTTGGCTTTCACCTCAGGCCAAACCAAGACCGTGTCTTTGAGAGCTGACATCATGAAGGGTTCCGGAAGGAACTTCTACTTCCAGATTGGCCAGTCCGCAGACTTTGTTTCAATGGACTCCAATTACAATGTCTACTTGAAGACTAACGCGGCTAACGTTTGGGTTCTCTCAAACGCTAAGGCTGCTGGCACAACCTCAATCAACGAGGGTTCTGTCACTACGACCAGAGCCGTTTCGTCTCCGACCGGTCCGCTTTCTTTGAACGCGACCAACATGGAGATCGCTAGGTTTGAAGTCAAAGCTGTTGGTGAAGATATCAGAGTTTCGTCTTTGGTTGCCAAAGTTGACGACTCAGCTGACTTGATTGTTTCGAACTTGAAACTTCTCGTTGAGGGTTCTCAGCTTGGCTCAACTGTTGCGGCTCCTGCCGACAACACCAACCAGACTTTCTCTGGTAACTACACTTTCCCAGCTGGTGTTACTAAGATCGTGACGATTGTCGCTGATCTTACTGGCACCTTGACGACTTCATCAGTGATCACAGCTTCCTTGGTTGACGCTAACGCCTCAAACGGCGTCAAGATGTCATCCGGAGCTTCACTCGATGTTCCGTCTTCAACCCAAGCTGGCAATGCTATCTCAATCTCTTCAGGTACATTAGCCGCGACCTTAAACCCGTCTGTGGCTAATATCACCACTGTTATCAGCGCCCAGGGCGTTGTCTTGGCTTCATGGATGATCACTGCTCCTGCTGAACAAGCAGTCAGGGTTAATTCCGTGACCGTTGATGATGCTGGTGCTGAGGGCTTGGGTAATGCTTTTTCCAACCTGTCGTTGTGGAATGGCGCGACCCAGTATGGTCAGGTCATTGCTTCGCCTTCAACAACTACAGGCGGAGATAATGTCTTCAACTTCTCAACTGGTTTGCAGGTTGCTGCTGGCCAGTCAGTTCAGTTGGATTTGAAAGGCGACGTCCTTTCATCTGCCAATGTTACTACTTGGGCAGCTGGTGGGGACGACGCTGCCAGAATCGTTGGTATTGACGCCACTGGTTTAACCACCAACAGCGCCGCAACCTATGGTTCAGGCAATGTTATCGGTCAATTGGTTGACGTTGTTGCTGGCGCCACCTTGACCATTGCTAACGAAGCATCTCCAACCATGCCTGACTCAACCTACATTGTTGCTGGCAAGACCGAGCAAATACTTGGCGCTTGGAAGTTTACTGCCAGTAACGCCGAGGATATCAAAGTCACCAGAGTTAAAGTCTTTGAGTCTGGCTCCTCAGACTACCCAGGCAACTTCAGGAACGTGAAGCTGTATGTTGACGGTTCTGCTGTTGGCACAGTCCCAGCATTTACTGTCTCAACTGCGACTTCAGCGACCAATGCTTGGACAATGGACTACGCTTTGTTTGATAACTCAGCTGGTCTGTTTACTGTTCTGAAGAATACTTCAAAAACTGTTGTTGTTAAGGCTGATGCTACAGATAACTCGAACGCGACCTTTACTGCCGATGGCGGCAAGCAAAGGTTCAGCTTGGAAGTTACTGATGGTACTGCCACAGCAACAACTAACGTTTCTGCTAAAGGTTCAACCTCTAGCCAGTACGTGACTTTGGAGTCAGGTAGTTCTGCGACTAACGAACTTAATGGCAACACCATGACCCTCGTTAAGACCAAACCAACTTTGGCTTACGTTGCTCCGTCAAGCACGGCTCTGAACCCAAGTACCACTTTTGAGGCCTTGAGATTCAGAATCACTGCTGACTCTGCTGAAGCGTTGCTGTTCAACACTTCGCACAACATTCGTTTGACTATTGCTGCTAGCACTGAAACTGCTACTGGCACAGTCACATTGAAGAATGCTTCAACTGGCACTATCTATGCTTCAAGTACTGGCAACAGCCTTGCGGCTGGCGCGACTATCAATTTCGCGTTTGATGTCAACACCTTGAGTATTGGTGCTGCTGGTTCTGTTGAGTTGATTGTTGAGGTTGATACTTCATCCTTCGCCTCTGATGGCGATACGCTTCAACTCAAGATTGCTAATGCTGCGGCCGATCTCAGCTGGTCTGATAACACGACCTCTGCTGATGTCGAGGAAGATAACTACGTTGGTGTTGGCTTGCCACTTACTGGCGCCACCTTCGTTAATCCTTCCTAACACGGTTTAGCAAAAAGTTTTCTGGTAGCTTAGAAACCAGCTGGTTGAGTTCTTGCCAAAGAAGCTCGCCAATCACAAAAGCCCCTTACGGGGCTTTTGTGATTGGACTGGTTTATTGCTGAAGTTTATCACCTGAAAACCCTGCAAGACGTTTATGGTTTGTTTTTCTAAGCTGTCCATTATGTGCGCGATCGCGCACATAATGGACAGGAAAGGAAAAAGGTTTAAAATAAATAAGAGAAGGAAGATGGATTAATAAAGATAAAATATGAAAGGCCAGATAACATACCAACTTCTTAAATTTATCGAGAATGGAATTTTCATGAACCTTAATTTTATTGAGGCGGTTGCTGTTTCCGGTTATGGCGCATCATACAAAAAACTTGAACATGAGGAAGCCAAGGCCGCCAAGAAAAGAAAATCATTGGTTGATTTCTTTTTTTCTTTGAGCGATGAAAAACCTAAAGCGAAGAGAAAGTTGTCTAAACTCTTGTATGTTTTGAAAAAAGATGGATTTATTTCAAAAGATAAACCGAACGGCAGCTTATTTTTAACGGTTAAGGGTCGTGAGCATTTGAAGAAACTTGATGAAAGGTTAAGAAAACTTTTGCCTCGAGTAAAAGATTATAAAAAAGAGATTGATGGCGTTTTAAAGATTATTGCTTTCGATATTCCAGAAAGAGAAAAATCAAAACGGAGATGGTTATGCTCGGTCTTAAAAAATCTTGGTTTTGAAATGCGTCAAAAAAGTGTTTGGGTTGGTCGGAGCAGATTGCCGGTATATTTTATAAAAGATATTTCGCGTTTGGGACTCCTTGATTGTGTTGATATTTTTGAAGTGGCAAAAAAGGGGAGTTTGAATGATCTTAATGGTTGAGATATTTTGTTATTATTTCTTTTGTCCATTATATGCGCGATCGCGCACATAATGGACAAACTGTTTTTAATATCCGGCAATATTCAGCGGTAATTTTGGATTTTGTGGTTTAATGGGAAAAAAGTTATCAACAGTTGACAGCATAGAAAAACAGACGGAGAATAATAACGTTATGGCGCGAGAGGATTTTAAAATTCCGGTGCCAGAAAAAAAATTGAAGAGCAGGTTTTTTAAATCAGCGGTTATTTTAATGACCGTTTTTTTGTTGGTCGGTGGAGGCGTGCATGTTTGGTCTGAATGGTTGAGTCCTGGGGCGATTGAAGCATGGAAGTATGGTTTGTATCAAAAGTATTATGTTGATCGTTATGAAAACGCGATGAGGCAGGATGTCTGGGGTGGCAAGACACCACAAGAGACTCTGGACTTGCTTGTTGCGGCGTTGAAACAAGGAGATATCGATCTGGCGAGCAAGTATTTTGCTTTGAATACAGACGAGAACAGTGAATATTATTTGACAAGGAAACAATGGGAAGAAGGGTTGGAGAAAAATAGACAAGAAAGAATTATTAATCAGATGATAGCCACGATAAGTCAAATGGAGATCTCGAGCCGTCAAACTGGCTCAACTTCTAGTGTTGAATATATAGTAAAAGGCGGGGATGGCGTTGTTGATTATTCAATGATTTTTAACTTCAATGATTATTCGGGCGTTTGGAAAATAGAAAGCATGTAGCTTAAAATGTTTAGAACAATTCCTGAATCTTTAACAAGATTTGGAAAAACTTTGTTGATAAGCGCGTTTTTCGCGCTATTTTTATTACCGGAAACTGCTAGGGGATATGCGTATGAAACGCATGGGTTTTTAACAAAACAAACCATTGAGTTTTATAATTCTTATTTTTCTGAAAAAGTTCCAGTAGACTTGGTTAATTTTGTGATTGATGCATCTCGCAGAGAAGACGACTCGCCAAGATGGATAAATCATTTTTACGACCCGGTTTATCAGAGAGGGTATCAACCTGATATCGCGATTGATTCTTATCCTCTGGCTTTTGCGCAAATTCTTGAAAAAGTTGTGAACTGGGTTTCATCAAAACAATGGGCTAGTGATTCTTCACAACAGAATCGGTTGGTGTACAAGGCCACGGCTGACATATATCCAGTGGCTTCGATTTTGAGCGGTGCAGAAAAAACTAAGCTTGATATTGATTCTGAAACTGATTTTTCTTGGACAGCGGCAAAACAATACTGGCTGAAAGGTGAAAAACAAAAAGCCATGTTTGCTTTGGGGCACGTTCTGCATTTGATTCAAGACGCATCAGTGCCGGATCATACAAGAAACGACGGACACGTTGGTGATAGTGTTTATGAAAACTGGACGAGCAAGTTTAACCTTGCAAATCCCGATCACAGCTTAAGTCAGGGGCTTAATAGTAATAGTCCGGTTATTTTATCGGGTCTTTGGGATTATTTTGATGGTATGGCTAAATATTCTAATAATAATTTTTATAGTAAAGATACAATTGGTGTTCAGAGTGGTTATCAGAATCCCCAGCCAATAGAGTATGAGCTCCTGGGTGATTATTATTATGGATTAAACAAAGATGAAAGCGGTTGGTTTCCTATATTGCTTAAAACTTCAAGGAAGGGGAGCGTGATGTTCGGTAGTGAGTATTCTTTTACTATACGAGATGAGACTATTAATAATAATTCTTGGCTGAGATTATCAACAAAATCAATTCAATATGGCGCTGGCGTGATTAATTTGTTTTTTGAAGAAGTTAAAAATGAGCAGTTGAAAGAACAGGATCTGCCGTGGTATCAGCGGCTATGGAGCTGGCTGGTTCAACAAAGAAACAGTTTGCTGGGCGGGCAGATTTTGCCGCCAGCTCAAGATCAAGGTTTTGGTGATTCTGGTAGCGGCTTTTCATCGCTTTTTGAGGGTTTAAAATCTGTTTTGCCAAGTCCTTTGGCCGGTGATGTTTCTCCAGCGCTTTCTGTTTTGGGAGAGGAAACCGCGGAGTCGGAGGCTGATTTTGCCAGTCCAGTTCCCAGTCCAACATCTTTATCAAGCCCAATTCCCAGTCCGCAGTTTTGGAACGCGCAGACGCCGAACCTTCCCTCAAGCGGATCTGGGCAATCAGGTTCAGCGCAATCAAGTCCAACTCCAGAGATAACGCCATCGCCTTTGCCTGAAGCTTCGCTCTCGCCGTCTCCTGTTGAAGAACCATCACCGAGTCCGGAACCGAGTTTGTCTCCAGAGCTTTCACCTTCGCCAACTCAAGACTTACCGCGAGTGAATTATCAGTCATCAAACAATCAATTTTTCAGCGACGTTGCTTGGTATTTTAATACTGATTTAGAAACTGAAAAGGGTGGGGTTTTGACAATTGAGTTAACGATTAGCTATCTTTTCTCTGGTTATGATTACCATGCGATTGTCGCCGGTTGGAACAGTGATTTTGTTTTGTCTGACGGAGAAAAACAGCAAGGTGGCGAGCGTCCGATTTTGAGATATAACATCGCCACCAGCACTTCATTGATCATTGATCAAACCGCTCAAGATTATGGCATTGCCAATACGCTTTGGAATCTGGACGGTGACCCAAGCGCCACTTCATCAGGTGAGTTTCCGAAACAAATTAAGGCATGGCCGACGACCATGATGACCGGCAGTTATGTTTTGGTTCCGGAAAACCTTGAGGTTGGTATTACGCGAGAGGCGATTGAACAAAAGCTTGGCCGGCAAATCGGCAAAAATGATTTTATTACTTTGGCTTACTGGCCCCTTTATAACAATTCAACGCCGATTCCGGACAATGTTCGTTATTATCCGTCTTTTTTGGAAAATGAAAGCGAGGCGCTGGTTTTGCCAAAGCCGTATCCAGTTAATCAAGTTAAACAGCTCCGTTGGGGGGCCGATCCGGATTATGAAGGCGCTTATACCGGTTATTCAGTCGAGTTTGAGTATGTGATGCCGGTTCAAGAGATCTCTGATCCTAATACTTACGGCACTGAGATTCGTTTTCATCTGAATCAAGAAGCCGGGCGATACTTTGATTTTGATCCGCATCTGCATGAAGCGTGGTTTGCCGCCAATGGTGCGCAAAATCTCGCTTACGTTAATTACGGGTTTTATGGCAGTGAGACCTGCGATTATTGGGCAAGGGAAGAGCCGAAATCCGGTATGAGATTTGTTTATGATGGTTGTAATCTGACGGGATTCAAGCGCGCGGCTTATCAATACAATCATTTGCCGCATGTTGAATACCCGACGAGCAGTTCATGGATTATCAAGCTGCCGATTTTATCTGATGTGTTATCAGAACCAACTTCGGAGCTCGATGAAAATGATTTTTTGACTGTCAGTTTGTGGAGTTATGAAACTGGTTCAAACAGTGGCCTTTATCTGCGGCAGATCGATTCCCGGAAGTTTTATTTCGAGCCAAGCTATCAGGCATTGAGATTGTCTGTTTCACCTTCGCCAGAACCTTCACCACAGCCGCAAGCAAGCAATAGCGTGGTGATTAACGAGATTGCTTGGGTGGGTACGGCTTCGTCAACTAGCGACGAATGGCTGGAGATTTTTAATAACTCGGAAAGTAATGTTGAACTGACCGGCTGGATTTTGCGATCTGTTTCCGGTTCGCCGAACATTAAGCTTTCAGGCGTGATCCCATCTGGAGGATATTATTTATTGGAAAGGACAGACGACAGTACTGTTTCAGATATTCCGGCTGATTTGATTTTCACTGGCGCGATTAATAATGTTTGCGAGGTTTTTGAGCTGGTTGACAGTTTTGGCAGGGTTGTTGATAAAACAGTTTGTGACGCTGGTCAATGGCCGGCAGGGGATAATGCCACGAAATCATCAATGGAAAGAATTAACCCAGATGTTTCGGGTGAGGAACTGTCAAACTGGCAAGTGAACAACGGCGTTGTTAAAAACGGGCATGATGTCGGTGGGAACGAGATAAACGGCACGCCAAAAGCAGAGAACAGCGGGCTGCTTTGAAATGTTTTTGTTTTGTTAAATCACAAATCCGCCCGATAGGGCGGAGTTTTGGCGTGCAAACTTACAGTTTCTCTAAAATGGCGGTGGTGACGAAGATCGGTTCTTGTGGATTTTCATCGTCAACGTATCCGGCGATGATGAACTTATCACCCTCTTCGACCTCACTGAGCATCTTGATGCCGCTGATCGAGCTGTCATCAATTTGGATATGCGTCTGGCCTATATACCTGGCACCAGACGAGATAGAGAGTCTGATCATATTACCCGACCTATTTGTGACTATTACAAAGTAGTGTCCGTTCCGATCTGCCATAGCAATCTCCTTTCTGATTTATTATAAGACTATGTTTGTTTGTTGTCAAATAACAGAAAGGCGCTGGGTGATACCAGCGCCTTTTGTTGATGCTTACATATCGGGTAGAATTTGGATGAGTTTTGAGCCCCTGGCGTCAAGCTCTACTCTGAACATTGCCGCCACGCCAGCATTTTGCAATTGCCCCTGAACATCAACCGGGGCCCTTGGAGTTCCGATCTCGAAGTCGAAAACAGAACTCTCGCCATTGCCGGTTGTCACGCTGAGCTTAACTTTTTTGCCGTTTTTTTCTTTGACGAGTGCGGTGGCAACATTGGTGGATTGGGTAGGTGGGGTTAAGATCATTACGGTCATTTTTTACTCCTCCGACGGAAAGATTTGTATGGAAAATATAAAACATTTTCTGCATTTTGGCAAGAGCTTTGAAAATCAAATAATAATTTGACGCAAGATTGATTTAGGTGTATAAATAAAGCATAAAAAGGAGTCGCGTTGACTTCTTAAACCAGAAACGGAGGAAGAATGGATTCACAAGATATTGAAGAGTTTGAACTTTGGATCGAAGGCGATTTGGGGGTGCGAGTTGGACAGAGAAGGATCCGTGTGGTTGAGATTGAAGAAGTGGGCGGGATTTTAAAGGTATATGTTTGCTCTTATGAAAAAGAGGATGAACGTCGAATCAGTCAATGCGTGGAAGCGGCTCTTCGAGAATATGGGCCGAGATTCTGGGGTCAGAGCGTTCCTCGGATTGAGATCACTGTCGAGAGCGATGGAGAACGAGAACAACATAAGATTGACAGGGTATTTATCCTCGTTGGCGCTGTCGCGTTATTTGTGGTTTTGTGTTGTTCTTTCGCGTTCACGCTGATTTCGAGCATATTCTAAACGCAAAAGGCTCCAGTGTGATACTGGAGCCTTTTTGATATAATAATTTCTTAGAGAAAGGAGTTTGCTATGTTTGTTTCTGGAACTGTGAGCTGTCCGCATTGCGGAAAAAATTTTTCTGCTTCTGTGTATCTTGACCGCAAGTCGGAGGAAAGTTTGTGTCCGCATTGTTAAAAGCCAGTCATGGTTGATGTGGCTGGGGGAAGTGGAGATAAATTAATGCTTATGGCTAAAAAAGCTCCGGCAGAGCCGGAAGAAACACAACGAGAAAGTCCTGCCTAAGCGGGACTTTTTATTATCATAAGAATGGTCAAGCCGCTGGGTTTTCCAGCGGCTTGAAATCTTTTAGGCTGGGGAGCCGACCTCGATGATGTTGTGGTCTTCATCGATCTTGCCAGTGAACGTCTGTCCTGGTCTGGCGTTGTTGAACTGCCGGGCGCCAGGGATCGAAGAGTCTTTCTTGATATTCTGTTCGGCGAGCAGTTTGCTGCCGTCGAATATTTCGATTTTCACTTTCTTTCCATAGATTCCTGTGACGCGCAGATGAACTTGCATTGTTCCTCCAAAAAAATAGTGTGGGATATCGAACTTAAAGAATATAACCCAGAAATTATGTTTTTTCAACCATGGCAATGAAACAAGCTTCTCTCGTTCGAGAGAAGCTTGTTTTTTTAGTTGGTTTTTCGGATAATCCTGTTGATCTTAACGACTAAACCGCCAAGGTTTACGGATTTTCCGATTCCGAGCGTGACGCTGAACTGATCGCCTTCATTCATATCCAGTGTTAATTCCCAGCCCTCAGGGGTTTCGTCGTTGCAGTTGACAGTAACTTCACCCCATTTTTTGACCTCAAAAGTATAGATCAGTTCGTCATGCTGTTTGAAAAGGAATTTGGCAATGGTTCTCTGCATCTTTTCTCCTTGGGTTTTTGGTGGACATGACATTAATATCTTGTTTGTGATAATAAGTCAAGAATGAATTCAAGAGCCGCTTGATAAACGGCTTTTGAAGTTTAGCTTATCAATAGATTTTGTCAACTTAACCTATTTTCTTATATTGAATTAGGCTGGGATTTTGTTTGGGACTTGCTTTTTGGGAATAATCTTGTTTAATGATGAAAAGTAAGTTTCAACAAAATCTTCTGAGGAGGAAGAAATGAAACTTTTCCTTGCAGCCGCGATCGTGCTTCTGGTTGTTGTTGTTGGGGTTTATTGCTGGAGCGGAAGGCGGGATTCTGTTTCTCAGGAGTCGCCAGATTCGCCGGTGGATCCTAAAGCTGTCTCTGTTGCTGGGTGTGTATATACAGAATACCCGGCAGCGTTGCCTGAGAGTCCCCACGATTTGGCTTAGTGAAAAGCCGGCAGGTACTTACCCGCCGGCTTTTTGTAAGATTCTTTTGATATTTCGGTCAAAAACATAAAGTAGAGTTGAAAATATCCCGTTCTGCTTTAAAATATAATTAACAATAGTCGCAGTTAACCGAATTGGATTCGGGCAATGATATTAAGTTAAAGTTATGAAAAGATTATTTTTATTTGTTTTCATCGCGGTTTTGGCTTTTGGCTCAGCAATTGCTTTTGCGGACAACGACAATGCGAGAGGCCAGGGTAGTGGTCAGAAAGCGCCTTTCAAGCCGCAAGAGGTTTTTGAACAGCTGAAAGCCTGGGAAAAAGGCTTTAAGTTGCCGGATATTTCAGAGATTGGCGAGGGTAGGGCCCAGAAAAGTTTTGTTATCTCTGCCAGTGGCAATGTCAAAATTACTGATGCCGAGGTTTTGTCAGTTTCCGGAACAACTTTTGCCGTTAAGGTTTGGGGTCTGAATATTCCGGTCAGGACTTCAAGCTCGACAAGTTTTGTTGTCGGCAAGCTTCGCGACTGGAGTTTTTCTGAGATGAAGATTGGTGATAAAGTCGATGTTATGGGCGATATTAATGAAGTCAACGGCAGCGTTGAGGCAAGAGTCATTAATGCCAAGATTTCAGCACCAAGGATTGGAAATGAAGAAGTTTCGAGATTAAGGAGCGTGGTTGAGGGGTTGATCAGGCAGTTGCAAGAAGCCTTGAGAAAAGTCGGCAAACCATTGCCACCGGGAATTTCTCCGGTTCCTTCCGCGTCTCCGACACCGAGCGTCTGAAATAAAGATTCAAAAACCAACAAAATGCCCTGCTTTACAGGGCATTTTGTTGTATAATGAAAGATTATGCGCAACTTTTTCAATCGTAACAAGATGTTTTTGGTTTCGGCGTTGAAGTTTTTACTTTATGCGTCTTTGTTTGCGCCATTGATTGTCTCTGTCAACAGCCTTTTTCCTTTTGTCTTTCCAAAGGCAATATTTTTTGAAGCTTTGATCCAGATGGCCGGATTGGTATTCGTGGCGTTACTGGTTGTCGATAAAAATTTTTTTCCGAGAAAAAACATTCTGTTTTATGGTCTTTTGGGCTGGAGCTTAACAATGATTTTATCAACGATTTTCAGTGTCGATCCTAGCTTGGCGTTTTGGTCAAAAGCGGAAAGAATGGACGGGCTGTTCTGGTACCTTCATCTTTTTTTGTTTTTTGTGATGGCAAGTGTTGTCTTTGAAAGAGATTGGTTGAGATTTTTGAGCATTAACTCCGTAGCGGGACTGATCACCGGACTTTACGCTTTAGCGAGCAAGTTTTTGCCGGGAGATATAAATTTTGGCGATCAAATAAGATTGGCGGGTACTTTCGGCAACCCGGCTTTTTTGGGCACTTATTTTCTAGCTTTATTTTTTTTGAACGGGATTTTATTTCTGAGCTATTCTGGTTTTAAAGTCGCTGAGAAAAAAGATTATCAAGGAAATTCTCGTTTTCTTTTCCTTGGCGCGGCTATTTTCTCTCTGATTTTAGTGATTCTTTCCGGCACCAGGGGCGCTTGGATTGGCGTTGCTAGCGGTTTGGTTTTGTTTGCCGGTTTGGTTTTGATTTTTCGCCGAGGGAAGTATTTCAGATTGGGGTTGTCGGTTTTGCTTGTATTAATCATCATTTTTGCTTCGCTCAGGTTTTTGCCTCAGGTCTGGGAAAAAATTTCTCCATTTTTCGCTTCAAGAATTTACGGTTTATGGGAAATTCCGACACCTCGTTTGATTGTTTGGGGGATCGGCTGGAATGCTTTTCTTGAGAAACCGATTCTGGGTTGGGGCTTGGAAAATTTTATCTATGCTTTTAATCAGCATTTCATACCAGACATTCATACTTATGAGATGTCGATTTTTGATCGTCCTCATAACAAAATTATTGATCTTTTAAACTCTGGGGGAATCTTGGGGCTTTCGTCTTACCTCAGTCTTTTTGCAGTTCTTGGTTGGCAAGGATTGAAATTTCTTTGGTCAAAAACCAGAGAAGGAAACAAGGAAAATGGTGAAAGTGAATTTTTGATCAGGTCGTTGTATATCTCTCTTCTTGGGGCTTATTTTGTTCAGAACTTGGTTCTTTTTGAGATGCCGACTTCGGGCATAATGTTTTTTTTGATTTTGTGCCTGGGTTATTGGTTGTTATATCCTGAACAAGATCAAGCGATTAACGATCAGTCAAGTTTGGTTTTTAATAAAACATTGCCGCCATGGGCTTTTTATGTGGTATCGATGCTGCTTGTTTCAAGCTTTATTTTTGGCGTGGCTTTGCCAAAGGCGGCGTCTTCAAATACGGCTCTATCAGCTTTCGCCATGTCGCCATCGGCGATTCCCTCCGAAGCCTTGAAGCAGGCTGCTGGCTATTATGAAAGAGCTAGGGGTTTAAACACTTTCTTGAACAGAGAGGTTGATATTTCTATCTATCGACGTCTGGAGGATTATGGCGCGGTTGATTCGATGGTTATCCAGACAAAAGAATTTCAAGAGTTCGTTGGAAAGATATTGGTAAATATGGAAGAAGACCTTGAATCTCATCCGAGAGATTATGATATGGTTGTCGGCGCCGCGGCCGCGGCCTCCAGATCGGGGACTGATGTTTCTTCTTCTGGTGTTTTGGGATCAAAAACATACGCTTTTCTCAAACAAGCAGTGTTATTGGCGCCGAAAAGAGAAGATGCGTATCAACATCTATTTTTGCTGGCTTTGAAAAATAACTTGAAAGATCAAGCGAAAAATCATGCTGATACGTTGGTCCGTTTGAACTCCAATATTGCGAGTTTTTGGTTTTATCAAGCTGAATATGAGGCGCGGTGGGGGAGCGTCGACCAGATGAATCAATTTCTTCAAGAAGCAGAAAAGCGCGGATTTAATCTTGAACAGAGGCTTGGCGAATGGGAGCTTTTGATCTCAAGCTTGATTTTGAGCGCAAGACATCAAGAAGCTATCATTCAGTTGAAAGGCTTGATCATGACGCCGAACTTGCCCCCGGATGTTTATATCAGAAACAGCATTTTTTTGATTCGTGAATACGCGATATTAAATCAGCCAGAACAGGCTAGACAAGCGACTAGAATGCTATTGAGCGATCTTCCGGAAAATTATCAAAAGCAAGTGGTTCAGTATTTGAAAGAAGAGTCTTTGTGGATTGAATAATCATCAATGCTGTCAGTTGTTTTTCTCGGATTAAGTTTTTTGGGGGGCAGTTTGTTTTGGGATTGGTTGTTAAGAAAAGCGGGCGATTCAGACAACAATTTTTCTTTCCGGTTCGGAAAAATAATTTTTTCTTTCGGGCTTGGTTTAGTTATCTCAAGCTATGTGGTTTTAGCTTTATCGTTGTTATTAGAGAGTCTCTTTGGGGGATTGGTTGTGTTTTGTATTCTTGGTTCTGTTTACGGCGCGCTACGCTCCTCTTTACCGCATTCTTCGGTTGTATTTTTTGAGACGGGGGTTTTTGGTAAGTTCAGAGATGGAGTTGTAGCCCGGTTCGAAAGGTTGCTTTTACGAAATCCGACTCGTTCGTTGCTCAGGAGATTTTTTTCTATCGAGACGATCTTGTTTTTGATTGGTGCGGTTGTGGCAATCTTGAGCTTGCAATCAATGTTGTTTGATGCTGATGGTTATCCGTTTGGAATTTTGAAGGGTTGGGGAGATGGTGCTTACCATTTAGATATGGTGCAAAGATTGGCTGGCGTAGATCCATTCACATTAGATCAACCAGTGGCTGGCGGGAGAGTATTGAGCTACCCATTTTTGGTAAATTTCATCTCCGCGATTTTATTAAAAGCTGGCGCTTCTCTTTCGATTGCCTGGCATTTACCGACAATTATTTTTAATCTGGGATTGGTTTTCGGTCTTTTTAAACTTGGCAAAAAGTTTTTCCACAGAAAAATACTGGCTTTGGCATTTGTGTTTCTGGTTTTATTCGGTGCCGGTTTAGGATACTTCAGGTTTTTCGAAGAGATAAAAGAGGATAGCCGAACAACGGGCTGGGGGGCGGCTTTAGTTAGCAACTTTGTCGACCCAAAATTTGAATATTCTCATCTTGATTCAAGGACGGGCGGTAAACCAAGCGAAAAAAATACTAATGACAATATTGTTTGGATTGTGCCGGCGATTTCGTTTTTTTCGCACCAAAGATCGTTTATTCTGGGAGGATTTTTGGGAGTGTTGTTTTTGATAGGATT
>MHHX01000019.1:87638-96585 GCA_001817215.1 Candidatus Brennerbacteria bacterium RIFOXYC1_FULL_41_11 | reverse complement strand
CAATTTTCCGCCATAGGCGGAAACCGGAGTAAACGCTAAGCAGTTAGCGTTTACTCCATTGAAATGCTCGGCGGGCTTTTTTCAGACCAAACTTTTTTCTTTCTTTTTCTCTGGCATCTCTGGACAAGAAACCTTTGAGTTTCAATGTTCTTTTGTATTCTTGATTTTGTTTAACCAAAGCCCTAGCGATTGCCAATCTTGCGGCTTCTGCCTGACCTCTCATACCCCCACCCCTAGTGGTAATCTCAACGCCGACTTTGCCGATCAGATCCGAAACTTTCAAAGCGTCCTGAACAATTTTTTGCATTTCCAGAACCTTAAAATAATCATTCAAGGTTTTCCCATTAACCTTGATCTCCTTTTTTGATACAAAAATCTTCGCAATCGCAGTAGCTTCTTTTCTCCGGCCCAAAGAACGGGTGTATCTCTCATCGGAAACAGTTTTTTTAGTTATTTCGCTCTTCACCGGCTTGGTGGCTGAAACTGGCTTCACGGCCCTTGGTTTTCTTGCAACCTTTTTCTTTTCTTCAGTTTTTGTTTTTTTCTCTTCCATATTAAAACCCTAAACAAACTTCACTCTTTTTAATAATCTGTCACGCCACTTGTTTTTTGGCAGCATACCCCTCAAAACCTTTCTGAAAACTTCTCCGGGATCTTTTTCAAACAGAACTTTCAGTCTTTCCGTCCTCAGATGACCAATATAGCCAGTATGATGATGATAAACTTTCTGCGAATATTTTCTGCCAGTAAATCTTAACTTGGCGATATTCTTCACCTTCACTTCGCGATCCAGGGGCCAGTTTTTTTGATAGCTGGCAGAATCCTTGCCAACCAGAATCCTAACCAACGACGTTGATAAACGCCCCATGGTTTTATCTTTGGCGTCAAATTCGTAAATTTTTTTCGCTGCTTGAATCATTGATTATTTTTTCGCTTCTTTTACTTCGTTTTCAACAAAACTGATGATTGCCATTGGCGAAGCGTCCCTCATCCTGCTCGTTAGCCTGACAATACGAGTGTAGCCTCCGCGTCTGTCTTTCATCCTCGGCGAGATATCCTTGTAAATTTTTTCCGCTGACTTTTTTGGCAACCGTTGTAAAAGCAAGCGATAGCTTGCCAGTGTTTGCTTCTTGCCAAGAGTGATAAAGGGAGCGACGACTTTCTGGAGCTCCTTAGCTCTCGATAGCGTCGTAGTGATCTTTTCTTTCATGGCCAAGTTATGAACTAAACCCTTTAAAAAGGATTTCCTGTCCCCAACTTTTCTGCCAAACTTTCTATTTGTTTTTTGATGTCTCATATCTCAAAAGCAATAAACCATAAGTCCTAAAAAATATCTCTACTTCAGAACGATACCGTATTCTTTAGCTACTTCCTGGATCTCTTCAACCGCTTTGTCACCGAGTCCCTTGAAAGCCCTTATCTTATCAACGCTGGTTTTCCCAAGATCTCCAACCGTCTTGATCCGATGCTGCTTCAAAACAGCCAAAACCCTTCCCGACAAAGAAGTCTCCTCTAAAACCACAGAAGAAACCTCGGATCCGTCTTTCAGACTAGAGAAAGAAGTTGGGCCCTCTTCTGTTTCGTTTTCTTCGGCCTTTAATGCAGAAAATTGGCCAACAAGAATATTAATCGCGTGGTCAAAAGCCAGCAATGGATCCAGTGAACCATCAGCTTTAATCGTAAGTCTCAGGCGATTGTAATTAGTCTTTTCGCCGACACGCATATTCTCTATTTCAAGATTAACCAAGCTCAGTGGCGAAAAATTGGAGTCAATCTCAATCATGCCGATTGGAAGCTTTTCTTTTCTCCTTCTCTCCTCAATCGTCGAATAACCAATGCCTTTTTCCACGATCAACTCAAGTTCAAAAACCGCTTTTTTATCTGTCAGGGTGGCAATCACGGCTTCAGGATTAACAATCTCAACAGAAGAGTTCTTGGCTATATCCTTGGCTCTAATCTCACGTTCTCCTTTGGCGACCACTGTCAAAACCTGTGGCTCATCACCAAAAACCCTGAAGCGGAGTTTCTTAAGATTCAAAGAAATCTCAACAAGATCTTCTTTGACTCCCGGCAAGGATGAAAACTCATGAGGCGCATTATTCAAGCGGAAAGAAACTACGGCCGCGCCTTCGCAAGAAGAAAGTAGAACCCTGCGCAAGGCCGTACCCAAAGTCAAGCCGTAACCCGGATGAAGGCCCTCAATTTCAATAACAGCATCGGTCTCAGAATGAGAAACGACATTAACTTTTTGCGGTAATGAAATCATATTTCAAAAAATATTAATAAAAAAATAATTATCGAGAATAATATTCGATCACTAAAGGAAGCTTAAAATTCATGTTGCCATTCTCAAGAGACGGAAACTGTTTCAACTTGAAACTCCATCCGCCCTTATCGAGTTCGATCCAGTTTGAAGTATCAGAATTTTTAATCCGATCCTGAGCCTTCTCGAAGATTTTTTTAGTTCTCGAGTTCACTGAGACGGAAACTTCATCTCCAAGTTTGAGACTTATTGACGGCACATTAACCTTTCTGCCGTTCAACATAAGGTGACCATGAGACACTACCTGTCTGGCAACCGATCTTGAAAGCGCCAAACCAGAACGAAACAGGGCGCTATCCAATCTCAGCTCGAGAACTCTGAATAAAAACTCAGAAGCCGAAATCTTCCGCGACTTCCTTGCCAGCTCGGCATAATCTTTCATTCTTTTTTCCTGAAGACCGTAAAAAAATCTCAGTTTCTGCTTTTCCCTCAACTGCATATTGTATTCAGAAAGCGTCCTTCTCCTTTTACCGTGCATACCTGGCGGATAGGCCCTCCTAACCATGGCAGACTTCTGCGAAGCAGACCTTTCCGCTTTGAGGAAAAGATTTTCTCCCAAGGCGCGGCTTTTTCTTTCTTTTGGACCGAAAACAAATGGCATATTAAAAATTAACTGATGGCTAATAATTAAACTCGACGGGCTTTTTTACGACGCGGACCGTTATGCGCAACCGGAGTGACATCTTTAATCGATTGAATATCCAGGCCCTGATTAATCAACGCCCGGACCGCGGCTTCGCGACCGCCGCCAACGCCTTTAACTAAAATTGAAATCTTTCCGAGATCAAACTTTTTTAGTTTCTGAATCAAGCCCTCAACAATGCTGGTCGCGGCATAAGGAGTCGCTTTTCTCGGACCCTTAAAACCAAGATTACCAGAAGAACTCCAGGCCAAAACCGCACCTTTATCATCCGTTACTGTAATAATCGTATTGTTGTAAGTCGAGGCAATATAAAATTTTGAAGATTCAAACTTCTTTGACGCCGAAGCCGAACCGGAAGATTTTTTGATATTCGATTCAATCTTTTCCTGTTCTTTTAAACTCTCGGAAACATCTTCTTTTATAACTGCTTTCTTGCCCATATTAAGTCTTTTGTGCCGAAGCTTTCCTGCCCGAAGTCATGGTCACCCTCTTGTTGCCCCTGACAGTTCTTGAATTATGCTTCGTGTTCTGGCCCCTAACCGGAAGCTTTTTCAAGTGCCGCGCCCCACGATAACTCTTAATGTCTTTCAATCTCTTGATGTTAGCAAAAATCTCTCTCCTTAAATCACCTTCAACGCGATAATTCTTATCGATAATATCTTTCAAAAGGCTCATCTCCTTGGTACTCAGGGTTTTCGCTTTTTTATCAAAATCAATACTGGCTTCAGTCAAAATCTTTTTCGAAGTTGTCAGACCAATGCCATAAACATAGGTCAAGGCAACCTCAATTCTCTTTTCGTCTGGAATATTTACTCCGGCAAAACGCATAACTTTAAAATATTTGATTTATTTTTACTGACCGCTTATTGTCGATTCCGCCTTCTGGAATATCGACAATTTTCAGCTTCGTTGAAAACGGATGAAAAATCAAGTAGTTCATTTTTCATCCCTGTCTCTGTTTGTGCCTTTTATTTTCACAAATAACATAAACCCGACCCTCCCGACGGACAGTTTTACATTTGAGACATCTTTTCTTAACAGAAGCCTTAACCTTCATCCTATTTGGAGTTTACTAAATTAGTTCTTTCTGGAAAATCCCAAAATAAAAAGCTCTAGCGCCTAAATACAATCCTTCCACGAGCCTCATCATAGGGCGAGAGCTCAACAGTGACCTTATCACCAACCATAACCTTGATAAAGTTCTTTCTCATCTTGCCGGAAAGATAGGTCAAAATTTCTTTGCCGTCATTGATTTGGACTTTGAAAAAGGTGTTTGGTAAAGCCTCGGAAACAACACCCTCAAGGCGAGAAGCTTTATTATCTGCCATAATTTGCTGCCAAAAGCATGATTTTTGTCGAGACTTTAGGCTTTCATTATATTAGAAAAGCCTAAAAAAATCAACCCTTTTCTGACTATTGGGATGTGATTTTAATTCGGTCGATGTTAGCCGGAACGCTCTGTGCCCAAAAAGGCCAGACTGACACTTTTATCTTTTCCACGCCCTCGAGCTTCAAAAGTTCCGCCTTAAAGTCATCGATAGTTTTTCCAGAAATCCTCTGTTTGAATTCCAGCGTATCGACAATAGCCGAAAGATTCCTCTTCACCTTAACTGACAAGGACAACACATTATCATCAATATTAAAATCAGGATTCTCGTAGAAGAGTTCGTAGGAAACAGACTTTAAATCTGTTTTTATATTCGAATCTTCTTCAAGCCTCTCGGCTATCCTTAACTTAACCTCGTTTTCATCAAAAACAAAGATGCTCAGCTCTCCATTAATCGATACCTTAAACTCAGGTGTCTTAGCGCCTTCACTCGGCCAGGACACCTCCCCTGGGGTGAACTGTATGGCTTTATCCAAAAGCTTAAGATTATCCGGTGCCTGGGTTAAAACTTCATCTTTGGCGGTATTGTAAGCGTACTCAATAATTTTTTCTTTTGCAGAATCAAGATCGGCCTTCACCACCATTGGAATTTTTCCCGAGGCGCCGCCGGAAAAAGACTGCTCAGAAATTCCGTAAATTTTTTCAAATCTCGAACTGCCCGCAAAAGCGGGAATCATGAATCTTCCAGGACCAAGATTGAAATCCGGACCCGGCTGATCAGCCTGAACCTCGGCGACAACAACTCCGGGGATTGTTTTGCCATTTTCAGATTTATATCCAGGAACAACAACTCTTGAACTCAGACGAAAAATTTTCTTATCCCGAGACTCAAACCTGGTACCGGCAATCAGTATCTGGCTTAATGCAGAATTTTCATTGTAAATTTTCATTTCTCCGATGGCATAACTAGAACCCTCGCCTTCTCCTGTAGCCCGATACTTCTGTGTGTAAGAAAATGACTTCTTGAATTGATAAAGCGGTAAAAGCATTTTACCGGAATCAAAAACCGAAGACGGCGATTCTTTAAAAACGAAATTGAAATTTTTCGACAAAGAATCCTTCTCGGTTTCAAGATCAATGTTAACACTGGAAATACCGAGCCCAACGGCATAAACAGCAACACCAAAAAGGGAAGTGCCGAGTAACACTAGCGCTGGTTTCAAAAAGTTAATCCTTCTTTTCACCGGCGTCGGTTTTTTCTTCAATACCGCTGTCGCTTTCGTGGTTTTAGTTGATGCTGTTCGACGTCTTGGTTTTTTAACTGCAGCCGCACCGACTGATTCAACAGAATTCTGCGTGATTGTTTTCAAAAACTCTTCTTCGACAGCTTCTTTTGACTCTGTTATTTCAGGCGAGATCGCTTCTTCTGCCTTTTTGATTTTTATATCAACAATTTTCCTGACCATCTTATTATTTCTTATAAAATTAACTAATTAAAGAGCAATCTAATTATATCACCGAGATATTAATTTTTCTTGGATTCTCCATCATGAATCACGGCGCGAATCCTTTTGGTTCCTTGGCCAATAGATTCACACTTTTTGATTTTGAAACTGCCGATTTCTCTCGTATTTTGGATATGCGGTCCGCCGCAGATCTCAATAGAATAGTAATCTTCGGGCGAACCAACAAAATAAACCTTAACTCTCTCCCCATATTTACTCTCAAACACTCCCAAAGCACCTGCTTGTTTGGCCCCCTCGACCGTCATCTCCTCAAAATGCACCGGCAAAGATTCTTGAATTTTCTGATTAACCAGATCTTCGGTCGTTTGTAGCTCTTCTTGGGTAATTTCTTTTGAGTGAGAAAAATCAAAACGCATTCTTTCAGCCGTGATGTTTGAACCTTTCTGGTAAATATGCGCACCCAAAACTTTTCTCAGCGCTGCTTGTAAAAGATGGGTTGCGGTATGATATTGCGTACTGATTTCCGAATGGTCTTGCAACCCGCCTTTAAAAATTCCAGCCGAAGCTGTCCGCGAAAGTTCTTGATGCTTTTTATAAGCCTCATCAAAACCAGCTTCCTCAAAATGAATGCTCTTCTCTTGACAAAGATCTTTCATGATTTCTTTGGGAAAACCATAACTCTGATACAACAAAAAGGCGTCATTCCCATACAAAATCCCCTGACTCGAAGCGACACCTCCTGCCCTCATTATTCCCTTGGGATTTTTTCTTATCTCTTCTCGCAACACAAATTCTTCAAATCTCTTCAACCCTTGCACTAAAGTTTTGCCGAACCTTTCTTCTTCTTTATTCAACTCCGATTTAATAAACTCAATGTTTTTCAAAACCTCGGGATAAACATCTTTATAGATCTCAGCCACAACCTCAGCTATTTCTGAACAAAATGAATTATTAATGCCAAGTTGTTTGCCATACCTGACTGCGCGCCTGATCAATCTGCGCAAAACATAGCCCCTGCCAACATTTGACGGCTCTAAGCCTTCGGCAAGAACAAACGAAGAAGCGCAGATATGATCTGCGATGATTCTTATGGCCTTCGTTAACCCCTCGGAATCACCATGCTTCTTATTGGAAATACTTTCGATTTTCTGAATGATCGGCAGAAAAATATCAGTCTGATAGTTGTCAAAAACGCCGTTCAGAATTGCCACCGTCCGAGCCAAGCCCATGCCCGTATCAACATTCTTCTGAGCTAATGGCTCATACTCGCCTTTTGCATTTTTGTTGTATTGCATAAAAACATCATTCCAAATCTCAACCCAATCGAGACTCTCGGCCAGATCACCTTGCTTGATTGACTCCGGAGGTTCTGTTTTTCCAACCCAATAAAACATTTCTGTATCTGGTCCACACGGACCCGTTTGCCCTGCCGGCCCCCACCAATTTTTCGCTTTTGGCAGATAGTCAATCCTTCCCTGTAATTCATTGTTTGAAACCTCTAACCAAATTTTCGCCGCTTCATCATCACGAGGAGCGTCATTGTCGCCTGCAAAAACTGAAACTGCCAACTTTTTTGGATCCAAGCCAAGCCAATTTTTTGATGTCAGAAATTCCCAAGACCAAGCAATGGCATCTTGTTTAAAATAATCACCCAGAGACCAGTTCCCAAGCATCTCAAAAAAAGTGTGATGAGTCGTATCGCCGACCTCATCAATGTCATCTGTCCGCAAACATTTTTGCGAATCAGTCAATCTCTTTCCGCCCGGATGCTGTTCGCCCATTAGATAAGGCACTAAGGGATGCATGCCCGCAGTTGTGAAAAGCACGGTCGGGTCGTTTTCCGGAATCAGAGAAGCGCTGGAAATAATCGTATGACCTTTTTGTTTAAAAAAATCAAGGTATTTTTCGCGTAGTTCTTTAGCAGTAATCATAGATTAAGAACCAGTATAACAAAACTGAAGGATTTTTTAATAGACAGAAATAGCATATCTTATTTGACCAAATATATAAAATATGCCAAAATATTGATGGAGACTCAGTGTTTTCTTCGGAGGCGGCGCACCCTTCCGCCCCGGCCCACAAGAAATCATCAAATCTCCCAGAGACGACCAAGTCAAAAAGTCAGAGAAATTCAACTCCGGCATTCCGAAATTTCCGGCCCTGCGGGACACCAATACCTCTGACTATGATTTAAAAAAATAAGCGATGTCTCTGAAACCCATTCCTGAGGCGGTCGGATTATCCGACCGCCTTTTTTCTTGTTGCAATAAGAAAGATTGACTTTTAAGTAAAATATGATATAATAGAAATAGGTAGGGTGCCCCGCACGGGCAAAAAAAGAAGAGGGGCGTTGAGATGGAAGAGTCTTAAGAACAAAGACCAGCCATCCACCCCCTCAACAGTATTATTACCCCTACCTTAACAATCCCTGGCATACTGAAAAGTATGCCAGTGTTTATTTGATTATCCCCCCGCCCAACATTTGTTTACCTTTATAAAATACAATTGATTGGCCGGGCGTAATAGCCACTGGCGGCTTATCAAACACAACATAAACGCCAAAAGCTTTACGACCCCGACGTCCAGAGTCGGGGCTCCGACTGGCAACGTCGGAGTTAATCACCGCTCTCAACAACGGTTGACGATATCTATACCTGACAAAACATTTGATCGGAAACTTTACTGGCCGGTTTATCCAGCTGGCATTTTTAATAGAAATGTGTGTGGGAAAAAATTTCACGAGATCTTTTTTTTCACAAACATAAAGAATATTTTCTTTCTTGTTTTTAGCGCAGACAAAATACGGCTTGCCACCACCAATACCAATCCCGCTCCTCTGCCCCAAAGTAAACAGATGAATCCCTTGATGCTTGCCAATAACTTCTTCTAATTTTTTGTTTTTTGAAAAATTCACAAAAACAACCTTGCCAGGTTTTTCCTTAATATAAGGCTTCAAAAAATCTTTCAGACTCACTTGACCGACAAAGCAAAGCCCTTGTGAATCTTTTCTTTTGGCGTTCGGCAATCCGGCTTTTGCTGCAATCTTTCTGACCTCCGGCTTGGTTAAATCTCCAAGCGGAAAAAGACAATGCCTAAGCTGCGATTGTTTCAACGTCCAAAGAAAATAAGACTGGTCCTTATTACTATCATGAGCCACAGACAAAGAAAAAGAATTATTCCAAGAGAAA
>MHHX01000019.1:4910-87606 GCA_001817215.1 Candidatus Brennerbacteria bacterium RIFOXYC1_FULL_41_11 | reverse complement strand
TTTACGGGAGCCGTCGCGACGAGAGTACAGCTGGTTTCCAATCGCTGGAATTGGAAAACCAGCGGTTCGATTGGAAGAATTCTGTTTTAGTTTTACATAATGCCCTGTAGCAATAAAATCCGCTCCCAATTTTTTGGCTTTTTCCAAAAATAGTCCAAACTTAATCTCTTTATTGCACAAAACATCGGGGTTCGGCGTTTCGCCTTTTTGATAGCCTTCAATAAAGTTATGAAAAACAATCTTTTTGTATTCAACCTCAAAATTCCAAGTGTAAAAAGGAATACCAATCTTTGCTGCAGCCATTCTGGCTGATCTCTGATCTTCTTCCCATGGACAATAAATAAGACCAGGGACTTTTTCTGTCCAGTTCTTCATAAACACACCGATGACGCCAAAGCCGCGCTGTTTCAACAACAGCGCGGCGACGGAAGAATCAACACCTCCGCTCATAGCAATAAAAACCACGCCTTTGTTTTCTTTACTCTTGCGACTTGAGACTATCTTGATTTTTGATTTGTGTTTGTTCTCCGGCTTCATCATTGATCTTCGTTTCATTCTTGGATTTAGTAGAAATAATATCTTTTAAAATATCCGAAAGCCCTGGTCTTTCTTCCCGTTTTACCGAACTCGTGATCTCCGGAATCAAATCAGTGATTCTACGCCCAGAGGAATCCTTCTCGGTTCGTTGACCACGAAAAGACCTTGGTTTTTGCGTTTCTTCGGATCTTTCTGTAGCCCTAGTTTCTTTTCCCAAAACTTTTTCCAGTAAACCCGGTTCTGATTTTTTTAGCTCTTTCAATCTCTGAACTTTTTTCAAACAGTCTTTGCAGTAAACCGGACGACTGGGATCCGGTTTAAACGGGACTCTGACAACTTTTTTGCACGAATCACAAGTGGCTTCAAAAAGAACTCCTGAAGCCTGAGCGAATCCAGGCACTCCGGAACCGCTTGATTCATTGCTAAGACCGGAAGTATCAACCGGACGCAGCCATTCGGCGATATCGGTTTCAACATCTTTCTTGCTGGTGGTGTATTTTAACTGTGAAAGTTTGATAATTTCTTCTTTATAGCTCGGTGATGGCACTGCCAATGGCATTAAGGTTGAAGCTAAAAACGGCGAAGAAGTGACGCCATCAATCATCATCTTGATATAAAAATGGAAGTTCGGGATATTAATCAAATCTTGAACGCCAAGATGCGGCGCAAACTGTGGCTCAATCTCTTCGGCGTCTTTCGGACCGATCCTGAAATTTATATGAGTGCCGATATTACCGAAAATAGCCGAGGAAATCTCTTCCGGCACCTGCTCAACATACTGATGGGCCATAACCAAGCTCAGGCGGTACTTTCTTGCCTCAGCCAGAATTTTCACGAAAGACTCAGTGGCAAAGTTCTGAAACTCGTCAATAATCAGACAAAAATCCTGTCTTTGGCTTTCCGGAATGTCAATTCTTGACATGGCGGCCTGCTGAATTTTTGTCACCAAAAGTCCGCCCAAAAGCTGAGAGTTTGTCTCGCCCAAAAGACCGACTGGTAAACGAATAATCAAAATCTTTCCGGAATCAATGATCTCTCTCAAGTTAATCTTTGATTTTTTCTGACCGATAATATTCCTGATTAAAGGGTTTGCCGTAAACTGTCCGACTTTATTCTGAATTGGCGCGATCGCTTCGATCTGAAACTTGTCATGATACCTGGCGAACTCGTTTGTCCAGAAAGCTTGCACAACCGGATCTTGCAAACCGGCCACGGTGACGTTCCGATAATCTTTGTCAGACAGCATTCGGTTGATTGACAGCAAAGTTGAGTCCGGATACTCAAGCAAAGCCAGCAAGGTATTGCTTAAGATATACTCCATTCTGGCAGACCAGACATCCGGCCAGATTTTTTTGAAAACCGAAAGCAACCCAGAAGAAACATTGTGTCGAAAATCAAAAGCGACATTCTCCATAACATTGAAAGCAATCGGAAAATCAGTGTCGGAGGGATTGATGTAGACAACATCGTCAACCCTATCCTTTGGAACGAAATCTAAAAGCCTTTCAGCAAACTCACCGTGGGGATCAATAATGCCAACACCGCGATTATTCTGAATGTGGTAAATTGCCATGGTGTCTTCCAACGTGCTTTTACCAGTACCGGTCTGACCGATAACGTAAACATGCCGCCTGAGATCATCGGTTTTAATGCCAAACGCGGTCCGCTTATTGCGGAATTTGGCTTCGCCAATCAATATTTTCTCACTATCCATTTATATCAATCTTTAAAAAATTCTAAATAACCGGTAAATTTGGCGGCGGCTCATATTTCTTTGTCTGGACACGATAAAGTCTAGGGGCCTCGATCTGGGTAATCGGAAAATGATACAAAGTCGCCAGTTCCTCGCTTGAAAGAATCATCTTTTTCATCACATCGTCATCGTCATCGTCAAACTGCGGCGCTGGATCTGGCGAACGTGATTTAAAAGACTCGAAAAAGGCAGAGGCATCGCGATTTGAAATATTGCCGCCGAAAAACCACTTTTGGAAAATAGGGTAGCTAGCTTTTTTCGCTTTAAAACCATTCAAAGAAGGGATGGCAAAAGTTTTCAGATAAGAATTGATCGCCGTACTTTGAATATCTTTATTGAAAATCAATTGCGGCGCCTGGTAGATTACCCGAATTAAAGATTCGAAAACTGGCTTTGCTATTTTTTTCGATGCCATCTCGATTTTTTCTTTATCTCCCGGCGCCTGGGTTCTTTCCTTTTTTTCTTCTTTTTTCTCTTCACCCGCAGCTTCGGTGGCACCGACACCAGAAGCTTCTCCGATATCTTTGAAAAATTGACCAAACATTCCTTTTGATTCACTGGCCAAACCACCAATGATCTGATTTAAAGCTCCTATTTCTTTAGCCGGCTTCTCTTTTCCCATAAGCTCATCCAATTTTTCCTTTGATTTTTCTTTCCAAGAGTCTGCCAATGGCTTCGTTAATCCTCGCAATACAATTTGAAACCAAATTTCTTCACCGTTCTCAAGATGGCTCATAATCTCCATTAAGGGCGACATGGAATCAAGCCGGCGTTCTTCAACCCTTTCTTCAAAATACTCGTAAGTTTTTATCGGAAAAACCGGCGATTCAGACAGTGCCAATTCAATCCCCCAAAAATCACGATTCTGCCCGGGTAAAGAAAGCTGCGGCGCAATATAATCCTCTACTTCCAAAATTTCAACCTGCGAGTATTGAGATCTAAACTGAGTCTCAATTAATCTTTGGAATTTTTGCGGAGTTCTGACAAAAAAAGAAATGCCGTTTTCATTACCGATGATTTCAAAAGAAATCCACAATGGCACCTCACCCTTTTGATAGGGTATCTTCAAGTCCAGTAGTTCCTCAGACCAACTATCTGGCGTAGAAGCCATCGTGGAAAGACCAACAAAGATCTGGTCCATGGCTTTCGGAGTTGTCAAAACATCACGCGGCACTTGAAGTGCAAGATTCACCCAACTAATGCTATCTTTAAATTTCGCTTGATGATAATCAATCCAATAATCCCTGGCAACCGGAAAAAACAGAACCGGCAAGAACAGCCACCACCAATCAACAAAAGCTCCCCAAAGAGCCAAGGCAATATCTTCTGTAAATCCACCGAAAAAAGACAGATCGATCATAAAAAAATAACTAAAAATTCAAACTCTGGCTAATAATATTTTAACACAAAACACACAAAACTCCTGAAACAGGAGTTTTGTCTAAAAATAACTGGAAAACTTCGAAATCACGCCGGAATTCACTTGGTAATTTTGAGAACGTATTTCTTTTCTTTTGTCTTCCCAAAATAATCCTTATTTTGAAGATTGATAAATATGGTGGTGTCTTTAACCAAACGAATCTTTTTTACGGCGACAACAATCTCCTGAAGAGTTAGTGGTTTCCTGGCTTTTTTCATTATCTGAATTACCACATCCCTCACTGTACCTTTTTCATATCCCCATTCTGACAAAGCGTAGATCCCGCGTCCGACGAGTACAAAATTCTTATTTTTAATCAACTCGTTATGAACAGTCTGGGCCTCGACTGTTTTCTGCCAAACCGGATGGAACCCAGAAGAAGTTTTGGCATATTGATTCATTGAACCGGCAAGATCACGGAAATGCATCGGCTGCTCTTTAGTTTTCAAAACTAGATAAGCCTTATCACCAACATTAGCAGGCATAATTTCAAGATGTTTTTCTGCACCAATATAACCAAAAGGCGAAAATAAAATCACCTGACTCAAACTCACCCAAGACATCAAGCTCCCAATGCTAACCCCCGAAAACCCAGAAGCCTTAGCGATCTCTTTAACAAATTTTTCAAAATCCTCTACTGCCAAAGGCGATTTTTTTAACAAAACCGTCTTATTCATCTTCTTCACAAACTCGATAACTCTTGAAGCAAACTTCTTGTCCTTGGCCCAAAAAGCCAAACAGTTTTCATCTTCCGGAAAAAAAGAAAGTTTTTTGTGGAGAAAAACTAAAAAGCGAATTTTGGCAATCTCTTGATCATCAGCATTGATAAGAAACGTCAATTCTTTCAAAAATCTTTTTTCTTCGCGAACACCGTTAAAATGATCCAGATGAGAATCAACAACCTGAAAAAAATCATCCAAAACTGATGATTTACTTAAGACTTTATCGATCTGCTTAATGCCTGAAGCTTCCAGCTGACGGACACGTTCCCTGGTAATGCCAAGCTCCTTGCCAATGGCTTCAAGAACTCTCGGCTGACCAGTTTCAAAACCCATTCTCGCGGCAATAATCTGACTAGTCCGCTCGGGAAGCTCGCTTAAAATTTTTCCAACAAGTCCAGAAATATTCATAAAATTATATTTTTAAATCACCTAATAGAATAACACACTTGAAGTTTCAGGTCAATCCTAAAATAGCCTTACCGCCATGAAGCCAAGAATACCGGCAAAAACAACGTAGATCAAGCAAGGCAAAAATATTCTGCCCAAAATCTCCCTTTCTCGATGCTTTAAACCGACAACGGTTTCGGCAGCAAGCATATCGGCTAAGGCAATCATGTTTCCAGCGGCTCCGCCGACAAGAATTAAGGCTAAAATGATGCTCTGTGGCATTGATAAACCACTGGCCGCCTGAGCCAAGAATCCACCAAACAAAAGGTTTGAAATGGTTGCTGAGCCTGTTAAAAAACTTCCAAAAGCTCCGGCTAGTGGCGCCAAAAACGGCAGAAACTCGGTCTCAAAGACCCTCGCAATAATGTTGATTAAAGACTCAAGCCCGGAGTAATTGTTACCAGAGTTTATCATCAACTGCACCATTGAAGACATGGCAATAATTACCAGAAATGGACCCGCGGCCTGTTTAAAAGAAAAACCAAAACTCTTCAAAATAAAATTCTTTGGTTGTTTCTGGATGCGTCGAAGGGCCCAGAGCCACCAGACCGCAATAATCAACCCGGCAACGATGAAAGCGAACCCGGGATTAAAAAGATTAACAGAATGATTTACACCAAAAGGCATTTTCAAAAAAACACCAGACAAAAATAACTTACCCAGAATCAAAAAAGTAATCAAAAGAAAATAAGGAAGAACTGTTTTCAACAAAGAAAGTTTTGGCTTGAGATTAACAACTGATCTTGTTCGATAAATGTTTTTCGGCACAAAAATACCGAGTTTCGTTGTCAAAAAAACAATGGCCAACCCGACAACCGCGCCGATAATTGATGGAAACTCCTGACCCAAAGGAACTACCAGAAAAGACGAAAAAACAAAAATAAAACCAGACCATAAAGCAAATGGCACCGCCTCGATAAATAATTTCTTTCTTTCTTGATGATGCTCAACTACTGCCCAAAGCATAAACAAAGGAACAATCATGCCGATCATGTTTATCAACGCCGCATAATATGGCACACCACTGATATCCAGACCGGAAAAACCGATTCTGATCGGAGCACCCGCCGCGCCAAAGACAACAGAAGTGCTGTTGCCCAGCAAAGATAAAACCGCCGCGGTCAAGGGTTCAATACCAAGGCCGACAAGCAGTGGCGCGACAACCGCACTCGGCGTGCCGAACCCGGCCGTGCCCTCAATAAAGTTTTCCAAAAACCAAGCCAGTAAAATCACCTGAATTCGAAAGTCCCCGGAAAACGACTCAAGATAGAAAGACACAGATTCAATGACGCCGAATCTTTTCAAAATCTCCAAAAAGAAAATCGCTCCACCGATAATGATGAATATGTCCAAAGCAACAAAAAAACCCTTGGCATAAGAAACAATAATCTGCCCAGGAATAATCTGCCAGAAAAAAACAACCAAAACGGTTGTCAGGGCCAAGGTGGCCAGCGAGGTCTTGATCAAAGAAATCTTCCTGAATATCAGAAGGTAGACAAATCCAGCAAACGGTAAAACAGAAAAAAATAGTTGAGCAATCTCGGACATGATGATGATTATAACAAATTACTTCGTAATCAAGGTTAGTTTTCCCTGATGAGTCAAAAGCTTTATCGACGCCTCCCTTTTCAAAGCCAGATTTTTATTTTCCCAGACTTCAGAATAAACAAGTCTCACCGGCCTTCTTGATTTTGTGTACTTGGCGCCGGCTTTCAAATCCGCATGATCTTTCAATCTTTTCTTAAGATCATTAGTTATACCGGTATAGAAAGTTTTATCAGCGCATTCCAAGATATAAACGAAATATTTCATCTCCCTCATTATCAACTATCCAGGCTCTTCCAAAGAACTCTGGCCGCATAACTTTTATACGGCGACCATTTTAAAACAATCTTTTCCATTTTTTCTTTTGTCGGCTCTTTTTTCATTTTATAAACTTTCATCATCCCCTTTTTCAATCCCAGGTCGCCAAAAGAAAAAATATCCGCCCTGGCCAAAGTGAACATCAAAAACATCTCGCAAGTCCAAGGACCAATGCCCTTGACCGCGAGCAAGCTTTCCCTGATCCCTCCGTCCGACATGCTGTCTAGCCTTGATAATGGCAAAGACTTATCTAAAACAGCTTTAGCTAGATATTTGACATATCTGACTTTGGCATTCGAAAGCCCAACCGCACGCAATTTTTTATGCGACATTAAAAAAACTTTTTTCGGCGTAATTTTCCCGGAAAACAGTTTTTTGAACCTTGTAAAGATTACATCGGCAACCTTTCCGGAAAGCTGCTGCCCGACAATCTCCGAGCACAAATGAAGAAAGTAATTAACCGGTTTATCTTTCTTTATCTCTCCGATCGAACCTTTGAACTTCAAAGCCCAGCTATACAAAATCTTATCTTTTCTCTTAAAATGGTTCAAAATTAGATTTTTCATCTACGCATTTTTTCAGAAGCTTTTTTCAGAAAATCTTTGTGTCCAGTATAAAGATTCAGTATTTCCAGTTCCTCAGGAAACACAAATTTGATTTCTTGGCCCTCATAACATTTAATTTCCTGTTTCTCGTCATATTTATTCCAAAAAATAATCCTTTGGACCGAGACGCCCTTTTCTGTTACATATTCATCCTGAATTAAAAAATTAAGGTTCTCGTCATCAACAATATACCCGGTTTCTTCTTTTAATTCTCGCGCCGCAGCTTTTTCCAGACTTTCGCCTTCTTCTCGTTTCCCGCCGACAACGCACCAAGTATTACTACCTAAAATCTCGGGGTTATCATCCCGATGTTGAACCAACACAGAAGCGTCAGATTTTACCAAAACAACACCAACGTACTGTCTCATGATTATCACCTTCTAATTTAAAGTAGAAGATCCCGTTGAAATTTCATGTTTACTTTTCCCACGAAACACAAATCGCCATAAAATCAAAAAAACAATAACGCTATAAATAAAAATATTGATTAGTGGCGACACCACGTTCTGACAATCAACAACTTTATTCAAATCATTGCCGCCAAATACATAGCAAGTCCAATTAGAGAGGAAGAAGAAGAGGCTAGATAATGGCGACGATATTGCCGAAACCACTAAGAATCTTGAGAAGAGAGAGAAGTCTGGTTTCTGTCTGTTCAAAAAAATAAAGTTCTTGCAAACAAGATAAAATGGAACAATCAATAAAATCGAATATATCGCACCGTATATAATAAGAGATAAAAAATCTCCGGCATCTGGCTTAAAAATCATTGCCAATAAGGAAGTAAACGGAAAGAGAGGGATGTAAAACCCGATTAAAACTAAAACATAACGAAAAAACATCGTAGAAATATTTTCTGAGTTTGAAAACTTTAAAAAGATATCTTTCATAATTCCCATTCAAAAAAAATTAATTTCTGCATTTATTATATTCCTTCATTAAATTAACTGCAAAGCTTCAATTTTCATTTAAAATCAGTTAGAATGACTTTGTTCATTGGGAGGTCGTCTAATGGTAGGACGTCAGGTTCTGGCCCTGAAAATTGGGGTTCGACTCCCTGCCTCCCAGCCAGTTTGAGATGGGTTCGGAGTCCGAGAGATTTCGAAATTTTAAACGAAGAACGATATGGAAATAGTATCTACTAGCACAATCAACGCTATTGATTTAATAAATTTCTCTAAAGACATTGCCCAGTTAAACATGGGTTATCTGGGTATTTCAGTTGCAATTCTCGGAGTCCTTGGAGGTGTTTTCGTTTACTTTAATATTAAGCCTCTAAAGGATGCTCTTGATAAACAAGAAAATACAATCAGTGACCTAAAAAAAGAAGCTCATGATTTGTTGTCTGAGTCAGATGCACAAACTCAAAAAACACTAGAGGAATTTAAAACTAATCAATCTTCTTCTTTGACTTTAACTCTAAGGCAACAGAAAGAGATCGTCGACTTAGGGGTGACAAATAAGATTCAAGGGGTAGAAAATTCTTTATTGGAGAAAATTGACTTAGTGTCAGAAGATAAGGACACTAAACTTAAAGAAATTATACTATCTGAAGTCACAAATCGCCTTTCAGTTCTTGAAAAAAACCTAAACTTAATCATTGGTAATTCAAAAATAGAATCTGATAAAAAAATTCTTCAACAAGAGCAAGTAATCTCTGGTATGAAATCTAACGTAAAAGATGCTCAACGAGATATAAAAGAGTTAAAAGTATATAAATTCAGTAAGGAAAACAAAATGGGTGCAATTATCTACTCAATTGAATTACTGAAAGAAGATATCGATGAGAATAGGTGGAGTATCTTAAACAGTCTGGAAAAGTTAAAAGGAGAAGTTGAGGGTCATATTTTAGAGCAAGAGTATATCTCTAAAATCGAAGAACAACTTGCTAGGCTTAGGAGTGATCCGAAATATGCTGTGATCACAAATCAGATTAGGAAAATTTATTCAGAAGAGTCTCTAAAATAAGTACAGACTTTTATCGTTTGTAATCTAATTCCGAGGAGCGTCAAAATGGTAGAATAAAAGTAATTAAAAAAGCTTGTCTGGGCTTGACCATCTACGGTTCTAGCTCGAAACGGCCAGCTTAATTAAATTAAAACAATGTCGTATTTTAAAGAAAATATCATCTCCCGCGCCAAGGAAAACTCTTATTTCAGAAGGGAACTTTTCACAGGATCCGAGTCGCAACTGGTTTTAATGTCACTAAATCCACACGAAGATATCGGTGAAGAAATTCATTCTGGCATCGATCAAATTTTATTTTTTGTCGAAGGGTCAGGCAAAGCGATTATTGACGGTTCGGAGATTCAGATACAAGAAAATGATGTTTTATTTATCAGAAGGGGTTCGAAACACAATGTTGTCAACACCTCATCGGAAAAAATGAAGCTTGTTTCGGTTTACTCTCCTCCGGAACACGCACGAGGCACGGTTCATCAAACAAAATCTCAGGCAATTGACGCGGAGCAATAGATCTCTATAATGCCCTTAGTGTATCAAAAGCATCCCGCTCGCGGGATGCTTTTGATTGGCCATCAATTCTCCTCTTTCAGGTATTTATTAAACGCCAGATAAACAGAAAAAAACATAATACCGATACCGGCTAAAGTTTGTAAAAACAAAATTCTGAAAAAATTCTCCGAGAAAAACTCGTTAAAGCTTATCTCGGGTACAAAAGCGTTAATTCTCGGTCCAAACCCGAGCACGGCCAACCAAATGATCAAAAACACGATTGCTGAAGCAATCAAACTCACCACCAACCCCATGACCATGAACGGACCACGGATAAACCAGCGCGAAGCTCCGACCAAACGCATGACATTAATCTCTTCCTTAAAAGAATAAATTGCCATCCTCACGGAATTGAAAGCCACCAAAACAGCCAGTCCGGCAAATACGAAAATCACGCCCCAACCAAATCTCTGTATCGCCGAGACAATATTATTCAAACGTTCAATGATCAGTTTATTTTCCGTGAAATTAACCTTGCTAATCAAAGCCTTGAAAGGCGCGCCTTCAATAAAAGCAACCACGGTTTCATATGATCCACCCTGATCAACCTTAATATTCAAAGATGCCTGTAATGGATTGATGCCAAGCTCCTCTAACGCCCGCCTCACAACATCATTATTGGAATGTCTTTCATTGAAAGTTTTCAAAGCTTCTTCACGTGAAAGATACTCAACGCGTTCCACGTCAGGCAACTGCGCAAGAATATCTTTTACCCTAAAAATTTCGGATTCATCAATGTTGGCATCAAAATAAACCGAAAGATCAATCTTGTTTCTGATAATCTCGATTATCTCACTAGTGAAGAAATTAAACAAAACCAAACTGGAAAAAACAAACAACGCCACCATCATAATACCAACCGTGGCGACCGAAAGCCATAAATTTCTCGAAAAGTTCTGCCACCCGGCTTTAAAAATTCTTCTGAAAGCGACTAAAATCATATCTATTTTAATTTTAAATTCAAATGTAAAATTTCATCTTTCGGTTCTACTCAAGATGCCCTGAGCAAAGTCGAACGGACAAAATTTTGATTAAAAAGTGTCGAGTTTATGAAATTGATCAAGCTTTTGCATTTTGAGTTTTGACTTAAGTGATGATGTACTTCCCCTTTTCTTCATCCTTAATGACTCTTCCTTTGTCCAAGATAATCACCCGACGCTCAAGAGTATCAACAATTTCTTTATCATGTGTTGCCAGAATCACTGTCGTCCCAAGCTCATTTATCTTCATTAAGAGCTTAATAATCTCCCAGGTATTAATCGGATCAAGGTTGCCGGTCGGCTCGTCTGCCACCATCACTTCCGGTCTTTGTACCAAAGCCCTGGCGATTGCCACTCTTTGTTTTTCTCCACCAGACAAGGCCGTTGGGAAGTTATTTCTCCTATCGGACAACCCCACCAGCTCCAGTACCTGGGCCACATCTCTCTTAATATCACTATCAGGCATGCCGGCAACCTCCATGGCATAGGCGACATTTTCATGAGCGGTTTTACCGGTTAAAAGCTTATAATCTTGAAAAACCATGCCGATTCGCCTACGTAAGATTGGCATTTCCCGGGTCGAAATTTTATTCAGCTCAATACCACTAAAAACTACCCTGCCTTTTGTCGGTTTTTCTTCTGCAATAAGAAGTTTTAAGATTGTTGACTTGCCCGCGCCAGACTTCCCCGCCAAAGAGATAAACTCGCCTTTTTCAATATCAAAACTGACGCTATCAAGAGCAATCGAACGATTTGGATAAATCTTGGAAACGTTCTCAAAAGAAATAATCTTAGGCATCTACTTATTATAACCTATTTTCAATTCTGCTTCTATGAATCTATCCAGATCTCCGGCTAAAACTTTATCCACCTGACTTGTTTCAACGTCAGTCCTGTGATCTTTAACCATCTGATAAGGATGTAAAACGTAAGATCTTATCTGATTTGACCAAGCAATTTGTTTTTTTTCTCCCTTAATCTCAGCTTTTTCTGATTGTGCCTTGCCCCTGGCTATCTCAAAAAGCTTTGCCCTTAATAAACTCATTGCCTTTTGACGATTTCTATCCTGCGACCTTTCGCTTTGACAAGCAACCGTCATTCCTGTCGGCTTATGTTTTATCCTGACTGCAGTTTCCACTTTGTTGACATTTTGTCCGCCCGGACCGGAAGAACGGAACAAATCAAGCTCCAAATCTTCAGAACGAATCTCGAATTCTTTTTCCTCAATCTCTGGCAAAATCTCAACCATAGCGAAAGAAGTGTGTCTTTGTTTATCCGCGTCAAAAGGAGAAACCCTGACCAGGCGATGAACCCCGTTTTCCCCCTTTAAATATCCAAAAACATAATCTCCAGAAATCTCGGCCACGGCGCTCTTTAAACCACCGGCCTCACTTCTGCTCTCATCAAGAATAGAAAACTTCCAAGTCTTTGAAAGAAAAAAAGCCTGATACATCTCCCAAAGCATTCTTGCCCAATCCTCGGCATCGTCGCCACCAGCACCGGCATAAACCGCCAAGGTCGCAGAGCCTTTATCATACTTCCCGGATAAAAAAGTTTTTGTCTCTTCTTTATCAACCTGCTTTTCAAGCTTTTCAAACCGCGGCAGAATCTCTTTCATCCCGGCTTCTTCTTGATTTTCCTTATCGGCGATAAAAAACATTGTTTCCAGCTCATCAAGCTCTTGCTGTTTCTTCTCGAAATCTTCAAGCTCGCTTTTCAACCTTCCAAGCTCTTTAGAAACTGTTTCGGCTTTTTGACGATCTTTCCAGAAATTCGGTTCAAGAATCTCTGTTTCCATCTCAATGATCCTAGATTTTTTATTATCCAAATCAAGCCAAACCTGCCATTTCAGAAGCCGTTCCCGCAAAGATTGAAGTTTAATTTTAAGTTCAGAAAAATCCATAGGGGTTTGCGGTTAATAAAGTTTATCCACCGCGCTTAACGCGGCGGGGATTGGAGGAATCGGACCCCCGTTAGCGGTTTTGGAGACCGCTGTGTTACCACTACACCAAATCCCCACTATGCGCACATTTTATCACAAAATCGCCCTGAGTTTGTCGAAGGACGATTTTGTTTTTTACTTCTTCTTTGCTTCTTTATGCTTAGTGTGTTTCCGACAATGACGGCAATACTTGCTGTATTCCAGCTTCCTTTCAACAAGTTTTTTGTTTTTTCGAGAAAAATAATTAAACTGCTTGCAAACAGTGCATTGAAACCTGATTAAATTCTCTGAAAATTTTGATTTTGACTTTGCCATTTTTATCCAGAAATAGTGTTGCTATTTTAACTCAAAAACAGTTTTTTTTCAATCCGAGCCGAAAGAAGCATTAATACCCTCACGGGTATTAATGCTGGGATGCTGAAAGCCGTCCGATTCTTAATTCGCATACTTATTGAGATAACATGGCCGGTTGGTCATGTTATCTCAGTCTAGAGCCGAAGGTGAGAATCGGACTCACGACCTCTTTCTTACCAAGAAAGCGTTCTGCCACTGAACTACTTCGGCAACACCACATTCTATTATTTTTTTACCAGCTTGACAAGCTAAAATAGAAAATCGCGCCATTTCTTGACGCGATCTTCCGAATCCTAATTCTCACCAATCTCATCTCCTCCCTGAATCTGTTTGCCTCTCGAATAGACAACAACCCCGAGAATAACCAAAACCAGAAAAAGCAAAAAAAGAATCGGCAAATCACAGAATAAAACCCCCAGCATCCAGACAGACGAATCACTCTCGTGATCCGCCGCGATCTGCTCCGATACCACTTGGAACGGCGCTGTAATCAATGAAATTGCGATGAATACAGCAAGCGCAATTAAAGCTGCTTTTTTCATGAGAATCTCCTTTCTAATAGTTAATTACCACATTGTTATAATAATGTCAAACAGAAATATCCCGCTCGCGGGATATTTCTGTTGCTTCTTTCTACTTTCTAGATTCTGTTTTAGTAGTCTTCTTCCATGCCCGGATAACCGCCGCTAGGCATTTTTTGAGATCTATCTTTTTCTTCCGGCTTATCGGCAATAATAGCTTCAGAGGTCAGGATTAATCCGGCTACAGATGCCGCGTTTGAAAGCGAAGTTTTCACCACCTTTGTCGGATCGAGAATGCCTGAGGAGATCATGTCAGCATATTCTCCGGTCAAAGCGTTAAAGCCAAAACCTTTTTTGTTTTCTTTCATCAAAGTGTTGAAAACATCTTCAGCGGATTTACCGGAGTTTTCCGCAATCGTCCTGATCGGATATTCCAAGGCGCGCAACAAAATTTCCACGCCGCGATACTCATCACCGAATATCGGGAATAATGTTTCTTTTTTATTCCGTAATTCTCGGGAAATATCAAACAAAGCCACGCCGCCGCCGGAAACAATGCCTTCCTCAAGGGCAGCTCGAGTAGCGTGAATCGCATCCTCAATTCTGTATTTGATCTCTTTCATCTCGGTTTCAGTCACGGCACCAACTTTGATCACGGCCACGCCACCAGCCAGCTTTGCCAATCTTTCCTCCAGCTTTTCTTTATCAAAACTTGAATCAGTTTTCTCAAGCTGTACTCTCAATTGTTTGACTCTTTCATCAATATTTTTCTTATCGCCCTTGCCGTCGATAATGGTGGTGTTATCTTTGTTGGCCGCAACACGATGAGCTTGACCAAGCATGTCAATCGTCACGTTTTCAAGCTTCAAACCAAGATCGGAAGTAATCACTTTGCCTCCGGTGACCACAGCAATATCCTCAAGTATTTCTTTTTTTCTATCGCCAAATCCCGGAGCCTTGATAGCCAAAGCATTAAATGTGCCACGAAGCTTATTTACAATCAAAGTCGCCAAAGCTTCTCCTTCAACGTCATCAGCAATCAAAACTATATTTTTCTTGCCTGCCTGTAAAACTTTTTCCAACACCGGCAGAAGATCTGCCATGGCGGAAATCTTTTGATCTGTAATCAAAATATACGGGTCCTCCATGGTGGCTTCCATTCTTTCCGTATCACTAATCATGTAAGGTGAAATGTAGCCGCGATCAAACTGCAAACCCTCAACAACCTCTCTTGAAAGGCCAAGAGTTTTTGACTCTTCAACGGTCAGAACTCCTTCTTTTCCGATCTCGTTAAAAACGTCAGCAATCATCTTGCCGATTTCTTGATTATTGGCTGAGATCGCAGCCACCTCTTCAATCTTTTTCTTATCCTCAACCTTGACACTTTCTTTTGAAAGCATTTCCAAAACACTCACCAAGGCTTTATCAATGCCTTTTTTCAAAAGCACAGGATTTGAACCTGATGCAATCTGGGAAAAACCCTCGTTGACAATCGCCTGAACTAAAAGAGCGGCCGTGGTAGTGCCGTCACCGGCAATGTCTGCTGTTTTTTGCGATGCCTCTTTTGTCAGCTCAGCTGCCAGGTTCTCAAACTTATTTTCCAAAGTAATTTCTTTGGCGACGGTAACGCCGTCTTTGGTAATGATTGGCGAACCATAACTTCTGTCCAGAATCACATTCCTACCTTTCGGGCCCAAAGTGACCTTGACCGCATTCGCCACCTTGTCCACACCGCGCTTTAAAAGCTCCCGAGCTTTATCTTTGTAAAGAATTTGTTTTGCCATAACAATTTTTTAAATTAATTTAAAAACTAAACTTCAAATCACAAAATCCAGATGACAAATCAATATCAAATGCTTAAAAACAAAAGTTTTGAAATTTCAGCTTTGACATTTGAACCTTCACGATCATTATTCATTCGATAATCGCGAGAATGTCTTCTTCTCTTGCAATCAAATACTCAACTTCTTTCCCCGAATCATCCTTGACCTTAATCTCGTCCGGACCGTATTTTTTGAACAAAACAATGTTGTTGATCCCAACTCCCAAGGCCACGTGCTCACCTTTATCATTCTTCTTCCCCGGACCGACTGAGATCACCTTACCTTTTTGCGGCCGATTCTCATGAGCCGTGTCGGGGATAATAATCCCTGATGATGTGGTTTTTTCTTCTTTCGATGGTTCAATTAAAATAAAATCCGAAAGCGGTTGTATTTTCATAACTTTTTGAATCGTTAATTCATTCATTAGCAAACTAAAGCCTAGTCTGCTAAGTATTCATTATAATCACCAGAGAGCTCTTGTCAATAGTGATTCGCTAAAAAAGCGAAAGGAGGCACGAATGATCTTCGGAATTTCCTACGCTGACTGGGTCTGGATATTTTTCTTTGGGGCAGGATTTCTTTTCATGGTTAGTTTACGAACATTGGCCAACTCTCCGAAAAGAAAACCACGCAAAACAAAGACAAAAACAGAACAAGGATACACTTGGGATTAAGATTCAGGGGAACCGACAAAAATCTGTCCGAACGCAATGCCGAGGACAGATTTTTTTATCACAACAATTTAGCTACTCTTGATGTGAACTGCCCTCAATGTATTTTTTTGTCTGGAAAAAAGAAACCGGCTTCAACTCAAACAGACCGCCAAAAGGATTGTCCATGTCCGCAACAACAATATATGTCAGGATGACAACCGCGCCGATAAATCCAGCGCCGAACATGTACATGATCGTATACACAAACCCAGCAATCAAAGACGAGGTTGCTAATAACAAGGAAAAGATCATAAACAAAATTCTCATTGAAAAAGACAAACGAGTGGTTCCCGCCTCGTTACGTTGCTGACGGACATCCAACAAATCCCGATATCCCTGAATCATTACCGGATAAATCACGGCATCTCTGCCATCATTAAACTCGATGCCGTCTATAACTTTCCCTATCGCAATGTATTCTTTTGAATAGGTTTCCACTTCTTGCTCTCGTGCTAATAAATCCACTTCCTTATCAACGGTTTGATTGATATAAGACAATAATACACTTTTCATATTCTGAGTTAATTTCTTGTCATTGAAATAATCGGTGAAATTCCAGATCGAACCCAAAAGCCAAGATTCACGCGCGATCAAAGAAGACAAAGCACTATATTGATTCCAGACTCCGAACAAGACAAACGCAGCAATCAATGTGTATGCCGTGCCGATAATTCCAAAAACCCAGCCGAAATTCGCTGAATCAGCCAAGAATATCTCTTTACCAAAATATGTCCTGACGCTATAAGCCACGGTCAACAACAATAGTTCAAGAAACGCAAATTTTAAAAAAAGCTTTTTCATCTTGTTTTAATTTAAAAACAATTAATTTCTTATTCGTCCTGTTAAAAATTGAGTCATTTCTAACGGGCTTTATATATTTATCTCATAAAATAGTACAACGAAAAAATAGCTAAAGCAATCTGGAAAATCAGTCCGGGAACAATCCCGATCTTTACTATCTGGATCTTTTTGTGAAACTTAAAAAACCATTTCGGCTGACAAAATCCGGTTTTGATGCAAACCAAGTTTGCTAGATCTGGCAACACGCCGCCGAGGACACCAGCCGCCAAGTGCAAGTTATCAAATAAAAAAAAAGCAAAAGAAATCAAATCGGGAAAGTTAGGCCAGATTCTCCCGGAAAGAGATAGGTACAGAAATATTACAAGACTCACAGTCAAGTCCGAAAAAATAACGATTTTGCCAGTTCTTGAAAATTCTTTTTTACCAAAATCTCCGCCCTTCTCTTCATTGTAATATTCCTGTTTTAGAATCTTACCCTGAAAATCATAATGCGGAATCGCATCCAAAACAAAATGGGAAACCAGCCCGGCGCCAAAAGCCAAAAAAGGATTCGATATATTCTTGGCTATCGCCAAAGCGGTTAAAACATGGGTGGTTTCAAGCATAAAGATAATTCAAAATTCAAAGGTCAAAATTCAAAAGTTTTAAGAACTTTTTAATTTCTAATTTCAATTTTGACTTTTAACTTCACAAGTATTTTCCTGTATAGCTTTTCTTGTTTTTCTTTATCTCATTAGGAGTGCCAGCGGCAATTACCTGCCCGCCACCATCTCCGCCTTCTGGTCCAAGGTCAATAATCCAATCAGAATTCCTAATAATATCAAGCTCATGTTCAACAACCAAAACTGTGTTACCTTTTTCTACCAGTTTGTCCAAAACACCTAAAAGCTTGGCACAATCATCAAAATGAAGCCCTGTGGTTGGCTCGTCCAAAATATAAAGGCTTTTACCTGTTTGCCGTTTTGACAGCTCGCTAGAAAGCTTAATTCTCTGTGCTTCACCCCCAGACAAAGTTGTTGCCGACTGACCCAATTTTAAATATCCCAGACCAACGTCTTCAAGGAGTCTGAGTTTTATCTCAAGTTGAGGAAAATGTTTGAAAAACATCCTGGCCTCAAGCACGCTCATTTTTAAAACCTCGGCAATGTTCTTACCGTTGTGTTCAATTTCCAGAATCTCGTTTCGGTAACGCGTGCCACGACACTCGTCACACTCAACGTAAACATCCGGCAAAAAATACATCTCGATCTTTTGATACCCCTGGCCTTCGCAAGCGTCGCATCGACCGCCCTTAAGATTAAAAGAGAACCTGCCCTTGTCATAACCGCGCATTCTGGAAATTTTAGTCTGCGAAAAAATGTCGCGAATAAAATCAAACATGCCGGTATAAGTGGCCGGATTTGATCTTGGCGTCCGGCCAATCGGCGACTGATCAACCACGGAAACTTTATCCAGATTCTCTATTCCTTTTATTTCCTTGTGTTTTCCGATCGGCTCACGAGAATGATAAAAATGCCTCAACAATGCCGGCGCCAAAGTATCAATAATCAAGGATGACTTTCCCGAACCAGAAACTCCCGTTACACTAACTAATCTCCCTGTAGGAATTTTTACTGAAACATCCTTCAGGTTATGTTGTGACGCACCAATAATTTCCAAAAACGCTGATTTGTGCTGATTCAACGCGGATTTATGCTGATTTATTTTTCTCTGAACTTTTCTTTTTCCCGACAAGTACTCTCCTGTTAAAGTTTTACTTCGTGAGTTAGAAGATTCAAGCTTTTTGACTTCACCTTCAAAAACAATCTTCCCGCCCCGCTCGCCCGCACCAGGTCCAACATCAACCACCCAATCGGCGGCTCGGATAGTCTGTTCATCATGCTCAACAACGATAACTGTATTGCCCAGATCGCGCAAGGATCTGAGATTTTTAATCAAGCGACCAATGTCGCGCGGATGCATACCAATTGACGGTTCATCTAAAACATAGATTACACCCGAAAGGCCAGAGCCAATCTGGGTTGCCAGCCTTATTCTCTGCGATTCACCACCGGCCAGAGTTGTCGACTCCCTGTCCAAAGTCAAATAATCCAAACCAATCTCAATCATAAACTCCAAACGCTTCTGGATCTCTTTTATCAGAGGGAGAGTAACGATCTTTTCTTTTTCAGAAAATTTCAATTTATTGAAAAATTCAAAAGCCTCAGAAATCGACAGGGAAACGATATCGTTAATATTTTTACCCTTGACCCTTACGGCCAAGGCAATGGAGTTCAATCTCTGACCATGACACAGAGAACAAGAAACGCGAGACATGTATTTTTCAATCTCAGCTTTCACGTAATCAGAGCTTGAATCTTTCCACTTTCTTTCAAGATTCGGGATCACGCCCTCAAAATCAATGCCCTCATCGCCCGGACCTGTTCGGCCGGTTCCATTCATGATAATTTCAAAAACCCTCTTTGAGAGATCTTTGACCGGCACTTTCAAAGAAAAACCAAGTTTCTCTGACAGCTGAACTAGTTCATACCATTGCCAATTCCTTTGGCCAACAGCTAAGGATGGCGCAATCGCACCTTCTGCTAAGGTCAGGTTTTTATTCGGCAAAAGAAGCTCCGGATCGACTTTAATCAGATAGCCCAAACCAGTGCATTGTGAACAAGCGCCATAGGGATTATTAAAAGAAAAGATTCGTGGCTCGATCTCAGGAAAAGACATACCGCATTTTGGACAAGCAAACTTTTCTGAAAACAGAACATCATCAGATATTTGTCTGCCTATTTTTGATAAAAACCCAATTTTCAAAAATCCTTTGCCGGTTTTTAAAGCCCTTTCGACAGCTTCTGATAAACGCGTCTTTTCCCACTCCTCTCCAAGTACCAATCTGTCCAAAACCAATTCAATCGTGTGCTTTTTAACTTTTGAAATTTCTTTTTGCAATAGCTCTTCAAGACGCCACAAAATTTTATCAAACCTGACAAAAGAAAATCCGGCCTGAGAAAGTTCCGTTAAAACGCCCTTGTGTTCGCCTTTTTTGTTTTCTATTATCGGCGCCAAAATTAAGACTAGCGTTTCTTTTGCCAGGTCAGATGTTTTTTTAATTTTAAGAATTGATTCAATAATGCTTTGATGAGTTTGTTTGGAAACTCGAATCTGGCAATTCGGACAGAACGGATCGCCGGTTCTGGCAAAAAGAATTCTTAAGTAATCATATATCTCTGTAATTGTCGCTACGGTTGAACGCGGATTTTTGGCAATGTTCCTCTGGTTAATCGCGATCGCCGGAGATAAACCCTCAATTTTGTCGTAATCGGGCTTGTCTTTTACCCCCAAAAACTGTCTGGCGTAGCCAGACAATGATTCAAGGTATCGCCGCTCTGACTCTGCATAAATCGTATCAAAAGCCAAAGACGACTTGCCGGACCCGGAAACACCAGTAATTACCACCAGCTTATTCTTGGGAATATCCAGATCAACATTCTTCAGATTGTGCACCCGCACGCCGCGTAATTTTATAAAATCTTGCATATAATAAACTCTTAAAATTATCCTTCCCTTCCGTAGTCCGCCAATCAGTAGACGAAGGTGAGAATCTTTCAGTTTATCAATAAATCTCTCTTGGCTCAATAACGTAAAATTATCTTCAGATAAAACATCACACAAAGACGAGTTTGACTTGTAATGATCAAGGTGCTTTAATTATGAAAACCTACGTTCCTGAAAGGAGAGTTGATATGAACATTTTCGATTGGTCCATGTTAATGTTGTGGCTTCCGTTCGTAACGGGATTCATTGCAGTCCTTGCTCTCTGGTTATACGAACACTGCCACCCAAAGCAAATCATCAATGGTCCGAGCTATAATGATTTGCTCAGCCTGGTCGGGAAAAGGGTCAAAATCCATCAGGAACTATACTCCGCTAGAACAGGTGGATTTGATTACATCATGAGGGTCTTCGCGGTTGAAAGACCAGGCATGACAGCGAACGATGGAGGTGTCGGATTCCTGGTTGAAGAAGGCGAGAACGACCACCCAGTCATGGTTTGGTGGGATACAATTATCACTGTTCTCTAATAGCTGTCAGCCCCGAAAAAACATCGGGGCTGATTTATTTTACAAATTTGAAAAAACTAAAAAACAGTGTCAAGATAACGCAGACCAAAGACTTTGCCAAAGGAGGCAGATATGGAAATTGATCCCAAGTTAATTTTCCCGCTGATCACGGGAATCCTGATGTTGATCGCAATCACAACCTGGATCATCGGCCACAAGAAATACAAATCCATTTTATGGATTGATCAAAACCGCGATTTTCGAATCCCAGTCGAATACCCGTCTGACACCATCTCGGGCATGAACGATCCGGACGTCAAAGAGCTCAACATCCAGGTCCTTGGCGCGTATCTTCGCAAAGACGGCCAATGGGTGGTTGATCTCAGAATCGGCCAGCGACAAACAATCTTCACTGGTGAGTTGAAAATCTCAGTCCGCACCTCGCATCTCTTCGTCAGATTCGAATGCCTGGGATCCACCAAAGATCTATGGCTCTGAAACTTTGAGCCAAAAACTTCCCAGTATTACTACTGGGAAGTTTTATTTTCTTGAATTTCTTCCGGAATCAAAGGATTGTCTTCTTCCAAATTCCCTTTTGTTAGCCGCGAAACCTTATCCACCATCAAACCCAAACGTTTTTCCGTACCTGAATAAGCCGATTGGGAATTGGCAATATGCTTGCCCAAAACACGAAAATCATCAGCCAGCTTCTCGCCGTCTTTTCTGATTTTTTCAAAACTTTTCAAGATCTCCTGAGTTTGTTTTGAAACCTGAACATCCCTGAACCAATGTTCAATAGTTTTCAAACTTAAATAAAACAAATTCGGCGAAGTGACAATGATTTTTTTTGTCCAAGCGTAAGAAATCAAGTCTTCTTTGACTGATTTTGAAGCTGGGTTGGCAATCGCATAATAAACAGCCTCAGCCGGAATATACATGATGGCGTAATCCAAGGTGTTTTCAGAAGGTAAAATGTATTTTTGCGCGATCGTATCAATGTGCTTTTTCACGTCAGTGGCGAAAAGTTTTTGGATCGCTTCTTTTTCCAGATCGGTTTCCACAACCTCAAGCTTGGAAAAGTTTTCAAACGGAAATTTTGAGTCAATCGCAATCAGCTTGCCGTCGGGCAATTTTACGCAAGCGTCTGCGCGCTCACCTGACGAAAACATTTTTTGCAGTTCATAAAGCTCTTTCGGATAATACTGCGACAATAAATGTTCCAAACTGGCCTCTCCCCAGGTGCCGCGGAGTTTTGGCGACTTGAAAATCTCTTGGAAACTGGAAATGGTGCCGACTTTTTCGTGGACCTGTTTCAAAGCTTCGCGCATCTGGACAATGCCTTCGTTAAAAATTCTCGCCTCTTTAGTCACGGCTTGCGAAGAATTATCCAGACTCGAACGCATGGCATTAATCTGGCTGGCCATATGCTCCATCATCTGAACCTGCATCTTGGAAATAGTTTCTTGCAAACCCTTGATGGATTGATTTTGAAGCGTTTCATCCTGTTGTTTTTTCAACAAAAAATAAACCACTGCCCCAAAAATCATGGTCAAGAGAATAAAACCAACAACTGTAATAACAATGAGAATATCCACAAAAATCAACTTATAACTAATAGCTTGAAGCTCATAACACAGCAAACAATAGATTTATTTTAACAATAAATAAAAACTGATTCAAATATGAACTTGAAAGTTGACAAACGCACAAGCGACTCAACAAAGAGCGAGATTTTCTCGCTCTTTGTTAATTACATATACCACAATCCCGAACACTTGAATCTAATAAAAAAAATGGATACAATACAAACATATCAAGAAAGGAGATTGCTTTCACAAGCACAAACTCAACCCCCAGTAATCGGGAGCAGGAACCCGTGGAAAAATTCTGTGTGCAGAAAGTTAAATATCTGCACAACCGCTACCCGGAACACAATACCACGCTTTCGCGAGAAGGCTTGGTGATTACCGGAAGATTCTGGAGCCATCTTTACAATGACTACGGAGTGATTGTGACCTATAAAAACAGTGGTAAAGAATATGAAGGAAGAGTCAAGAAAGACGATAACGAAAATATCTACTTCACATTCGACCACCCCAACATAGGTTACAAAAAAAGGATCTATGATGATTCCTGAGACAAAATAAAACAGCCAAGGTCAACGAACCTAGGCTGTTTTATTTTTAATGAATGTTTTACTCCAGTTCTCTAAACAACTTTCCGGCAAACTCTTCAATAATCTTTTTGGCTTTATCATTAACGCCCTTAACCCCTGAAAGCTGGATTGTCATGTTCATACCTTTTGGACCCTGAACCGACATCGTAACCACTTGTTTCGGCTGAGTCCTGGTCCTTTGTCCGGTCGAACGGGAAAAACCAGACATGCCACCGAAGAACTCTGACAAAAGATCATCTAATCCGCCCTGCCAAGAAAACCCACCCGAAGAAAAACCGAACGGGTCGTAGCCAAAGCCACGGGAATCACTACTGCTGAATCCCCCACCATACTTTCGCATAGCATCATACTGTTGTTTCTTGCCGGCATCAGAAAGCGTTTGATAGGCTTCATTTATTTCTTTAAACTTTGCTTCGTCTCCGGAAGATTTGTCGGGATGATGCTTATGGGCCAAATTGCGATAAGCTTTCTTTATCTCCTCCGAAGATGAATTTTCCGAAACTCCAAGAATTTTGTAAAAATCTTTCATCTCGTTAGAAATTTGATAAAGTTAATTCTTTACTCGCAATCACAAAGACGACCGTCGGATTCCCCTTCATAACAAAAATTATGCACTTATCTATGACTGAATTTCTAACGGAATTCATAACTCAAGTGGTTAAGATTTCTTTCTCAACCGTCACGAAATCAACCCTTACTATCTTTAAAGCCAAAAACACCTGCAAGACCAGCCAAAAAATAACATGAAAAACAAAACTGAAAAGCTGAAAAACGCCAAACCAAAAAATAAACAGAACAAAAAGAATTGAGAAATCAATGGCCTTCTTCAGGGTTTCCGGTAAAGCCTTGTAATAATTAGTGATAATTGAGTGAAAAACGCCGGAGATGGTGTCTTTGGCAAAGATTTTTTTACCGAGCGCCTGAGAAATTTGGGAAAGAAAACTTTCCCGAGCTTGCAGTTTAATTGTTTTAGTCAAATTACTTGGCACTCCACCCGGAATCAACCCGCCCAAAATTCCCGACGTTTGTTTTTCAAGAATTTTGTCAGCCAACTCGCCAAAAGTTGTTTTCTCACTATATTCAGGATAAATGATGTTCATCCCCGGCGACAAAATAGAGTTAAAATCAGAAACTCCGAGATTGAGTCCCGAGCTAAACTTACCAGACCAAAAAACTAAAGCCGCCAACAAAGAAAGGATAAAAAGCATCTTCGGCAAGCTTGGGCTCAAAATCAAAGACGGTTTAAACTTCAAGGAATTATCTGCCGCTGTCCTGCTTACCTGCCGCATCAAAATAATCGAAAACAAAACAACAGAAATAAAAATGCTGACTAAACCGAAATCAAGATCTTTCAAAAAAGGGAAAAAAACAGCTGGGAGACCGAAAACAACCAGAATTAAAAATGCTGGGAACTTCAAAACTAAGCTAGAGATCAAAAGCACGCAAATCCAAGACACAGCGAATAAAAGAGCCAAGATCTGATCGCTTTTTGAATCGACACCGTCAGTATAAACCAATTTATAAAGAAAGAAAGAAAGCCCCAGAAACAAAACCAAGTTAAGGGTAAGTATAATAATTTTCCTAAACGTCCCAGTATCTTCGACGGGATCAACGGTTTTCACTACTGAGGTTTTCGATTTTGAGGAAAAATTAAACATAATTCAAAAAATTAAGATTAAGCCTGAAACATTTTAGCACAAAACTCCTGACAAAGGAGTTTTGTGCTAAAAACATATCCGACCAATTAACTCAGCTCTGTTTGGGTTCTTCGGGCTTTGGTTCTTCGCCCGACTGAGCGCTCTGGCTATACATATTTTTCCCGATTTCCTGCAATAAAGCCGAAAGCTCTTGGGTTTCAGTTTTTATCTTCTCAACGTCTTGAGAGTCTTTTGCGGACTTCAGGGAAGAAACTTTTTGATCAAGCTTTGTTTTCAGGTCCGGCGCGATCTTTTCCCCCCAATCCTTGATTGATTTTTCAACCTGATAAATCAAATTCTCGGCCAAATTTTTTGTTTCTGATAAAGCTTTTTGCTTCTGATCTTCTGCTTGGTGCAACTCGGCTTCTTTTTTCATCCTTTCAATGTCTTCTTTGGAAAGATTAGTTGATCCCTCAATTCTGATGGATTGCTTTTTGTTGGTCGCTTTATCCATGGCCGTGACTGACAAAATACCGTTGGCATCAATATCAAAGCTAACTTCAACCTGAGGAATACCCCTCGGAGCCGGCGGAATGCCATCCAAAATAAATCTGCCAAGACTCTTGTTGTCTTGAGCCATCGAACGCTCGCCCTGCATAACATGAACTTCGACAGAGGTCTGATTATCAGAGGCGGTCGAAAAAACCTCGGTTCTAGCAGTCGGAATAGTCGTATTTTTAGCAATCATAACAGTCATCACGCCACCAAGGGTTTCAATACCAAAACTCAATGGCGTGGCGTCAAGCAACAAAACATCCCTCACCTCACCCTGTAAGATTCCGGCTTCGACTGCGGCGCCGATCGCCACAACCTCATCGGGATTAATATCACGATGCGGCTCCTTGCCGAAATACTTTTTTACTGCCTCCTGAATTGCCGGCATTCTTGTCTGACCGCCAACCATAACGATCTCATCAATCTCTTCTTTTTTAATCTTGGCATTTTTCAAAGTTTCGTCGACAAGTTCAATCGAACGCTCAATGTAATCTCCAACTAATTTCTCGAGCTGCACCCGTGAGAACTTCATCAACAAATGTTTTGGACCGTTAGCGTCAGAAGTCACGAAAGGAAGGTTGATCTCGGTCTCAAACATAGTTGAAAGTTCGTGTTTGGCTCGTTCGGCCACCTCTTTTAATCTCTGCAACGCCAGATTGTCTTTTGAAAGATCAATGCCCTCGTTCTTCTTGTATTCGTCGATAATGAAGTGAATAATTTTCTGATCAAGATCGTCGCCGCCAAGATGCGTGTCGCCGCCAATACCCTTAACCTCAATTACGTCATCGCCCATCTCGAGAACAGAAATGTCAAAAGTACCACCGCCAAAATCATAAACCAAAATCTTGCCGCCCTTTCTCTTATTAAACCCATAAGCTAAAGCGGCCGCAGTCGGCTCAGGCAAAACACGCTTGACTTTGAATCCGGCAATCTCACCGGCAGCTTTCGTCGCCGCTCTTTGAGAATCATCAAAATAAGCCGGACAGGTGATAATGGCTTCCTCGATCTTCTCGCCGATAGAGTCTTCAGCATCTTGCTTTAATTTCATCAAAATCATAGCCGAAATCTCTTCGGGCTTATGAGTTTTATCTCCCATTTTTACTTCGACACCGCCATTACCAGACTGAACCATCTCATAAGATAACAATTTTCTATCATGTTCAATCACCGGATCTGAAAAACGTCTGCCAATCAATCTTTTGACGGAAAAAATAGTATTGTGCGGATTAACCACGGCCTGGCGCTTGGCCGTAATGCCGGTTAATCTCTCTCCGGTCTTAGAAACCGCCACGACTGAAGGAGTTGTCCTTGCTCCCTCCTTATTTTCCAAAACCCTTGGCTGACCACCGTCAATGATCGCCATAGCTGAATTTGTTGTTCCAAGATCTATTCCAAGTATTTTCATGATTTTTTATAATAAATATTTGTTAATTTCGCATTTTAATTTATTCGTCGAGGTCATTTGCTAACCCTTACCTTTGCCGGCCTGATCAATTTCCCGTTCAAATAATAGCCGTCAGCGATGACTTCAATAACTTTATGGCTGTCGCTCGCACGAGAATCATCAATCATCTCGATCGCCTCATGAACTTCGGGACTAAACTCGTCTCCGACAGAGATTTTAACTTTTTCCAAACCCCTGGTCTTCAAAGTATTTTCCAACTGGGCTTTAACCATCAAAAACGGCTTTAGTTGATCTTTCCCCTCGGTCGACAGATTCAAGCCATTCTCAACCAAACTAAAACTATCCATAACAAAGATCAAGTCTTTAATCATGTCTTCGTTAGCAAACTGAATTGTTCGCGCCAGCCTTTCGGTTTCTTCTTTTTTATAGTTGAGAAAATCGGCTCGTGATCTTTGCCAGCCGGCAAGATAATCATTTCGCTCTTCGACAAGCTTCTCTAATTCTATTTCCTTTGTTTCTTCTTTTTTATTTTCGTCTTTATCGCTCATAAAATCTAATTAAAAATTTTCTAATACTTCTTTAAAAATCTGCCAATTTTTCTTATACGGCATCCTTGTCGGACCGATCGAAACAATATTCACGTAGTTATTCTTCGAAGAACCAACTAACCAAGACAAGTCATCTGACTCGTCCCAAAAAGGATTTTCCCGACCGACAAAGATACTGTTTTCACTTTGATGCGAAATCTGTTTTTTCATTTCCTGCAAACATTCAACCAGTCTGCCCAGAATTAGATACTGATCCCGGGTATTGAAATCAGGCTGACCGAAAAGCTCGTCAATACCATCAATGAAAAGATTAAGATCCTCATCCACTCCACAAGTCAAAGCACCAAATCTTTTCGCCAAAAAGCTAACGGCACCCTCAAGAGAAGAAAAATTCTCCGATTGAGATTGACGAGAATCCTGAGGTTCCGAAACTAATACTTCCTCAACTTTCAAACGGTAAGCCTTATTAGTCGGGACATTACCGGAAGAAAAATAGATCTTTTTCAGATAACCGTTTTCCAGCAACTCCGCCAGTTCATTTCTGACCGTGGCCGGACTAAACTCAAGATGATGCCGTGAAACCAAAAATCCAGAAGAGATCGGCTTATTTTCCTCAACATAATCATCAATCAAAATTGAAAGAATCTGTCTCTGGCGGTCATTCATATTTCGGCAAGCTCAATATAAGCATTAGTTTAATTTCATTCTTACCATTAAATATGGTAAATTAACCATCCCGCTCTGAACGCAATCGAAGAGTTCATAACATCTATTATACAAATTAGCAATCTGATGTCAAGACTGCTAACGACTTGGTCCGGACCCAGCGCAACGAGGTTGTGCTAAAATAATATATTAACCTTAAAAACAGATGATACGCACAATCAAAGACAAAATCACGTGGCTAGATATTTTCCAGCCAAAAGATGAAGATATTCAGACCCTTAACGAATACTTCAATTTACCGCAAGATCTGCAAGACGAGCTCAAAAAACAAATACCCAGACAAAAACTTGATCAATACGATGACTTTCTCTTTGCGGTCACTCGCTTCCCAGCTTACAGCCAGCATAAAAAAACATCAACTCCACAAGAAATAGATTTATTGATCAAAGAAGATGTTGTCGCGACCATCAGATATGCTGCCAACGAACCGATCGAGGAAATATTCAAACAGGCAGATACTCTCGAAGGGTATCGATCGAAATTCTTTGGCAAGACCGCGGCCGAGTTTCTGGATCTTCTTTTTGAAAACATCTTCACCTACGCCCAAAGAGAGCTAACCCATATTGATAAAAAAATAACTCAGATTACTGAAAATATTTTTAAGGGCAGAGAAAAAGAGATGATCAAACAAATCTCCCAAACCAAAAGAGATGTTCTTGATTTCCGAAGAATCATTCAGCCTCTCCATGGAGTTTTAAGAGAAATGCTCGAAGAACAAAAAAAGATTTTTAAAAACGACAAAACCAATCATTTCAAACATATTCTCGAAGCCCACGATGACACGGTTGATCTCTCTCAAAACCAAAAAGACACCCTTGATAGTTTAGAATCGACCAATAGTTCTATCCTCTCGTCCAAGTTTGATGAGGTAACAAAAATCATCTCTTGGCTAGCCTTTTTCTTGGCTCCTTTCACGGTTGTCGGCACCCTTTTCCAGATTAACACCCAGTTCACGCCGATCATTGGCAAACCCGGCGATTGGTGGATCATTTTATCCATCACGCTCGTCTGTTGCGTTTTACTCTACTGGTTTTTGAAACGAAAAAAACTGCTTTAAGCAATCGCATCAAAATATTTTCTTGCTTTGCCGTATGCGAATCGTGTTTTCCAATAACTCATAGGTTGGAAAACATCCAACATAAATAAAATGACGCAATGAAATTAAAGATCTACAACACTCTTTCAAGAAAACTTGAAGAGTTTATACCAATTGAGGCGAATAAGCTGCGTTTTTACCACTGCGGACCGACAGTTTACTGGGCTCAGCACATTGGCAATCTGCGTGGCATGACTATGGGAGACTTAGTTGTACGAACTTTCAAATATCTTAATTACGAGACTCTACACGTAAGGAACTACACAGATGTCGGACACCTCACCGGTGATAATATCGGCGATGCTGATTCCGGAGAAGACAGAATGGAAAAAAGTGCCAGAGCGCAAAAATTATCTCCGGATATCATTGCTCAAAAATACATTGATCAATTTGAAGAGGATACAAAAGCGATTAATCTTCTTGAACCCACTCACAAACCAAGGGCGACTGAATATATTCCACAGATGGTTGAGATGACACAGACCTTGATTGAAAAAGGATTCGCCTATGAAACTGACCTGGCTGTTTATTTTGACGTTAAAAAATTCCCAGATTACACAAAACTCTCTGGCCAGAACCTCGAAAAAATGCAAAAAGACGCAGGCAAAGGCGATGTTTCAGATGCCCAAAAAAAATCACCTCTTGATTTTGCTTTATGGTTTTTCAAGGCTGGCGTTCACAAAAACTCCCTGCAATCTTGGCCTTCGCCTTTCAAATCAAAACTAGTTAAAAAAGGTCGGGGCTTCCCGGGTTGGCACATTGAATGTTCAGTCATGTCAAAAACATTACTTGGCGACGCACTCGACGCCCACATGGGCGGAGTTGAACATATTCCAATTCACCACACCAATGAAATTGCTCAATCAGAATCTGCAAATAATAAAAAGTTCGTCAACTACTGGCTGCACAACGAGCATCTTTTGGTCAATGACAAAAAAATGGCGAAATCAGAAGGCACTGGTTATTCTTTGCAAGAAATCATGGAGCACGGTTTTGATCCGCTAACCTTACGTTACTTCTTCTTGACCGCACATTATCGTTCAAAACAAAACTTCACTTGGGAGGCCTTGAAAAATGCTCAAGCGAGCCTTGAAGAAATGAAAAACAAAATAGCCACTTTAATGCTTTTTACTAAAGAGCAGCAAGCAGAAAGATCCGAAGCGGCTTTGGCATTAAAACAAAAATTTGAAAACGCTTTGGCTGATGACTTCAGTATTCCGCAAGCGCTGGCTACAGCTTGGGAAACTTTAAAATCAGAAGCCATGCCTCAAGAAAAACTTCAGCTTTTGTTTGAATTCGATAAGGTTCTCGGACTAAAACTTAATGAAACAAATGCCAGGCAAACATTGTCTGACACCCCTGAGAATATAAAATCTTTGATTGCAAAAAGAGAACAAGCCAGAAAGAACAAAGACTTCAAAAAATCAGATGATCTCAGAAAACAGGTTGAAAACCTTGGATTTGAGCTTCAAGATACACCCGACGGTATCAGGATATACAAGAAATAGTTCTGAATTATTCACAACTAACCCCCAGTTTCGATTGCGAAACCCCTGCTTTTGATTGAAAATAAAGTAATCATGCCCGACATTAATAGTCGGGGTCAAGATCACAAACGCCCGAGTTAAAACAATGCCAAAAAGAAAAAACGAAATAAAAAACCTTAACGATCTGGCGGGCAAACTACCGCCACAAGATATCGAAGCCGAACAATCAGTGCTTGGCGCGATCATGATTGACAGAAACTCATTGGCAAAAGTGGCTGATGTTCTGCTGCCGGAAGATTTTTACCGACCCAACCATCAAAAAATCTATTCCGTGATGATCGAACTTTTTTCAAGAAGCGAACCGATTGATATCCTGACTGTTTCAAGCCGGCTCAAAGAAAAAAAGGAACTTGAAGAAATCGGCGGCGTGAGCTACCTTTCCGAACTTGTCAATCTCGTTCCGACATCAAGCCATATTGACCACTACTCAAAGATTGTCAACAAAAAAAGAGTTCTGCGAGACTTGATTGGCGCTTCTTATAATATTTCTGAATTGGCGCAAGAGGAAAAAAGAGATGTTGAAGATATTCTCGACAGCGCCGAACAAGAAATATTCAAAATCTCACAGAGAACTTCTGGCAAAGGCTTCCAGCATATCACCGAAGACCTTAAGAAGGCTTTTGAAAGAATCGAAGAGCTCCACCATCACCGCGGCAAACTTCGCGGCATCACTACCGGCTTCAAATCTTTAGACAATGTTCTTTCGGGCCTGCAGAGATCAGATCTCGTAATCCTGGCGGCCAGGCCTTCAATCGGAAAAAGCTCTTTCGCCCTGGATATTGCCAGAAATGCTGCTCTATCCGAGAAAGTGCCAGTCGGCATCTTCTCGATCGAGATGTCACGTGATCAGATTATCGACAGATTGGTTGCCGCAGAAGCCAATGTTGACCTTTGGAAAATCAGAACCGGCAATCTCTCGGAAAAAGGCGAACCCAATGATTTTGAACTTTTGCAAGAAGCCATGGCAAAACTTGACGAAGCGCCAATTTATATTGTTGATGTCGCCACACCGACAGTTATTCAAATCCGCGCCATGGCCAGAAGACTGCAGGCTGAGGTTAATCTGGGACTGTTGATTGTTGACTACCTCCAGTTAATCAACTCAACCGGTAAATCAGACAACCTTGTTCAACAAATGACAGAGATCTCAAGAGGCTTAAAAGCTTTGGCCAGAGAGTTAAACATTCCGATTTTAGCCATCTCCCAGCTTTCGCGAGCCGTTGAACAACGACCGCATCAAATCCCTCGCTTGTCAGACCTCAGAGACTCTGGTTCAATTGAACAGGATGCAGATGTTGTGATGTTTATTTACCGAGAAGATAAAGTCAAAGAAGAAACAAACAAGCATAATATTGCCGATTTAATTATCGCCAAACACAGAAATGGTCCGGTCGGTAAGGTCACTTTCCATTTTTCCGAACAGTTCGCTAGTTTCCGTGAGCTAACCAAAGAAGAAGGACTGGAAATGGGCACTAGCGACAGTGAAGAATTTTAAAAAAAGAAATTAAAATAAATAAAAGGGCCGAATGTTGCCAAAGTCACTAGAAAATTTTATTGAGTTATTTTCAAAAGTACCGGGCATCGGTTTGCGTCAAGCGCACCGAATAGCTTTTTGGTTTTTAAAAAAAAACAGTTTAGCTTATTCACAAGCATTAAAAGATTTGGCTGAAAAAGTAAGGGTCTGTCAGAAATGTTTTTTTGTCTTTGATCCCTCGACAAACTCGGGCAAGGATATTTTCTCGACCTGCCCAATTTGCCGCGACGAAAAAAGAGACCGATTAATCTTGGCTATCGTGGAAAAAGAAACCGATTTAATCACCCTGGAAAAAACAAAGAGATTCAACGGTCTTTATTTTGTTTTGGGCGGTCTTTTTTCACCCACCATCAGAAACGGCCACGAAATCAGATTAAAAGAACTCTTGGAAAGAATTAAAAATGACAAAAATCTCAAAGAAATTATCCTCGCCTTGAGCCACACCGCTGAAGGCGACCTGACTGTTATGGAGCTGGAAAAAATCTTTAACCAATTTAAAAGCCTAAAACTCACCCGCCTCGGCTTAGGTCTGCCAAGAGGCGCCGAAGTCGAGTTTGCTGATGAAGACACGCTTGGCAATGCTTTATCTTCGAGAAGATAGAGCTTTGCCGACTCCAAATAACAAATTTCGAACAGGACTCAAACAACTAAATCATAAATTGAAGTCACGAGCTTATTTTATGCTCGTGATTTCAATTTCCGTATATTCTGCTCTAAATCCCCGCTTGACCCTTCTCCTGGTTTTCGGACCGTATTTGAAAACCGTCAGCTTCCGGCTCCTCGCTTGACGCAAAACTTTAGCTTCGACAGAAGATTTCTCAGCAACTGGTTTGCCCAGTTTGAACTCTTTTGCGCCAGAGACGGATCCGCCTTCGGCGGAATCTGAAAATACTAAGAAAATATCTTTTAACTCCAGCTTGTCGCCTGGCTCGGCTTTCATTTTCTGAACTTTAATCTTCTGTCCTTCAAAGACTAGGTACTGATGACCTTTAATTTTCACAACTGCTTTTTGCATATGTTTTGTTTTTCTTTTTTCTGGTTTTGAACTTTTCCTCAAGAGGTGGATCCGCCCCTGGCGGAGAATTTTATTTTCCAACCCTTGACCCCGCTTAATAAGTGTTGATAAATATCGTTATCCACGCGTAAAGACCGATCAAAATTTCAAAAAAACACGTCATTCCAAGAATGAGCGTCGACAACTCTTTGTTAATCTTAATCAATGATAGGGCCAATATAGCATTGATCACCAAAATTAGCAATCCCATTGCCGGCAAGCTGAACAGCGAAAGCTTTGTTCCGAAAATATCTTTACCGGCAGAAATATTGTACTTCACAATAAAAGGAAAGTTCACTTCGGGCACAAAGTAAAAAATCATTCCCCAGGAAACAAAATTCATTAAAAATGCCAGGACAATTAAGTATTTCATATTTCATGTATTATATCACCAAGAAAAGGGCTAAAAGTATGCTATAATTGAAAACAGCTCTTTACATGCGCACGGGGGATTTCCTCCTTACCCCCGTGCCTTGAGAAAATAACCGGCGTTGTTTTTTCAAGGCAGTAAAAAACCGCCCTTTTGGGCGGTTTTTTATATTATTCTTCAGTCATACGCCAAGGATATGGCGGCAACAACGAAGCAATCCTTTCCTCAAATTCAGGATTAAGAATTAAGAACGTTGGATTATACCTCTCGGCGACTTCCAAGGGAACCAGGATGAACTTGCCTTCACTCAACGGCGATTCTTCCGAATCGCAAAGGAACCTGCCTTCTTCAGCTTCACAAGCAATCTGGAACTTCACGTCCTGCCACAGTTCTTCATCTGCTTGCTTGAGCCCGGCTTCTCCCAGGGCCCAGCTCTTGTGTTGATTAAAAACAATTTGGAGTGCGGCTGGAACCAAAAATTCTCCCAGATTCTCAAGAACATTTTTATCTGGCTCCGGTTTTTTCAGAAGAACATCGTCTTCCCAATTACAAAGAAGAATCTTGCTGGATAAACCAGCCTCATCAAACAATCCCTGAACCATCTCCTGATAAGCCCTTTCTGTCTCTGGTTCCAGCCTGCCGCTGTCGAGATAGGATCGATTGAAAGTAACAATCCAATTGATTGGCACATTCCTCTTTTCGAAAACCTCCAGAACAGTCGGGAACCATTTGAAAACCAGTTCTCGCTCTGTTTTTGTCGGCGCAAACTTCCCACCTTGTTTTTGCAACCTTACCTCAAAGTCAAGCGAAAAACACCACTGAGTCAAGATCTGTACCGGTTTACCAACCAAAATACATTCCTCAATATACTTATCAACCCAGGTTTGAATTTTCTTGTTATTCTCCCTGACTCGTTCAGCCAACAGTCTCAAATCCTGCATCAGAAAAACTGTTTGTTTCAACACGGCTGTCTCCTTTCTTTTCGGCAAAAGAACTTTGATTTTTTTCCAAAGAGCAATTTTAATCAACCCGATCGACCTTTTGAGTTGATTAAATCTGACCTTCTTCAATTTTTTGTTTTTGTAGCTCATTTCTTTTATTTTTTGTTTAATAGGATTTGTGGATGTTTTGTTTTTCTGGTTCTCGGAACCCCGACGGGCTTGGTCCCTGAGCGCAGTCGAAGGGCCGTCGAGGCGAGAGAACAGGCCACAACTTACCGCTGGAGTAAGTTGACGAGCCCCGTAAAACGGGGCGAAGCCGGCAGAAAAATAAAACATCCACAGCCCAGGGTCTCTGAGGGGATTTGGTCACAGCTAAAATTTTCTTCCGAAAATTTTGCCGCGATCCCGCCTCGTGATTTAACTTGCCATACGCAAGTTAAATATCACTCCGGCTTGCAAATCCCATAAAATGCAAAGCAGTTTGCATTTTGGGTCTCTGAGGGGATTTGCACCCCCAGCCATTGCTTTCACAGAGCAACGCTCTACTATTGAGCTACAGAGACCATCACATCGGGAAAGACTGATCAAATCTTTCCCGACGAAAACCGTGAGGGCCAGACCCTCCAAATGCGCGATGTATTTTACTCATCAACGCCTCCTTCTACGAAAGGTAAACACCCTTCGACTACGCCACGCCAAGCGTGGCTACCTACGCTCAGGGTTGATTCTTCACTCCGCGAAGAATCAAAAAACCTCTCGTTCCTCAATTACTACAAAAGTAGTAAGCAAGGAACGAGAGACTATAAAAAAAGAGACCTCCCGCGGTCCCATCCTCATTCCATAACTCCATTAAAAGTCATGGCTCTTTGGTCGGCTCCGCGCTTCGACTACGCTCAGCGTAAACGCCAGTTGTAATCTACAGTGACACCGCTTGCTGGATTAATTACGGTTCAGCTTCCGTCCCCGATTTTGCGAGGCAACATCATGGATCGTGACTCCACTTCCCCACTTCGCCTAAGGTTCCGTGGGATGTTTTATATAAATTGTATTTATATTATAGCAAATACTGATTCTTTGTCAAGTAGCCCTAACGGGACTTGTGCGCCAGCTGGCGGATTCGCCGCTCGCCCACCTAATTTTTAACCATGTAGCGCTAACGAGATTTGAACTCGTGTTTCTGCCGTGAGAGGGCAGCGTCCTGGACCGGGCTAGACGATAGCGCCATGAGATAACTCAATTTTAATTAAAATTTTGACAGGTGAAAGGGGCGATGTCTCCGCCAAAGGCGGATCTGCCGCTGGCATGACTAGACCGGGCTAGACGATAGGGCCTCTAGTACTCGCACCGAGCGAGTAAGGCCCCTGCGAGTCAGAGTGCTGGGAGCAGGATTCGAACCTGCGTAGCCCTAAGGGCGAGAGATTTACAGTCTCTTGTAATTGACCGCTCTACCATCCCAGCATGCATTTTATTATATCAAGCCGAGTTGAATTATAACAAACTAGCTCTGTTTTTCCTCTTTCAACTGGTCTTCTTCAAGACTCAGGTGAAACCTTTCAAGCAAAAGCTTGAGTTTTTCATCGTCAGGATTAATCTTCCAGCAACGGATAATCAGCCTGCGGGCCTCTGAAATATCGTCTCTTTCAAGATGAAACTTGACGATTTTCAACCATTCATTAATATCTTCGATACCCTTCTTTACCAACTTCTCTTCTTCTTTAAAAGGATCGTATTTGGCATTAAAACTGAACTGAAATACCTCGTTGATTTTCTTCTCTAAAGCATCTCGCCTGACCGAAAGCCAGTATAACGGATCTGCTTCCGGTTTAACCCGCAAGTTTTTAACGCCGTCGATTTGTTTAGTCAGCCAATTTTCCAGCTTCAAGGCTAAAATCCTTAACCAACGCAACTCTTTCTCAACAAAGAGAAGGGTTTTTTCTTCAATCACGCGTGATTGAAGTTTCGGCTTGATTTTTTGATGATAAAAAATCTTTATCAGCTTAACCAACTTGATATTATCGAGGGTCTTGTTTACTTCTTCATCAGAAATTGACTCTGATTTTTTCACCAAAAAAATCAGGGCGCTGCCAAACCCTAAAAATATTAAAATCAGGGGAAGCACTTCCCAAATCATATAGAAAACCTTGTGAAATTAGCCACTTTAACGTTTTCTCCGGTTTTGGCGATCGTCTGACCAATAAGATTCTTGATTGTCAGCTTACCTTCTTCATCTCGGAAATAAATCTGGCTCAACAGACAATTTTCTTTGTAAAATCCATCAAGCTTGCCCTGAATAATCTTTTCAAACATATTCTCAGATTTTTCTTGCTCACGAAGCTCTTTTTCCCATATCACTTTTTTTTCAGACACGACCTCGCTTGGCACATCTTCTTGCGACACCCACAAAGGATTCATTGATGCGATCTGTAAACAAAGATCGTGACTCAATTTTTTGAACTCTTCATTCTTGGCGACAAAATCTGTTTCACAACGCAGATCCAAAAGTACACCAACCTGAGCGCCATTGTGAATATAGGCGTCTATAACGCCGGCACCAGTTATTCTCTCTGACTTTGAAGCTGCTTTAATCAACCCTTTTTCATTAAGCCAAGTAATCGCTTTCTTAAAATCCCCTTCGGTTGTAACCAAAGCCTCTTTGCACTGAATCATCGGCGCGAATGTTGTTTCGCGAAGTTTCTTGATTTCGTCAGTCGTGGGTTTATACATAATATTAAGTTAAAAATTTAAAATTCAAAAGCCAAAGACTGGATCAGAAAAGAAATTTCCAATTTCAAGTGTCAAAAAATAAACCGAAAAAAGGAACGAAAAAATTTGGCTAAGATTCGGCAACTAAAGCCTTGCCACTATCGACTTCTTTGGATTGAAGTTTCCGATAAAGCTCCGCGACGGTTTCCATCACAAACTCAATACCAATTCTCACGTTATCATTCAAAGGCACAAACTCGGTCGCCTCTTCTGGATTATCCTCAAGTCCAAAGATACCAAAAACTTTCATATTTTTTCTCTGAGCCTCTTTCAAAGCTGTACTATGCTTCTTTCCGCAAAAAACAAAGATTGCATCCGGAAAGGTTGTCATCTTCACCAACCCGTCGAACTTTTTTCTGATTTCATCTGCTTCCTTCTGCATCAACCCTTTTTCTTTCTTGGTATATTTTTCAATATCGGAAGAAGCAACCTTGGCATCAAGTCCTTTGAGGTGCTCTAACCTCTTTTTGAAAGTTTCGAAATTGGTGATCGTGCCCCCAAGCCATCGGGTTGTAATATACGGAAAACCAAATTCCTGACCGTATTTTTTTACAATCGCTTCGGCTGCCGGCTGGGTAGCAACAAACAAAATGCTTTTGCCCTGAGAAATTAAATCCGATAAAGACTTAAAAGTCTTATCCCAGAGATCGGCGCTTTTCTGAAGATTTATGACTGCCAGATCGCCCTTGTAAGTAAAAACAAAAGGCTTCATTTTTGGATGAATAAAAGATCGACGCACACCCCAGTGGAGACCCTTGTCTAAAAACTGCGCGATTAATTGGTTATCTTGATCCATTCTTCTAAAGATTATGAATTTTTTTCTATTCTCGCTTAAAAAATACTGCCTACGCAGCACCCAAGTATAGAACAAATACGCTCAAAAAGCAAGGTTAAAACAGTTTATTTTGACGGAAAACCGAGTTTGCCAGCTCGTCTGCCAGTTTGTTTTTTTCTCTCGGAATTGTTTCAAACTCAACTTTGGCAAAACTCTGTCTTAAATTCCAGATCTTAATAAACAACGGGAAAAACTCAGGTTCTTTAACCTCAAACTCGCCTCTCAACTGACTGGTAATTAACTGACTGTCGCTTTTAAGCAAAACCTGCGTTTTTTTGGCTTTTTCTTTACCGAGTAAGGCTTTGAGCTTTTTAAAAGCGAAAATCATGGCTTGATACTCTGCTTCATTGTTCGTGGCCTTGCTAAGATACTGCGAATATTCTTTCAGATTATTTTTATCTAGCTCAATCACGACACCGATTGAAGCCTCGCCGGGATTGCCCTTCGACGCACCATCAGTAAAAATAATAACTTTATCCATGAGAAAAATAATTAGCTCAACACTTTAACCCCGGGTAAATTCTTCCCCGCCAAATACTCCAGCATCGATCCTCCGCCAGTGGAAATGAATAAATTGGGGATTTTTGATTTTTGATTTTTGAGTTTTGAGTTTTTCAAAAACGCGGTAGAATCTCCTCCACCAATGACTTTGAAAGCTCTTTTATTGACAAAAATCTCTTTGGCCACGGCCTTGGTGCTTTTGGCAAAAACCTGATTTTCATAATATCCCATTGGACCATTCCAGATAATTGTTCGCGCAGACTTGATAATTTCCCTGAACTGCTTTAATGACTCAGGGCCAATGTCCAGAATACGACCAGCGGTCGATGACTGACGATCAGTGGTTTTAAAAACATGGCTAACCTTACTTTTTAATGACATCGCAACAATATAATCAGTCGGCAAAATAATGTTTTTGTGTTTTAAAAGCTTTTTGGCTTCATTAACAAACTTTTTTTCATACAAAGACTTACCGATCTCAAAACCCCTAGCTTTCAAAAATGTATTGGCAATGGCGCCACCAAGCAGAATGTAATCAGCTTTTTTTATAAAACTCTTTATCAAGGGCAATTTTGTTTTCATTTTCGCACCGCCAAGAATCAGGGCAAGCGGCTTTAGCGGTTTGCTTTTCAGTTTGTCCAGATGTTTAATTTCATCTTGAAAGTTAAAACCGGCAAAGCTCGGCAAAAAATTTGTGATCGCAGAAACTGTTGAAACTCTACGATGCGACTCGCCGAAAGCCTCGTTAATATAACAATCGCCCAAACTTGCCAGCTCTTTTGCAAAAAACATAGAATCGACGTAACGGCCGTTAGCGTATTCCCCAGAATAAAACCTGATGTTCTCAAGCAGAACAATGGAATTTTCAGGCAAAACCGCCAAGCTGTTTTTTAAATCTTTTATCTTGTCAAAGACAAAATAAACCTTTTTCCTCAAAAGCCCTGACAGATGAACACCGACTGGCCTCAAAGACCTCAATCCTTCTCCTTCGCCAGGATTGCCCAGATGGCTAATCAATAAAGTGTATTTTGCGCGACCCGAAACATATTTGATTGTTTTCAACGCCCGCAAAATGTCAAAATCATCAATAACCTTTCTGTTCTTTAATTCAATATTAAAATCAACGCGGACCAAAACGCGTTTATTTTTGAAAAACGATTGCTTGGGTAGATTACGCATTTGACTTTATTATAGCAAAACATCTCTTGGAAGAGATGTTTTGCTATGCATTTTAATAGACATTCACCGGACTAAACATGGCTTCATTAAAGTAATTTAAATAAATTACTTTAACTTGCCCTTCAACAGGCTCAGGATTCCGCTTCGATAATTTTATCGAAGCTCATATACCAAGCTCACTTGAACCTCGAGCTCTCCTTCGCCAACCTGAATCGAAGCTTCATTGGCAGGCGTGCTACTAACTTTCAAGTCATCAACGCCACGATAGATCGGCATGGGATAAACCGGATAATCATTGATACTTATTAACTTTGATTTTTTAAAACCATAAAGATTTTTGGTTTTCTCCAGCTCGATCTGAGCCTTGGCTACGGCTTTTTCTTTAGCCTTTGTTTTCAACTCTTCCATCTTTTCATCGGAAAGAGAAAAGTAGACTCCGCCGATCTGGCTAATACCCTTGTCAGACAAACCGCCTATGATCGTCCCGACTTTTGAAAGATCCTTAATTTTAAAGCTCAGACCCTGATCAAGAGTGTAGCCAATAATCTTAAAAGTATTCGGATAATAGTATTCGGGAGAAGACGGCTCCAAACCCTTGCCTTGCTCATATTCCGGGTAAAGATTATAAGAAGTTGTTTGTATATCCTCTTCTTTTACTCCAGAATCTTTAAGATAGTTAACAATCTTTGCCATCTTCTCGTCATTCTTCGACTGAGCCACGCCAGAATCCTTATCCTTGGTGATCACTGACAAAGTAATCTCTGCCTTATCGGGCGTATAAGACTCCTTGCCCGATCCGGAAATTGTAATCACTGTCGGCTGCTTCAAAACACCAAGCTGTTTTAACACAACTGCCGAACCGAGAACTGTCGCCACGACTAGAGACGTGGCCAAGGCCGCAAGTAAAATACCTTTGATTTTTTCTGTATTCATTTTATTTTTATCCTCACCTGGCTCAATAAAATCAAAACTTACAAAAGCTGGTTTGAGGTTAATTAATTTATATTTAATATTCTATCCTCTCTTTTCCGTCTCATCAATAATCTTCTTAATTTCTTCTTTATCCAGAGACGCTCGACCAATCAAAAAACCGTCAATAATATTATATGACAAAAATCCGGCAACATTCTTACTGTTTACAGATCCACCGTATAAAACTTTAATATTCAATAATGAGTATCGAATGGCGAGAATTTCTTTCAAATACTTAATCATGGCTGCGGCATCGGAAGGATTGTCCGCAACATTTCCGGAGTTATTACTAATAGTCCAGATTGGTTCATAAGTAATAGTCAACTGATTTTTCTGGGAAACTGAAAGTGAGGAGACGTTTTTCAGGCTTACTTCAAGCTGCTTTTTCAAGAACTTTTTAGCTGTTTCTTCGCCTTTTTCGTGAATTTTGAAACCTTCACCAATACACAAAATTGGTTTTAATCCTGAACCAATCGCGTTGATGATTTTTTTATTGATCATCTCATCTGTCTCGCCAAGGTGAATACGACGCTCTGAATGCCCAAGGATGACATAATCGACACCGGTTTGCTTTAAATTCAAGGCCGAAATCTCACCGGTGAAAGGACCGAGATTCTCCCAAAAACAATCTTGAGCCCCAAAATCAAGGTGGTGGCTTTTCGCAAGCGACTGGTATTGACTTAACCCAAACAAAAACTCAAGGGGAGGGCAAACAATAACTCGTGAATTTTTCCGATTTTTAGCTTGTTTTTCGTAAACAGAAAAAAGCTGATCTGCTAATTTTTTATCTTGCGGGTTAAGCTTCCAGTTAAAAGCTAAGATTTTTGCCATAGTATATTATACCAAGTTCAGCCAGACTACATCGGATACCTTTTAAACCTAATCTTCAACAACTCAGCTAGGGCATGGGCCATCTTCTTGAAACTAACATGAGAACTCGCATTATTTTCCCATTGAATGGGAATCTCTTTAACTCTAAGGCCGATTTTTTTTGCCAAAAATAAGAGCTCGGCATCAAAGCTAAATCCCGAGAGAGTTTGCAAATCAAAAATCCTTCTCGCTCTTTGATTGAAAATCTTGAATCCAGCCTGGGTGTCGTCATAGGGTAAATCAAGAAGAATTTTTGTAAAAACCCTAAAGAACTCACCTAAAAACCGACGGTGCCGAGGTTGACTTTCAACAATCAAAGAATCTTTAAGTCTGCGCGAACCCATGATTACATCAAACTGTTCTGAATGCAGCAACGGGTTTTGACCCGGCAAAACCGAAGTAATATCACCCCGAAGCAGGGGTAAGGCTTTTTCAATCTCATTGATCTTCGTTGAATTATCAGCATCCATGAACAAAACCAAATCTCCTTTAGAATGCAAAACGCCATTTTTTACGGCAAAGCCCTTGCCGCGATTTTTGAAGTTCTCTATCAACCTAAGTTCTGGAAACGATTTTTGAAATTCCAAAGCCAAGTCTTTGGTGCGATCTTCTGAGCCATCATTAACAACAAGCACCTCCCAAGAATACGATTGTTTACCTAAATAACTAAAAACCGATCTCAATGTGCCAGGCAAAGATTTTTCTTCATTATAAGCGGGAATAATGACAGAGAGGAAAGGATGGTTCATAAGCTAAGGCTCAAAGATTATAATTTAAAGAAAAGAGTTAAAAGTAAAAAAACCGAGATGAGAAACTTAAAAACAATTATTTAGCCTGTTCTTCTAACTTATCCAAGTAATCTTCCAAAAGAAGCAGCGCGCTCGATGAATGTGTATTTTTACTTGATTCTTTCAAGCGCGAAGCCAAAAGTGAACTCAAGACTTCATTAATAAAATATATTTTCACACCGAGTTTTTCTTCAAGTTTTGCCGCAAAATCCCTGGTTTTTTGAGACTGCTTTGTTTCTTTAAACTCAAAGTTCAACGGCAAACCAAAAACCGCCAATTCAATATTTCTTGATTTTATCGTCTCACTGATTTCTTGCAAAGCCTGCTCTTCTGTCTCAACTCGCAATGATTCAAGACTTAATGGCAATTTTATTTCTGTATCACAAAAAGCCAAACCGATGTTTTTTTCGCCAAAATCAACAGCCAATAAATTCATAACCAAAAATTAAAAGTCAAAAACTAAATACAGATCAGGATACAGATTAATTATAACAAAAACCTAAGCGTCAACTATCTTCGCGATCGCAAAGATAGTTGACGATAAGATCAATAAAAATCAGATGAAAATCGCATTAAAACGCAAAATCTCGCACCATTTGACACGAGACCGCTGTTTGTTCGCAACCATCCGGCTACGAACAAATGAAAATATGATATCCATATAACTTGGGTAAGTGTGCTAAGCTCGGGGCGAAATAACAGCCCGAGACTCTGGATAAAGGCACACCCTTATTACCCTCCACTCGTAATTTTTTAAAGTCGCTGAGCTACACGACTACAGAATCTATCTACCCACCTTAAAATTCTCAACAGCATCCAGGTTACTAGCCTGGATCCGCGAAAGCTTCCTGGCTTCACGGATAATCCCCTCAATTGCTTTTAAATCATTCCCGGCAGAAATGAGCCGGATGACAAAAGCAATTTTGTCATCATCTACCAGCCAGAGCTGGCCGATGATGAACATGGCGTCTGGTAATGTTTTCATCTCATCCTCCTTTCTTTTTTTTGAGGACTTGACGCGAGATTGAGATGTAAGTCTCGCGCTGCAACGGGTTTGCTTGAACCCGTAAAGCTGGTTTCGAAGCTAGAAGCCTAGCTTCTGATACCTATATTATAACACACTTTATCATAAAAATCAAGAATCTGTCCTGGTCCAGCACCAAGCAATTACTCGAGATTAGAACAATCTGTTTTGAAATATTCGCGGAAAGATTGTGAAAATAAAAAAGCTTTGCGAACTAAAATAGCGGTAGGAGATTTTGTGACAGGCACCGCGTGTATTTTAATGAAGCAAAGCGACTATTATTCTCCAATCTTGAAGCTATATAGAAAAATAAATTATTCTAATCCAATCTCGTCACCACGAGCGGTTTATTTTCTGTAATCACCACGGTATGCTCAAACTGCGCCGAGATTGAACCGTCAATAGTGGCAATGCTCCCGTCTTCAAGTTCAACCGACTCGCTTGACCCCAAAGACAAAATCGGTTCCAATGCCAAAACCATACCCGAGCGCAATTTTTCGCCTGAATTTTTTCTGCCAAAATTCATGACAAAAGGATCTTCATGAACATCGTAACCGACACCATGTCCAGCCAAATCCTTGACAACAAAAACCCCGTTTTTTTTGGCGGTCGCTTCAACCACAAAACCAATATCGCCGATTGTTTTCCCGGGCAAACACTGTTTAATCGCCTGATCCAATGCTTTTTTAGTTGTTTTAATTAATCTTCTGACTTTCGCGGTGGTATTACCGACAACAACCGTCACGGCAGAATCAACAATCATGCCGCCATAAATTAAACCAGCATCAACCTTAACCACATCACCTTCGCGTAAAATAATTTTCTTTGAAGGAATACCGTGCACAGCCACATGATTAACGGATAAACAAATGTTCGCCGGAAATGGTTTTGAATCCGGAGCCGGCCGATATCTGAAAAACGCAGAACGCGAACTGTATTTTTCCATTAGATATCCCGCGCGCTTATCAAGCTCGTCACCAGAAACCCCGGTGATACACATCTTGGCCAGCTCATCAAGAATTAAAGCCAGGCGTTTCCCCCCGGCCTTAAGCAGCTCGATCTCTTTTTCAGTTTTAATCGTGATAGCCATGACTCATCCTGCAAATCACAAATCAATACGAATGTGCTAGTTTAGGATTTTAATCTTTTCGATAATTTAGACCACAGTTCTTTAAACACCAAGGGCACATCTTGCTCGCCGTTGACATGAACTAAACGACCTTTTTTCTTATAATACTCAACCGTCGGCAGAACATCAGTTTTGAACCAGGTTAATCGCTTTAAAATTGCTTGTTCATCGTCATCTTTTCTCTTCTCTATTCCCCCTCCGCAAAAACTGCATTTTTTCGGATTCAGTTTTATTAATTTATACGGAACGGGTTGTTTGCACTTCTTGCAAACCAGCCTTATCAGCAACCTTTGCTTGGCTTCTTTATCGGAAATATCAATATAAATTGCCACAGATCTCTGATCAAAAAGATAGTCAGAAACATCATCTAGAATATCGGCCTCCCAAATTCTTCTTGGCGTGCCCTCAAAAATAGCTGCCTTTGTGCCAGCAGAAATTGGTTTCAAGAACTCGGTTTGCCAAAGATATGCTGAAAGCCATGCCGGTGGCAACCCACCGCTATTAACCACTTTTTTTGTCTTTTTCGATAAAAGATTGTCCAATTTAATAAAAGCACGAAAAAGATCTCCGTTAATAATATGCTTGGTTTTTCCAAGTTTTTTCTTTAAAAGCTCAACTTGGGTCCCCTTGCCCGACCCCGACTTGCCAATAATACAAAAAACGTGAAATTTAGACATAATAATCAAATTTTCAAATTAAGAATAGCTATCAAATTATATCAAAAATCTTTGTTTGATAAAAACGAAAGTCGACACATTGTGCCGACTTGTACGCGTGATGGAAATTCGCTTAGTTCACGAACTTCACGAAGAGGGCAGATAAACATAGGTTAATATACCACCCAACACGAAAGTCATGAACGCCGGGGCGAGCCACACTAATTCCGATTCGCGTGCAAACATCAGAAAAAAAATTACGAACCCGGCAAGAAACAAACTTGCGAAGATCATCACTGTGCCTCTTAAGAACTTTTGTAATTCCATTCTAGCCTCCGTTTATAATTAAAGCACGTTTAAATCGCGGAATCAAATTTGACAATCACTTAAAAGAGAGGGAGAATACAGAAAATTAAACACAAATATGACCGAACCAAAACTAAGACAGTTTCACGCAATAGCTGAAGAAATAAGATCGAGGGTTGCATCTATCGAATGGGCCCAGATAGGTCTTGGTGCAATATTAAAAGAAAGTAATCAGAACCTTATTGAGGAACTGACTGAGTGGAGGCTCGGGTTAGAAAAAGAAAGGGAAAATATTGGTTCTGAGGCATTGGATGATCTAGATGATAAATTAATTCCGGAATTGATAAGCACTGTCTCGCCAGACCCGGGGAGATTAAGTTTCAGAACAGCAGTTGAACTTATTCAGGAAACCAGACAATTAGAGGAAGAAATAAAAACAAAGGGGACGGATTTAGAGAAAATGAAAAAAGCTCTTGATTTCATGACAGAGAAAATTGATGATCTTATCGACGAAAAATAAATTACGAAAAATATCCTTGCTGTGTCAAAACACGTCCCGCTTAGCGGGACGTGTTTTGGTGTATTTTTTGCGAAGAAATAAGACGTTTGTATTCACTAAAACGTCTCGTAGTCCCTCATCACCATCTGGGCCCTGAACTGCCGCATTGTTTCTAAAGCCACAGAAACAACAATCAGTAAAGAAGTGCCGCCTAAAGTCAGAGAAGAAATACCGGTAATCGCCTGAACCCCCAAAGGCAGAACCGCGATAACACCCAAAAACATAGCTCCAAGAAACGTGATCCGAAAAAGAATCTTTGACAAATGATCAGCTGTATTCTGCCCCGGTCTGATGCCAGGAACAAATCCACCCTGACGTTGGAGGTTTTTCGAAATCTCCTTGGGATCAAAAGTGATCAATGTATAAAAATAAGTAAAAGCAAACACAAAAATAAAATAACTGATACCATACGCCAACTGATTATTGAGAAAACCGCTAAGGCCAGCACCGACATTCGCCAAAAAAGCGTTTTTGCTCAAAGATAATATCTGCCCGATTAACCCAGGAAAAAGCAAAAGAGAGATCGCAAAGATAATCGGTATCACACCAGCCTGATTGACCTTTAGCGGCAAGTAAGTGTTTTGTCCTCCGAAAACCTTCATCCCCCTTACCCTTTTTGCGTAATTAATTGGCACACGACGTTCTGACTCGTTAATATAAATCACGCCAAGAATCGTGATCAAACCTAAAGCGATGAAGATTAAGTAAGAAGGAACTCTTGAATAGTCAAAGGTCAAGATATTGTTTCGTAAAGATGTGGGCAAACCGGTAATAATACCGGCAAAAATTATCAAAGAACTCCCAGAACCGATTTTTTGTTCGGAGATCAATTCACCGAGCCACATAAAAATAATTGACCCGGCAGTAACAAGAATAATATTTCGAAAAAGTTCAAATGGATCAAGGGTCCCGACCACACCTTGTTTTTTCAAAAGATTCAAAAAGGCAAAACCCTGAAAGAAAGCCAAGAACACGGTCATGATTCTGGTATACCTGACGAACTTTGCTCGGCCAAGCTCTCCTTGCTCGTAGTACATTTCTTTCATGGCCGGAAAAATCATAGTCAGAAGCTGAAGGATAATCGAAGCAGTAATGTAGGGACCAATACCGAGCATGGCAATAGAAAAATTAGCCATGGCTCCTCCGGAAAAAATGTTGACCAAACCGAGATACTGATTCTGGGCAAAAAATGATTTCAAAGTCTCCGGATCAGTCCCGGGAATAGGCAAAGCAGCAAAAAATCTTGAGATAACCAGAATCCCCAAGATAATCAAAATCTTTTTTCGCAGATCTTTATCTCTGGAAATTTGTGAAATTGTCTGGATAAAACTCATACTCTAACTTTACCGCCGGCTTTTTCAATTAGCTCTTTCGCTCTCTGAGAAACCTCAAGAGTTGAAAGATAAATTTTTTTGGAGAAACTTCCGCTACCAGCCAGAATTTTCACAGCCGGAACCCGACCAGAAGCGGCTTTTATCAGCCCACGAGATAACAAAATTTTCAGGTTAACGGCATCGCCATTCTTAAAAGTTCTTTCAAGAACTTGAAGACTGACAACCACAATGGCCGGTTTAATTTTTTTAGGACTATTTTTAAATTTTATACCCCGTTTCTTCGGAATCTTCAGAATCGCCTCGCGTAGTTCTGAACGAATCTTCGCCCCAGCTCTTGATTTCTGACCCTTCTGACCTTTTCCAGAATAAGTTCCGCGTTTTCCACCGCGACCAATTCTCCTCTTATCTTTCAAAGAATGAACGGGTTTCATTTGATGAATCTGCATAAAATTTTTATTGTTGCTTGATGATTTTTGATGAAATCTTAAGTTTCTTCAGGGCCCTGATGGTCGCCTCAGCGTTGGTTAAACGATTAGTTGTTCGTCCAAGATTTTTAGTAGTCGCGTCTTTAATGCCGGCGAAAGACAAAACAACTCTGGCGGCCCCACCAGCAATCAGACCCCTTCCTTTAGCAGCCGGTTTGATAATAATTCGCGCGCTTGAGTGTTTAGCTTCAACCTGATGAGGAATGGTGCCGTCAACAACCGGAACCTGAAAAATATTTTTCTTCGCTTGAAAAACCGACTTTTCAGTCGCCCGAGCAACATCTTTGCCCTTAGCAACACCGACGCCGACACGGCCTTTTTGGTCTCCAATAACCATCACCACACGAAAGCTCATACGCTTACCGCCGGCGACAACCCTTGTAACCCTTCGAAGCTCAAGCAATTTCTGTTGCCACTCATTATCTCTTGATTTTGATACTGTAACTCTCGCCATTTTATTTACCGATGCTAATAACAACCTTAAAACTCCAAACCGCCGTCACGAGCGCCTTCAGCTATTTTTTTCACTCGACCGGCATAGACATAGCTGCCACGATCAAAAACGATTTTTTTAACGTCCTTCTCTCTAGCTTTTTCCGCAAGTAACTTCCCAACAGCAAACGATTTATCACTCTTCGTCTGACCTTTTGTCTCTTTTGACACCAAATTTTTATCGGAAACGGCCAGTATCGTCGTTCCATCTTCATCATTAATGAGCTGGGCAAAAATGTGCTTATCTGAACGAAACACGGAAAGTCTTAGTCTATCTTTCGTGCCGACAATTTTGACTCTGACCCGATGATGTCTTCTCAATCTTTTTTCTTTTTTATCCTGCATATTGATTATTATATCTGACTCAAGCTCAACCGGCGAGTTTCTTACCTGCTTTCTTTTTGACTATCTCGCCTTTATATTTAATACCAGAAAGTTTAAACGGCTCAATCTTTCTGATCTTTCTTATTTTCGCCGCAAAAAGACCAACAAGTTCTTTACTGCATCCGGAAACAGAAATTGAGTTCTTCGTGGTTGAAATTTTAAGGCCCTCTGGAATTAACAGCTTAACCGGATGGGAAAAACCGAGATTTAAAACCAAGTCATTCCCTGAAACCTCAGCACGATAACCGACGCCTTCAAACTCAAGGATTTTATCAAAATGTTTGTTGACACCGGAAATCATATTAGCGATAACAGCATTAAACGTACCCCATAGAGACCTTGATCGTTTATTCAAAACTTCGGGAGGAGAAATTGTCAACGAACCATCTTTTTCAATAATAGTAAAACCGTAAAGATTAAGTTTTTGAATCATCTCTCCGTTCGGACCCTTGACAGATACTGATTGATTATCCCAATGAACAGTAGTGCCGCTTGGAACAACAATTATTTTTTTTCCGACTTTTGACATAGCTTACAGTTACGCTTAAGACACTAAACAAATTAATTCACCGCCGATTCTGTTTCTCTTTGCTTTCTGACCCGTCATCAGCCCCTTGGATGTTGAAACAATTAATACGGATCCTTTTGGCCATTTCAGTTCAGGGCACTGATTATAGACTTTTCGGCTCGGCTTAGATAGCCTCTTGATTTCAGAGATTGTCGGACTCTTGCCTTCATAAGTAAGATCAATGTCAAGATAACGCTTTTCTTTTTTACCGGATTTTTCAACCTTGCCTAAAAACCCGAGTTCTAACAGGAGCTTGGCCAACTCAAATTTAAAATTGGAGTACGGAATTTTGACAGATTCCTTGCCAACCATTTGGCCGTTTCTAATTATTGTTAGCATATTTGCGATTGGATCCATGATATTTTCTGAAATAAATTCTACCAGCTTGATTTTTTTACGCCCGGAATTAAACCGATCGAGGCCATCTCACGAAAACAAATACGACAAAGATTAAAGTCCCTAATGTACCCCCTCTTTCTGCCGCATTTAAAACAACGCCTGACAATCCGCGATTCGAATTTCGGTTTTTTTAAAGCTCTTGCGATGACTGATTTTTTTGCCATATTTTAAACTTTTTTCAGGTTAACAAATCAAAACTATTTTTGAAACGGAACTTTCAAGACTTTGAATAAACTCATCGCCTGATTGCGGTCGACCACTTTAGTAACCACGGTTATTTGCATCCCGTAAATTCTTCTGAAATCTTCGCCAGTTAGTTCTGGAAAAACTATATGTTCTTTCAAACCAATATTCAAGATCCCGTCGGGCGAAACAGATTTGTCAGGAATACCACGAAAATCTCTCACCCTCGGCAAAACCGTATTAATGAATCTCTCCAAAAAAGAATACATTCTTTCACCCCTTAATGTGACTGATAAACCAATTAAATCACCTTCTCTTAGTTTAAACCCGGCAATTGATTTCTGCGCTCGATTCTCTCTCGGTTTCTGACCGGAAATTGAAGCAAGAATCTTTGAAACTTCGTCAACAACGGACTGTTTCTGATCTTTCTTATCGTCTCCGGCCACAAATCGCCCAATACCACAATTAATAACCACCTTTTTCAGGGCCGGAACTTCAAAATCATTAGACAGACCAAGCTCCTTCTTCACCTGCGAGATAATCTTGGATTCGAATTTTTGTTTCAAAGTTGACATGAAATATTCAAAGATTAAATTTTATTGCCACAACGGCGGCAAACTCTAGTTTTTTCTTTATCTGTCAAAGAATAACCCGATCTAGATGCCTTGCCGCAAGAACTACAAATCAGCATTAACTTTGAAGCAAAAACAGGCATTGACACATTCATGATTTCTGCTTTTTCTCCGGCCTTTTTGGGCCGCTTGATTTTTTTAACCAAAAAAAGACCCTCCAAAACAACCTTGCCGGAATCTGGAATCGTTCTCAAAATCTTTGCCTGCTTCCCTTTATCCTTTCCGGAAACAACCTTCACGAAATCACCTTTCTTCAGTTTTAACTTCATCCGTGCCATTGATCTTATTATTACCTAAGCTAAATAACTTCTTCCGCTAATGAAGCAATCTTGTCATAACCTTTCTCTTTCAACTCCCTGGCAATCGGGCCGAAAACGCGACCCCCTTTCATCTCCTTGCCTTTTTCAAGGATAACCACCGCATTATCGTCAAATCTGATATATGAACCATCTTTCCTGCGAAGCGGCTTTCTCTGCCTGACAATGACAGCTTTAACTTTATCGTGTTTCTTTACCGCTTTTCTTGGCTCTGCTTTTTTCACGGCCACCATAATAACGTCGCCAATCTGACCGTACTTTTTATTCGATCCTCCATAAACACGAAAACACTGTACGATCTTGGCGCCAGAATTATCAGCCACTTTCAACATTGATCTCAACTGAATCATAACAAAAAAATAAAAAACTAAGTAATTTTTTTCGTCTTGCCAATAATCAACCACCTCTTATCTTTCGATAAAGGTCTAGTTTCTTCAATAGTGACAAAGTCCCCTTCTTTAAAAAGATTATCCGGGTTTTCGGCTTTAAACCGGGAGCTCAAAGTAATTCTCTTTTGATAACGAGAGTTGATCTTTATCCTCTTCACCTCAACCACAGCTGTTTTCTGCATCTTGGTCGAAAGCACTTCTCCAGATAACCTTCTTTTTTTATGACTTTTTTCCATATTCAGAACTCAAAATCATTTTAATTCTGGCAATATCCCTTCTTGTCTTAGAAATCTGGCTAACATTCTGAAGTTTGCCCAGTTTCAGACCAAAACTGAACTCCTGGAGTTTCTTCTTTAGTTCCGGCAACAAAGAAACCAACTCTGACTCTGTCTTGCTCTTAAAATCTTTTAAAGTTTTGGTTTTCATGAAATTCTACTCAGAAATAATCTTGGTTTTAAATGGTAGCTTATAACCTGCTTGATTTAAAGCCTTCTCGGCCAGATCCTTTGATACTCCGGAAACCTCAAAAATAACCCTTCCGGGCTTAACCGGGAAAACATAGTGATCGACAGCACCCTTGCCGGACCCCATGGTTACCTCCGGCGGCTTCTGTGTCACGGGTTTATCTGGAAAAATACGAATCCACATCTTACCACCTTTTTTCACATATTTCGAGATAACTTTTCGAGCAGATTCGATCTGATTAGCGGTCATCCAGACCGCTTCGAGAGCTTGCAGTCCAAATTCGCCAAAAGCAAGGTCCTTGCCTCGTGTTTCCACAAGCCTTGATCGTGAACGGCCACGATTCCACTTTTTATGTTTCATTTTCTTAGGCGCCAACATGTTTTATTCTCCTTTATAAACCCAAACCTTAATTCCTATATCTCCTTGGGGGATTGAGGCCCTGATCGTGCCGTAATCAATTTTTGATCTCAACGTAATTAAAGGAATCTTGCCATCAGAAACCCATTCTCTTCTAGCGATATCAGCACCATCAAGCCTTCCGGAAACCTGAATCTTCACGCCGCTAACCTCTTTATAACTCATTACCTTTAGCACTGCCATTTTGATTGTTCTTCTGAAAGGCATTCTTTTTTCAAGATTCAAAGCAACATTTTCAGCCACAAGTTGAGCCGAAATATCTGGTTTTTTGACTTCTTCAACGTTCAGCTGAATCAGAAAATCTTGGGATTTTTTCTTCTTCGCCCTTAACTTTTTTACCTCTTTTTCTAATAGTTGCCGAAGATCACTAATACCGGTGCCGCCACGACCGATAATCAATCCCGGTCTTCCGGAAAAAATAAAGATTTTTACCTGATTTCCAGATCTTTCAATTTCAATCTTCTCAATCCCAGAGCGCTTGAATTTATGATCGATAACCTCTCTCATCTTCAGATCTTCCTCCAAAAGAAAACCAAACTCTTTCGGTTTGAAATAACGCGAGCGCCAATTTTCAAAAATGCCGAGACGATGACTGATCGGATTTGTCTTATGTGTCATGTGTTTAAATGATATTGATAATTGACGATCGATTAAATTGCTTTACGACTAAAAATTTTCCGCTTGACACCTGAGGATTTTCGGCCTTTTTCTCCCGCTACTGACTTATTTCTAATGTGAGCCTTGGCAGATCTGCCCTGAGTTGAAATCTTCGTTTTCCCTTGATTAACCGAACTGTGATGCTTGGCAGACGACGCTAAGTCAATTTTCTTGCCTGATTTTGAAGATAAAAATAAAGTTATCTGAGATGTTCTCTTATTGATCAACATTCCACGGCCGCGAGCTCGCTCCATCATTCTCTTTAACGTCGGTCCGGCATCAACCAGAATTTTTGAAACAAAAATGTCTTGTTTGGAAAGATTAAAATTGTTCTCCGCGTTAGCTCCGGCTGATCGCAAAAGCTTCAAAACGCCGGGAACGCTTTTCTGAGGTAAGTGCAGAAGTTGCGACTCAGCCTCAAAATAACTCATGCCCTTTAAAAGCCTGGTCACTTGTCTCACCTTTTTAGGCGATACTCTTAAATTTCTCAATTTTGCAAAAACAGAGTCCATATCTTTCTATATTATCAAGCTTGAGTCTTTTTCTTAGTTTCCATTTCTTTCTGCTTCTTCCCGCCATGTTTAATAAATTTTCTCGTCGGCGAAAACTCCCCTAAACGATGTCCGACCATGTCTTCAGTCGCAAAAACGTCGATAAAATGCTTGCCATTGTGAACACTGAAACCGAAACCGACCATCTCGGGAATAATTGTGCAATCTCTGGCCCATGTTTTTATCGCTGTCTTGTTGCTCTTTTCAAGTTTCAGAACTTTAGAGAGCAATCTTTGATCAACGTAAGGACCTTTTTTAAGACTTCTTGACATGTTTATTTTTGTTTTCTGGGCTTAACTCTTCTTTGTAAAACGAGTTTTTTTGAGTATTTCTTCTTATTTCTGGTTTTTCGACCACCAGTAATATTCCCCCATTTATCTTTTGGTCTTTTGGTGCCACGCGTAGTCTTACCCTCACCACCACCATAAGGGTGATCTCTGGGATTCATTGCCTTGGCTCTAACGGTCGGGCGAATACCCCTGAGGCGCGACCTACCAGCCTTGCCCCATGAAACCAAACGTCTCTCAAAATTAGAAACTTGACCTATTGAAGCGAACGACTCAACATCAACGCGTCTAACCTCGCTCGAAGGCATCTTCAAAATCGCATATCTACCTTCATGCGCCATTACCGTCGCAAAAGAACCAGCCGAACGTACAAGTTTTCCTTTTTGATCTGGTCTCAACTCAATATTATGAACCTGAGTTCCAACCGGAATATTTTTGAGTCTCATCCGATTGCCCAATTTCAGTTCCGCTTTCCCCGCAATCTCAATAACATCTCCGGGTTTTACTCCTGCGGACGTCAAAATATATAATCGCCTGCCGTTATCAAGAAGAACCAATGAAATAAAAGCAGTTCGATTCGGATCATACTCGACTGTCTCCACCTTAGCTTTTCTTGAATCCATTTTACCCAAAAAACCCTGACCAAACTCCATCACCCGATACATCCTTTTCACGCCGCCGCCTTGATGTCGCATGGTGATGCGCCCGGTATTATTCCGTCCGCCGGTTTTTCTTATTTCGGCCAACAATGGTTTGTAGGGTTTTGTCTTCGACAAAGAAGAATAATCTACCACCTGAGAATGGCGCCTGCCGGCTGAAGTTGGTTTTGATATCTTGATTGCCATTTTAAACTATATTAATCGCCTGACCAGTTTTAATATAAACGATCGCTTTTTTAAAACCAGCTGAAAATCCCCGTGTTTTTCCAAGATTTTTTGGTTTTTTGGGAAGATTTACAATTCTAACATCGGAAACCTCTACCTTATAAAGCCGCTTGATCTCTTGAGCAACAGTTTTTTTATTGGCTGTCTTATCAACGACGAAAACATAGGCATTATTCTTCTCTTTCAAGAAGGTTGCCTTTTCGCTCAAATGAGGTTTTTTCAATATTAACGTTGTCATTGTGGTTTATTTTTTCGCTACCGTCTTCTGCGACAAAAAATCAATCAAATCATTCAAAGACTGCTCAGAAAGCAAAAGCTGAGGAAAATTCATCAAATCAAGAATGTTCAGATTTTTCACCGAAATTAATTTGAGATAAGGTAAGTTATAAAAAGATCTTGCCATGGACTTATCATCAAAATCCTGCGCCATCAAGGTTCTTTTAATCTTTTTATTCGCGAAAATTTTCTTCATCAACTCATCCGCGAATTTTGTTTTCGATTCTTTAAGCGCGATTTTACCTTCAACAACAATCAAAGACTGTTTGGCTTTATCAGACAGAATTTGCAAAAAAGCTAGGTCTTTCATTCTTTTATTCAATTTCAGATCATAGTTCCTTTCATTTAACGGACCATGAGTGACGCCACCGCCCTTCCACAAAGGAGAACGAATTGACCCTTGGCGAGACCTGCCAGTACCTTTTTGTGGTCTAGGCTTTATGCCGCCTCCAGAAACTTCTCCGCGACCCTTAGCATGAGCAATCGGTTTTTTGTTTTTCAGCTGAAGAATTCTAACTACCTGAAAAACCAAATCGTGATTCATTTTTAAACCAAAAATATTGTCGGGTAATTCCAGTTCTTTCACCTTTTCTCCCTTAAAATCAACAACCGGGACAATAATTTTTTCTGTTTCGCGTTTCATATTCTATAACCTTGATCGCAACTCTAGTAACGATCCGGCGTAACCAGGAATTGCACCCTTCAAAAAGATTATTTTCTTTTCCGAATCAATGTTAACCACCTCTAGGTTCTTCACACTCACTCTTTTTGATCCCATGTGACCAGCCATTTTTTTACCCTTAACAACTCGCTGTGGAGTTGTCGAACCGATTGATCCCGGAGCTCTCACTCTGTGCTTCTGCCCGTGAGATTTCGGTCCACCGGCAAAACCATGCCTCTTTACTACACCGGCAAAACCACGTCCCTTAGAAATACCAAAAACATCAAGCTTCTCTCCTTTTGAAAAAATATCAAGTCCAATCTGATCGCCAAGATGAAAATTATTTTCCTTACCATTATCAACGCGAAACTCTTTCAATAATGCGAAAGATCCGATCTTCACCTGTGGCCTCTTGACAAACTTTTTTCTGCCATATCCAACTTGAACGGCTGAGTAGCCATGTTTCTCAGAGTCTTTGATTCCCGTAACTGTCACTGGTTCAGCCAAAACCAGACTCACTGGCGTAGCCTTACCAGATGCCTCATCAAAAACCTGCATCATGCCTAATTTTTTTCCGATTAATAAACGCATCGCGTTAAAATTAATTTTCTATAATTTTTTACTCAATAAGCATTGAGAAAAGCGTCTGGTTGGGACGCTTTTCTAAAACCACCCCCACACCTATTCTGATAAATAACTCTAAAAGAGATTTAATTCTTCAGAAAACTTTTTCTCTCACGGCAGCTTTACAAGGACGGGTGTGGGGGCGTACCCCTAAACCAACAATCTCAATTCTAAGCGTTCATCTTTACCTCAATCTCTGTACCCGCAGGCAGAACAAGATTCGTCAAAGCTTCAATGGTTTTCACCTGCGGATTTAAAATATCGATCAAGCGCTTATGGATTCTCATTTCGAACTGTTCCCGAGAACTTTTATGGATAAAAGTCGAACGATTCACGGTGTATTTCTTGATCTCCGTCGGCAGAGGAATCGGACCAACGATCTCGGCTCCGTATCTTTGCGCCGTTTCAATAATCAATTTGCAAGATGAGTCGATAACCTTATGATCATAAGACTTAATCTTGATTCTCATCTTTTGTTTAGGTTCTGAGGCAACAGCCATTTATTTCTCTTTTCGCTATTACTGATTTGTGGCAATTAATAACCCTTACTTGACAATCTTTGTCACTACGCCAGCACCAACGGTCTTGCCGCCCTCCCTGAAAGCGAATCTCTGTCTTTCTTCAAGTGCCACGGGGTGAATCAGTTTAACCGAGAAAGAAGCGGCGTCTCCGGGCATTACCAGTTCCCGTCCCTCTGGCAAGGTGATATCACCCGTCACATCAGTTGTGCCAATGTAAAACTGCGGTTTGTAACCATTCATGAACGCAGTGTGTCGGCCACCCTCTTCTTTTTTCAAAACAACGACTTCGCACTCAAAATCAGTGTGTGGAGTAATCGAACCTGACTTGGCCAAGACCTGGCCCCTTTGAACATCTTCCTTTTTTGTGCCACGAAGCAAAATTCCGGCATTATCACCAGCCCTTCCTTCGTTCAAAGACTTATTAAACATCTCGATACCAGTCACCACGGTTTTTACTGTCGGTTTGATACCGACAATTTCAACTTCCTCGTTAATCTTAACAATGCCACGAGTGATTCTGCCCGTTACCACCGTACCGCGACCTTCAATTGAGAAAATATCCTCAATAGGCATTAAGAATGGTTTATCAATATCACGTGTCGGTTCTGGAATGTACTCGTCAATCTTAGCTACAAGATCGAGAATTGGTTTAACAGCCGGATCATCAAGCGTCTTGGCCTCCATGGCTTTCAAAGCTGAGCCACGAATAATCGGAGTCTCGTCACCAGGAAACTCATATTTTTTCAAAAGTTCGCGAATGTCGGCCTCAACAAGATCCAAAAGTTCAGGGTCATCAACCATGTCCACTTTATTCATAAAAACAACAATTTTCGGTACTGCCACCTGTCTCGCCAAAAGAATGTGTTCTCTGGTTTGAGGCATCGGACCATCTGGAGCCGAAACAACCAAGATCGCACCGTCCATCTGGGCGGCGCCAGTGATCATGTTCTTGATGTAATCAGCATGACCAGGAGCGTCAATATGAGCGTAGTGCCTTTTCTCTGATTCGTATTCAGTGTGATGAAGATTAATCGTCACGCCACGAGCTTTTTCTTCAGGAGCCTTGTCGATCTCTGCGTAATCAAGACCCTTGGCAAGACCTTTCATCGACAAAACCTTGGTGATAGCAGAGGTTAAAGTCGTTTTACCGTGGTCAACGTGACCAATTGTACCGACATTAACATGCGGCTTTGTTCTTTCAAATGTTCCTGTAGCCATATGATATTATTTTTTAAAACTTTAATTTACTGATAACGTGTTTAAGATTTTAGCTCAGGTCAGGCTAAAAGTCAACGGATTCGACGAACTCACCGTAGCCCATAAAAAAACCTACTTCTTTGCGCCTGAAGCTACCTGCTCGGCAATATTCCTTGGAACTTCTTCGTAATGGTCAAACTCCATCGTAAATGTCCCGCGACCCTCAGTCATTGACCTTAATTTTGTCGCGTAACCGAACATCTCGGCCAGCGGCACCATGGAATCAATGATCTTCGCCCCGGCCCGATCGCCCATTCTTTCAATTCTTGCTCTCTTGGAGGAAAGATCTCCGGTGATATCTCCAAGGAATTTTTCCGGAACAATTACCTCAACCTTCATGATCGGTTCCAAAAGAACCGGGTCAGCTTTTTTGACCGCCCCTTGAAAAGCCATGGACCCCGCAATCTTGAAAGCAGATTCTGAAGAATCGACATCATGATAAGAACCGTCATAAAGACTAACCTCAATATCAGATAACGGAAAACCGGCGATAATACCACGGTCCATAGCTTCCTTAACACCCTTCTCGACTGCCGGGATATACTCTGAAGGAATCACGCCTCCTTTAATCAAATTATTGAACTTAAAGCCCAGACCACGTTCTCTCGGCTTGATCTCAAGCCAAACATGACCATACTGACCGCGACCTCCAGACTGCCTGATGTATTTTCCTTCTTCTTTGGCTTCGCGCCTAATAGTTTCACGATAAGCTACTTGCGGTCGACCGACATTAACCTCAACACCGAACTCTCTTTTCATCCGATCTACTAAAACATCCAGATGCAACTCTCCCATACCGGAGATAATTGTCTCCAGAGTTTCCTGATCAGTCTTAACTCTGAAAGTCGGATCTTCTTCTTGAAGTTTTTTCAAAACCAGTCCCATTTTCTCTTGATCAATCTTCGTCTTCGGTTCAATCTTCATTGAAATCACTGGTTCTGGCACGATAATTCTTTCAAGCAAGATCTGATTTGCTTGTTCACAAAGCGTATCTCCGGTAGAGGTATTTTTCATACCAACCAACGCGGCAATGTCCCCGGTATAGACCTCCTCAACCTCTTCTCTTTGATTAGCGTGCATCCTCAAGATTCTGCCAACCCGCTCCTGTTCTTCCTTGGTTACATTAAACACATAGCTGCCACGCTTTAACGAACCAGCATAAACACGAAAATAAACTAAACTGCCGACAAAGGGATCAGCCGCCACTTTAAACGCCAAGGCCGCGAAAGATTCGGAATCGCTTGGCTGTCTGATCAACTCTTCGCCATTTTTCGGATTAATGCCCTTGATTGGTTTCGTCTCAGAAATGTCTTCTGGTGATGGCAAAAAATCCACCACCGCATCAAGCATAAGTTGAACGCCTTTATTATGCAAAGCTGATCCGCAGAGAACCGGTACAAAGTTATAAGCCAAAGTACCCTTGCGGATTCCAGAACGAATCTCGTCTTCGGTCAGCTCTTGACCAGCAAGATATTTTTCCATTAAGACATCGTCTTGCTCTGCAGCCTTCTCAATCATTGCCGCTCTCGCCTCCTTGGCTCGGTTCAAAAGATCTTGTGGTATTTCCTCAAGCCTGACAGTCTCGCCCCGATCCCCGTCGAAATAAGCAGCTTTCATTCTTATCAAATCAATAACACCAACGAACTGACTTTCCAAACCGATATTCAGCTGAATTGGAACAGCATTAACAGTCAGCCTTTCGTGAATTGAAGCCAAAGAATTTTCAAAACTCGCACCGAGACGATCAAGTTTATTAATAAAACAAAGACGCGGTACTTTATATTCGTCTGCATAACGCCAGTTGGTTTCCGATTGAGGCTCAACTCCGGAAACACCGTCAAAAACAACAACCGCGCCGTCAAGAACACGCAAAGAACGCTTCACCTCAACGGTGAAATCTATGTGGCCAGGAGTGTCGATCAGATTAAACCGATAATCTCCTTTGCCCTGACCAAAATTTGGTTTATAAGTTTGGGTCCAAAAACAAGTTGTTGCCGCAGAAGTGATCGTAATGCCGCGTTCGCGCTCTTGGACCATCCAGTCCATTACGGCTGCGCCCTCGTGAACTTCACCGATCTTGTGAGTAATACCGGTATAAAAAAGCACTCTTTCGGAAACAGTAGTTTTCCCGGCGTCAATGTGAGCAATAATGCCAAAGTCTCTAGTCTTTTCAAGGGAATATTCTCGAGCCATAAATTTTATCTGGCAAAGTGCGCAAAGGCCCTGTTTGCCTCTGCCATTTTCTGAACATCGGTCTTCTTTTTAACGGCGCCTCCTTCATTTTGTGAAGCCATCATCAACTCTTCAGCCAGCTTTTCGTGCATCGGCTTCCCCTTTTTCCCTCTTGAAGCAGATAGAATCCAACGGATGGCCAAGGCAATTTTCCTTTCACCCCTGACTTCCATCGGCACTTGATAATTCGCACCACCAACCCTTTTTGAACGGGTTTCCACTAAAGGCGAACAATTTCTTATCGCCGACTCAAAAACCGTCACTGGATTTTGCTTTTTTGTTTTTTCAATCTCTTCAAAAGCGCGAAAAACAATCCTTTGGGCAGTTGATTTCTTACCGTCTTTCATGACTTGATTGATAAATCTGCCAACCAATTGATTTTCGAACTTTGGGTCAGGTTTGTATTCTCTTTTGTAATTAACTTTCCGTCTCATTGATTTTTTGTTTCTTTTTTAAAGATCCTTTTGATCATTCGGTTTTTGCTTTTTCGCGCCGTATTTTGACCGCTGTTGCTTCCTTTTATTCACCCCTTGCGTATCAAGAACGCCGCGAACAATATGATACCTCACGCCCGGAAGATCCTTTACTCTGCCGCCACGAATAACCACCGCAGAATGCTCCTGAAGATTATGTCCCTCACCGGGAATGTAAGCCGTAACTTCCATGCCATTAGTCAATCTAACCCTAGCAACCTTTCGCAAAGCAGAGTTAGGCTTTTTCGGCGTCGTTGTAAAAACCTTAATACAAACACCACGCTTGAAAGGAGATGGTGAAATTTTGGCTTTATTTTTTATGGGATTAAAATAACGCCTCAGGGCAACAGCCTTGGTTTTCTTTTTCAAGACCTTTCGACCCTTTCTTATCAATTGATTGATTGTCGGCATCCTGTTACTAAAATTTTAAGAATCGCGAAACTTAAATTAAGCGAAGCAAAAAAATAATTATTAAAGCCGATTTATTCTACTCGACCCATCTTCTCGACAACAACCAAAAGGCCAAGATTCAGTACGGGATAAGCTAAAATAAAAAAGCTCAAATGTTAGAGCTCAAATGTCAAAACATCTAAGCATAAAGACTTTATCAAAAATGTGGTTAAAAATCAACTCAGTAACCGCCAACGCCGGTGAAAATCGAAAAAAGCCCGAAAACAATTGAATAAACTAAATCACCGCCCCACAAAAAAAACATCAGGAAAAAAATCATACTATTTCTTTCTAAAAAATCCTCAACATGCGCCAAGCTATCAGGCAACAATCCAAACAAGACTTTTGAACCGTCAAGCGGTGGAATCGGCATCAAGTTAAAAACAGCAAGTGCCAGATTGATTAAAACAATAATGCCAAATAATTCCGCCAGAACTCCATTGACCATGCCTAGTCGCAAAACCAAACTCAAACAAAACGCTACAAAAAAATTAGACAACGGACCGGCCAGAGCGATCAAAAGACTTCCTTGTTTGGGATTTTTCAGATTATAAGGATTAAAAGGCACTGGTTTTGCCCAACCGAAAATCATACCCTGACCACTGGCGAGTTTTGACGTTAGGTAAAAAACAAAAGGCAGAAGAATCGAACCGATTGGATCAAGGTGCTTAATTGGATTCAAAGTCAACCTGCCTTCCTTCTCCGCCGTATCATCGCCAAGAGCCTTAGCGACAAAACCGTGAGACACTTCATGAATAACGGCAGAAAAGATAAAAACTAAAAAATAAAATACTGTTTCCATCCCGTAGTAGGTTTTTGACTAATTTTTAGCCTCAAATGTTAATACGTTAAACATGTCTTATAGTGCAAACTCTATTAAATCATCTTTATCACACAAATAAACGGTAGCAAAAAATACTTGAGAACCTGCCTACCGGTAGGCAGGGCTATCAAAAATTCACTACGGGATCCATCCAGTTAACTATATCAAACCGAAGATGTATCTTAAAGATTTACATCATCGTAAATTTGTTGTATAAATTGATAGCTAGCTCCGGCTGCACTAATTTTCCGAGGCGCTCAAGGAGAAAAACGTGCTCGAGACTACTGGCGGAGTGAGCAAATTAACAAACATCTCTGTAAACCCAGAGAAATTGGTTGTACCGCCAAGCCGAACAGATTATCCAAAGGAGATTTTTTGAAACAGACGTGTTTTCAAGATATTCCGGCAAAACTGGTTTTGTCGGGTTCGCGACCTAAAACTCTCCAGGAAAATGCCATAGCACAAAATCTGTTTGCCCAGTCTCTGGTTGCCGCGCCCGCAACCAGAGACATTTTTATTCTGATTTGATATTTTCAGTATTTTCAAGTATACTCAATCTGTATTTATTTTACTTTCTAGCTTCTAAATATAAATCTATGTCACGAATCTGCTCAGTCTGCGGCAAAGGCTCAATTCTTGTTGGCAAGAGAAATCTTTTACGCGGCAACTACAATCCAGTCAAGAGCACAAGGAAATATCCAAACTTGCAGTGGCTTACTTTACCATCTGGCAAAAGAGTAAAATCCTGTGTTCAGTGTCTGAAAACAAGATCCAAGACAGCAAGAAAATAATTCTCTAAAAAACACCTTCCGCCCTAAAGCCGGAAGTGTTTTTGTTATAATTAAATATAATTAGCCATAAACAATGCGGGCCGTGGTTCAGTGGTAGAATGCGAGTATGGGGTACTCGTGACGGCAGTTCGATTCTGCCCGGTCCGACAATTAATTAAAGCTGACGTCGTCGATGAAAAAAATAATCATTTTAATTATAGCTGCTTGCTCTATCCTGGGAGCTAGCAGTTGGTTTATCTGGAGCATGAGAAAAAACCAGGTAATAATTACCGGTGTTATCCGAACCAGCGGGTTGCTTGACGAAGAAAAGCAAACGCGTGAGTTGACTTTCGCCAATTACCAAGTCACTGGTTTTGGAGATTACGATAGAGCCTATCAAGAAGAACAAATCATGGGTTATTATCTGGTCTCTGATAACATGAAAGACGATCTTATGGGGAAATGCACTCGCATCACTGGCTCTGTCCCGGAAGAATGGAAAAACAAAGATAAGATCCGCGAAGCTTATGGTCGTTCAGTCTTAAGCGTAAAAAGCATAAAGACAATCGACTACTCAAACTGCAATCCCTATCCGGATTCTTTGAGACAATGGCCACAGCAAGGCAATAACCTCGCAAAACTAATTTTGCAAGGCATTGTTGTACGTGGCGCCAGACCGGCTCCGGATATTGGCTATGATTATTTATTAAAACTGTCTGAATCTTTTGAAAAACTCAGCCCCAACGTGGAAAACTTCCCTGATAAAACCGGAATGATTGACATCATACCGACAATAAACGACCAGTGGATTTTCTTGGAAAACAATATCGGCAGAGAAATCTCTCTTGAAGGATACCTCGAATGGGGCTATGCTGAGTCGCAATACTTTTCAATCATAAACATTAAAAAATAAAAGCCGTCTTTTGGGGCGACTTTTATTTTCGTTCAGAGCCATCTGTTCTCTTAACGATTCAACTACTGCTTCTGATGAAGCGGCATCAAAACATAGAAAGCCGTCCCGGAAATATTTCCTGTTCCGGAAACGGTCTCGGTAGAAACAGAAGATTCAAACCAGATCTCGCCGCCGATCTTGTTTATGATCGATTTTACAACATATAGCCCCAGTCCAGTGCCCTCAACATCCATCATTCTCACATTGTCAGCACGAAAAAGTTTTGAGAAAATCTTGTCTTTTTGATTCTCGGGAATGCCGACACCGTTATCTTTAACGGAAATGAACAAAGAATCTTCCTTCAACGGTTTTTGATCAAAGACCTGATCTTTTTTTGCTATCTTGACCGTTATTTCCACAAAACCGTTATTGCCGGTATATTTTACGGCGTTTGAAATTAAGTTCTGAAAAATAATCCTTATCAATTTTTGATCTGATTCAATCTGCGGCAATCCTTCTTGAATGAACTGAACAATCCTCAAATTTTTCTTCTTTGCCTGAACTTCAACCTCTGAGAGAACCGTTCTAACAACCTCTGAAACATTGACCAATTGAGGCTCAAATTTGAAAACTCCAAGCTCGATTCGAGAAACATCAAGCAAACCGTTAACCAAATCTATCATCCTCTGGTTACTTTCATAAATCTCTTTAAGTTGACAATCCTGTTCTTCATTAAACTTTCCGGAATCTCCGGCCAGCAGAGACTCCGTCAACCACTTGGTCTTTGAAAGAGGCGACTTCATTTGATGCGAAGCGAGAGAGACAAACTCTGATTTTGCACGATCAATTTCTTTTTCGCTAGTAATATCTCTTAAAATGCCAACCAAAAACTCGACCCGCGATCTCTTGTTTAAAACCGGGAAAAAAGATACTTTCAGATCACGTTCCATACCAACCTTATTTTTTTGAATCAATTCTCCGGAAAATTTTTCTTTTTTTTCGAAAACCTGATCCCAAATACGGTCAAAAAAATCAGGTTCGATCAAATCGCCCCAAAAACGCTGGCTTTCAAACCTTTCTCCCAAAAGCTCGTATTCCGAGAACCCGGTAAAATGCTCCAAAGTTTCGTTCGAATATATGGCGCTACCGTTTTTGTTAAATATAATAACCGCATCCGAAGTATTTTCCACCGCAAGACGAAATCTTTCCGTCTCAAAAATTGTCCGATTTATCCTCTGGGACAAAGGCCAAAAAATAAATAAAGCTTCAGAAAAAATCACTCCCAATATCACCCCGGCAATAACAATGGCAAGGCTTTCAGCATAAAGAACTTTTTCCTTAGACTCTAATTCGTACTGAGAAACCACTCTGTCCATCTTGATCGAAAAATCATTTTCAAAACGTATCATCTCCCGAACAGCTGAAAAAACGACCGGATCGCCGGGGGCTCGAGATTTGACAATCAAGGCGCTGGAAACTATCCCTTGGTAATCAGGCTTAATCTCGGAAAGAAAAGCATCAATAATATCACTGTTCTTACCGCCAAGCTCAAGATCGGGGTTTCTTTCTTCCAGGGCTTTTTGATTATCAACGAAAGTATTAAAACTCAGATTAAGATGTTTTTTTAAAACCTGAGTGTCACTGTCTTTGTTGCTAGCCAGCTGCAGACTAATATTCAAAATGTCCTGGGCCAACGTTCTCTGCCCGCCGGCCAAATTAACCAACCTGGAATTATTTTCCAATCCCGAAACAAATCTGATTAACACAAATCCGGATCCCAGAATCAAAACTGAAATCAAAAACAAAGAAAAAATATATGAAAAATATAACCAAAAACCAGATCTTCTTCTGGCTACTTTTTGCCTGGCTCCGCCGACGAACATATCTTAAGCCAAAAAGTTTTTTACAAAACCGACTATCTCGGCGACGGTGATATCGGACTTCGAAAAGAATTGAATCACGTTGTATTTTGCCACACGACTGCGGTCTGTATCCTGGGACAAATTTGAGACGATAATGACCGGAATCTTAAAACCGTCCTGCGACATCTTCTCCAAAAGAGCCACGCCATCAAGCTTTGGCATAATCAAATCAAGAATCATCAAGTCAAACGGCGATTGCTTCAATTGGGACAAGGCCTTCTCACCGTTCAGGACGTGGATGGTTTCAAATCCTTCGTTCCTAATTCTGGCCGCTAAAACGTTGCCCATGGCGTTATCATCTTCAACAATAATAACTTTTTTCATAATTGAAAATTCATGATGAATTATTCGAACCAAAAAGTTTCTTCGAAATTTGTTTGAAGCTATCCCAGAAAAAAAGATAAAAAATCTCCAAAACCCCAAGGGTATTCACAACCAAGAGAACAATAAACCAATTTCTCTGGCTGCTTCTGGCGGCACGCCATAAAGCCAGGCCCTTCCAAACCAAAGACCAAGACAGCAAAAACAAGATCACCCATCGATTCGCCATCAAAGATGGCAATTGATCAAACATATTTAAACAAAAAAATTAATTGCTCACTATTTAATTAATTATACCAGAATTGCCAAAACAGGGTTCAGGCGCTATGCTCCTTCAACACCAGAAGATTAAGCAAAGAGATCGCTCCAATCAGAAAAAAAATCGTTCTCCAGGGGAAAAATAACAGTAAGACCAAAGACGCCAAAAGCGCCAACACCCTTCCCAAATGCAAGACCACTTCACGAATCAAGATAAAATCAGAATCTCCAAAACGCTTCGCCAGATCATAGGTGCTTGAAGAAAGCCCAACGCCATAAATTTTTGAGTTGAGTTTATCCAAAATATCCAAAACATAGATTCCGGAAGCGAAGTTGATAAAAAACCTCGGCAGATAAAGTAGGCTGTTAAAAATTGCACTCCACTCAAAAAGTTTTTTATTCTTTCCACCTTCAAAAATCATGCCCGCCCAAAGAACCACGACCATAGACAAAAATGTCGAGATCGTGGTAATCGCCCCGATCTTGATCGTATCCATAAGAGTCAAAAACAGCAAAATCGGCCAGAATACCCCGAACAACGTATCTTCGACACCGGCGCCAGCAAGACCAATCAAGGCTCGGCGACTACTGCGATCTTTCAAAAAACCAGAAACGATCTTTTTCAAATCATGATTGCGGTGCAATCCTTCAGAAACGAAAAAAAACAGCGGCAACAAAGAAACTAGAAGAAACGCGATCGAAATCGTAAAAACTTTTTCAAAACCGGAAAAATAAATAACGACACCAGCGATAAACGGTGCAACGATGCCAGCAAGATTACCTAAAAAAATCTGGAAAGAAGTTTCCTTGCCATAGTTCCCTCCCTGATTAGCCTTACGAATAAAAAAAACATGAAACGGAATCCAGTAAAAATTAACACAAGCTCCAAGTAAGAAAGCAGAGAGAAATGACCACAAGAAAACTTTCTCGGAAAAAACCAAAAACAAAATCCCAAAGATCAAAAGCAGAATGCTCAGAAAAATCGATCTCTTAAATCCTAAGGAATTAAAGATCAAGTTGCCTAAAAACAACGAGGAAATCAACATTGAAAACGAATATGCCAAAAAATAAAAAACTACCCATAAAAGATTACTCAGAAAAATATCCGAAACAATGACCGGTTTTGTGGCGTTCTGAAAGATATAGATCGGAACGAAAATCCCAAACAATCCAACGGCAAAGTTACGCAAAAAATGCATCGAGTAAAGAGCCAAAGCCTCTCTGGAAATCCCGGAAATGCTCAAAAATCTAGAAAAATATTTTTCTTCAAAAACCACTGCCTCAAACTTGATTAATATCCTCAATCTCTTTCTTGATCAAATTTTCGGCTGAGCTCAAGGTTTCAATCTCTTTGCCGAGATCTTCCAACAACGCCGCTTCTTCAAAACTCAGTTCGCGCCACTGTCTCAAATTTTCAAGCAGATCAACCTGCTTTTGCGCTTCACGTTTAAGCTTTTTAAACTCTTCCAACAGAACGGTCTTAGCTTCGCTGATCTCCTTGGTTAAATAAGATCTCCTCTTGATGTGCTGCCAAATATGAAATACCAAAAACGAGATGGCGACGACCAGCGCCATAAATCCAATAGCGCTAAGAAATGTAAATCCGGATAATTGCAAAAATCCTTGACTCACGGGAATCAAAATCGGTTCATTGAAAAAACTCTGGCCGCTATCATCAGCAACAGTCCTGGCACTGACTTTATATACCCCGGCAGCAACTTTATCTTCATAAACAAAAACGAAACTGCCGTCGGGGCCGGCGTGAATCGACCGAACTGGCATCTCTTTGTCGTCTTTTAAAACTTTAAAAATCACTTCTGAATCAGGATATGACTTCCCCTTCACAACCAAAATCTTTCCCGCCGTCAGTTCTTTTGGATACTCTTCAAAAACCGGAGGCTCAAGGGATTCAACGAAAAAATCTTCTGTCTCTATCCGCGAGTTGCCGGCCTTATCATAGGCTTCAATAATTACAAGCCCCCGACCGGGTTCGTTAACAGACAGAGAATACTCCCTGCCCCCGACTTCTTCTGGATAAACTTTCACGGCAACGGGATCATTGATCTTAACAAGATAATAATCAATTCCCGAAAGCTTATCTTCTGTCTCAAATTTTATTTTTGGTTGAGACTTGACCGAATTTTTGTCTCCAAGAAAATTAATCGAGAATGGCTCCGGCTCAGTCTTGTCTATTTGAACGCGAAAATGAGAGGCTCCGCCCCAGCCGTATTTATTCTTCAACTGAAGATGAAAAAACCAAATCCCGTCCGTAATCCCCTTGACACTTTTGACGCTTGTTAAAGAATCGTTGATGATTGTCGGCTGAGATCTGGCCAGTTTGTCAAAAAGGGTCCTGACGCCAGTCACGCCTGGTTCCGACTGCCATGAAAAATTTACATCAGAAAGACTGTACCACTTTTCCTGATCCGGATGAGTTTGAGAAATAATTATTGGCGATTGCGGCGTCAAGGGGTCAACGCCAATAGGGTCTGTACCGGGCACTGTATTGCCTTGTTGCTGCACGGAAAGACTCGATCCGGTTAAACCAGACAAAATATTTGTCCCATTCCCATCATTAGCCAAAATTGAAGCGCTGGAAAAGGAGATCAATGACGTGCCAATATTTTTTGCACGGAACTGGATTGAAATCACCTTACCGCCAGAACCAGTAAACCCCGGATTCAAAACAATTCCTTCAAAATTCAACATACCAGAAGAATTTGAGAAGCTCGGCTCCTGAACCCAAAGGTTAACAATTGAACCCGACTTTGAAACACTTAAAACCTCCAGCTTATCAGCGGGAAAATTCAAAGATCCCGAGATTGCATTCATTGCCTGATGAGGACTTGAAACGTAAATGCCAATCGTGATCGTCTGACCCAAAGAAATATTGCCGACAGCCGGAGAACTATATAAAGAGGCCGCGGCGGCAAGGCCGGGACCGAGAAAATACAATAAAGAAAATAAAACAAAGAATTTCAATAACCTGATTGTTTTCATATTTCTTACTGTTCCGGATTCTATTCTTCTACACTTTATTGCATTTTAAAAACCAGCCAAATAAAGCTTTTCTCAAAAAAAAGACTGAAAGAATCACAGATATCATTATAACCCAGCGGCTCTGATCCTGATACCAAAAAATCGTGTTTTGAGCTTGAATTATTGACTCTTTTTCATTTCCCAAGTTATCAATAGCCTTAACCTTGATCAAACTATTCAGATTCTGATCTTTCAGTAAATACGGCCCATCCTCAGTGACCTGCCAACGGGATTGAAAAAACCTTTGCCAAAGATAAGGAGATGTTTCCCGAACTTCATAATGGTTTATGCCCGAACCTTTGTCTTGAGCCGAAAAAACTAGTGCCCATTGATTCTCAAAAAGATTTTCATTTTTAATAATTTCTACTGAAAACTTTTCCGGTGCCTCCCTGTCTTCAGAAATATTTTCTAAAGGTGCCTGAATCTCCGATTTAATTACTAATAAGTGGCTTTTCAGATTAAGATTTGTTTTTGTCCCCAAACCATCATTTAAAAGAGCGGAAAAATCTTTAGTCAAAATCTCAACCTGCCCGGTGGCAACCGGCTTAAACATCACTTTAAAAATTTCGCCACGATGATAACCCTCCCAAAAAGGACCCAATTCGCCAAGGTACCCACCCGGCATCACTCCGGAAAAAACAATCTCTCCACTACCGCTCGGATTTGGTTTCTCGATCCACAAACTAACGAGGGAATTCCCTGAATTTACAGAAATGACTTCCAGCTCTCGAGGAATAACAACCCTGCCCTCAATCGCGTTGATTTCTTTTCCCAAGGGATCAAGCAACAAAGCCGCAGAAAATCCTTGCCCGACTCCGACTTCAGAAGGCGCCTGCCAGTAAATCGAAACGGCGAAAGCGCTATCGGCAAATAACAAACAGCAAGTAACAATAACAATCAATATTTTTGGTTTTCTCAGTTTAATCATTTAAAATTAGTTGTTGAAAATTGAAGCTTCCAATCCAGCCTGCGGAATTTTTGCTATCCCGTCCAATAATAAGCCATGATTGAAAAATCAACTAAGGTTACCTTTCCATCGGCATTAAAATCAACCCCATTTTTTACAGCCGAGGTCAATGCTCTTTTATACCAATAAGCAACGATTGAAAAATCAGTTAAGTTCACGCGGCAATCACCATTAACATCGGAACGCCTATGGCATGCCAATGTTTCCTGAACGGCCAGAACATTCTTGGTCCCGACTTTGAAACTAACAGATTTACCAAAAACACTGATCTCACCGGAGATCGCTGATTTTGATTTCGTGAAGTGATCCCCAACTTCCAATATTGAAGAATCGAGATTCAACAGGTAAGCACCCGCCTGATCGGAAATAATTTTAAAAAAATTCTCTTCTTCGGAAGAAACAGAAACTGTGATCTCTGATTTCGGAAAAGACTGTCCGAAAACAACTATGTTATCGCCTCTTTTCACCTCAGATTTATCAACTGCAATCGTCGGAGAGATAAAAATTCCGCTAACCAGAGTTGTTGCGCCGGAAACTATTGAAACCGGAAACGTTAAGAGCGAAGATCGATTCCCCCTGCTATTCTCACCGTACAAAGAAAAAATATAGCTTCCTCCGGAGATACCGGAAAGCGTTACAGAAAAATTCGCATCTTGACCGGCTTTTACTGTTGTCGCGACCTGCGCGTCTTTAAGCAACACCACATTACTGCCAGGGTAAGCCTTGCCAGAAAAAACTACTGTTGCTTGAGTCGGTGGCAAAATCATCCCGCCTCCCCCACCTCCTCCACCACCGCCTTGCGAAGGCGTCGGTGATGGCGTTGGTGAAACAGACATGGATGGCGAAGGACTGCCGACTATTGCTGTCACTTCCACGGCATCAGCGCGATTGACAAAATAGTTAATTAAAAGCTGGTCAATCTTAAGGAACGATATAGAAAAAAAGGAAAGAAAAACAAAAGCTAATGTTGGCAAAAGCTTTTTCATAAAGATATTATAGCGCCCTTCTTATTTTTTACCTCTTGCCTAAGGCTTTAGAAATTATCCACTGATTGTATTTTTTCAGGACAAAAGGAGCCAGAACCAATACAATTAAAATTAAGACTGTCGTCCCAAACGCTTTCCAGTTGAAAACGAAAAACCAGATCGACTGTGTCGATGATTTTTTAGACTCTCCGAAATTCAAGTTCAACTCTGCTTTCAAAAAACCAAAAGCCAGAGACTTTGGCTGCCATTTTTCTTGGAAGCTTTTCCTGGTCTGGGGCAAAATATTTAATCCGAATTGATTGATTGACAAAGAATCTTTTGTTTTTCCGAAAACATTTTTTATTAAAATATTTCCTTGTGGTTTCAAATGAACATTACCGGTGTTTTTAAAGATTATATTAAAAACGATCGGAAGTTGAGTTAAAAGCTTTTTATTTCCGGAGGTGGAAAAAGACTCAATCCCGCCTTCTTCTTTAATATCTCCCGAAACAGTCACGTAAACCAAAATTCCGGCTCGGGTGACAATCGAAACCTGCTCTTGACCTTCAAAATCAGCCGGAGCCGTACTCCACCAAATTACAGCAAAATGGCCACCGGGTGACGCGTCTTCGGGCACCTCGATTGAAAAAGGAATCCTGGCTTGCTGGCCTGGTTTCAAACTGATCAGGCTTTGAGCCTTGAACCATGTCGACAAATCAGACTCTTCACGCGTGAATTTTTTAACGCCTTCTTCTTCGGTAAATTTCTCAAAAACCGGATACAACGTCCTTGCCTGAGATTCTTCGTTTTGAATAAAAAGTTCTCCGGAAACAGTATCCCCGGGATCAACACTATATTCAAGTTTAACTGGTCCAACAGTGATGGCAAAAGACGTTAAGGGAAGAAACAATAAACCCAATAAGGTTAAGACAAAAAATCTTTTTGCCATATTAAAACTAGTTTTCAAAATAACTTATTATCGATACTGAAACTTCTGTGATAAACCGAAAATCATCAGTTTCCGACGCAACCATAGGTGATGGTGTCAGCATAAGAACCAGCCGCAGTCAAGCCAGAAATGGCAGCTTTATGAATAACAGTAATTTCTCGTCCAGAAATCGGAACAGAAGAAGAAGCCAAGACTGAGGTACCCAAAGTCAAACCACCAACGTTGTCGCCGGTTACCCAATAATTAACACTTGGATAAAGAACACCGCCAGAACCGTTCGCTGTCGTCGCGGCCTGTATGCCGTAACCCTCTGTGCCCGCTGATAAGGTTGCATCAGCAGACTGAACAATATCAGAAGCGGAAGAATTCCAAAGCCCAGGATTACCACCGCCGCCAGCATCGTTAATATTAAGATCGCAACCAGCGCCGTAGTTGCAAGACATCAATAGGGTTGAGTTCGGCGAGGCAGTCGCAATAGAACCCGTGGTTAAAGTGCCAAAAGCAGTGGATGTTGCCGTGGTTGAACACGAAACACTAGTTGAAACGCTCGCTGTTACTGCCACATCATCAGCAAAGCTCATTTCCGGTTCGAAAATAACACCCGTTAAGATTAATGCTCCGACTAAAAGAATGGCCAAAAAAGCTTGTTTTTTCATAAAAAATTTAAAAAATTATCTTCCTAATAAATTATCTTATCTAAAACACTTAAAGTCAATAGCTCGACCGTTAATGACATAACGTTATTATAACACACTTTAGTTTCCAACGCAACTATATGTGATTGTATCTGTGTAAGAACCAACTTCAGCCAGATAGCCAACAGTAGCTTTATGCGTAATTGTCAATTCCCTGCTTGTATACGTTGAAGTTGTTGAGGCTATTTGCGTTGAAGTCAGAACTAATCCACCAACGCTATCACCTGTCTTTAAATATTTACTGTTCACTGAAAAAACCGCCCCGGAACCGCTTGAAGTCGTCGCAACTTGAATACCGTAACCGTCTGTCCCGGCAACTAATAACGCGTCAGCCGAAGCTATCAGATAAGTCGTCGCAGTTGATTTCCATAATCCCGGGTTTGATCCAGAACCAGCGTCATCAACCGAGATAGTGCAACCCGAACCATAAGTGCAGGAACTAGTAATCGTCGCGTTAGGAGATGAAGTATAAACAGATATCGGCAATATCGATCCAAAAGCTGTCGTCGAAGTCGATGCTGAACATGAAACTGTCGCGGCTTGAAAAGTCGCGATTTCCGGAATCACGGAATAAGTATTAACATCGGTATCATCTGATTTGCGCACCCGAAAACAATAGCTCGTGCTCCCCGGTGCGGAATTATCTTTCAAAGAAAAATCCCATTTTCCGTCTTGACCGGAAGGAATTGCGGCAACGGTATTGGTAAAATTATTTGCCTCTTCATAATCTTGATTAACAACAGTATCTCCCCCGTGAGTCGGATCATTAACATTGGCTGTCAGATTGTCGCCATCCGCAGGAGAGTTAGCTGTATTAAAAGCAATCACAGTTGATCCGGTCACGTCGGCATAGGTTTCTCCGGAAAACCCCGTGTCACACGCAACGCTTCGTTCGGCAAACTGGAGCTTAAAACCCTGTCCGTTCAAATTTAATTTGGTCGTGCCGATATGCAAAAGCATACGCAAACGAAATGCCTGACCGGAAGAAGTAAGAGTTGCCGAGCTATCTTGAATCGCTAACGCAGAACCGACATCCGTAGAATCGGCATTATTAAAAAACCGGTAGGCCGACTGCTCAAAAGTTGTCAATGGCGCCAGCCTAAAGGCAAAGTCAACCACATCAGTCGTCACTGAAGCAAGTGAGGTTTCCAGCGCTCCGCCACTGGTCAGATCTGTCCAGGCCGTTCCATCAACGTCTATTCCAACCCAAACATCTGCCCAAAGATCACTATTGGCATCTGCTGTTAGTAATAGAACCCTGTCAGCGCTTGGATAATCAAACAGATCAATAAATCTAGCCGCACCGCGCGACCGCGCATTAACTGTCTGGTTAGTAATGGCATGGTTGGAAGCCGATGTCCACCAGTCAATATCATCGGCGCCAGCGCCAGTGACTGACGAAATCACGGCCACGCCACGATAAGTGCTACTAAAATAGGAAACCGCGCCCAGCTGATAGCTCGCAGCCCAATTTTGGATAATATCGTCTCCGTTACCACCGTCGGTAATCGTGCCGTCGCCTTCATAAACCCAGCCTTCTGAAGGATTTGAAGATGCGGCATCGCCATGAGCAAACATCGCCACCGTATCATAAGCGCCAGGCTCTTGGGCGTCAATAAAGTCTGTTGTCATATCCAATCCGGTCCGACTCGTAAAAGTCCAGGTCGTACCAGACAAATAACCTTCGTAAGCCGTACCTCCGCCATTGGCAGATGCGTAAACAACCATGTCTCCAGACAAGCCTTCAAAACTGATATCAAACTTTCTCAAGTCGCTTACTGAAGCCGAGGTCGTAATCGCCTGACCCGGTTCATTGGCTGTAGCGCTTCCGTTCCATTTATATGCGCTGACATCATCATTGGTATCAGAATAAGCAATACCTATTTCATTGCTTCCCGGTCTTGATGTCAATTCCACCCATTCCACCGCGCCGCTTGTTCTTGTTGTTGTAATCTGCGCATCATTTGACCACGAACCATTAACCCACTCTATTTTACGAAGCTCATCAGTTGTTGCTGTTCCGTAAACCAACAACGCGTCCCCCGAGGATTGCTCGAAAGCAATATCGTAATTTCTGAAACCGTGCGCACCAGCCGTAGCGGTAATTGTCGTGGCCGAACCGCAAGAGACGCCGCCATCAACACCGGAACATATCTGGGCCTTGATAACATCGCCAGCATCCCTCGTGGCGATAATCCATTCATCGTTTATGGGACTGGCAACAACCCGAACCCATTCTATGGCGACTGAACCGACCGAAGTTGCGCTCTGCTCAGTCCCGAAAGTTCCCAAACCGCTTGATCCATCAAAAATCTTGTATTTTGGCATGCCGACTGTGCCGTCAGTATAAACTAAAAGTCCGCCAGAATACTGCACAATCGGCGCCGCTTCTGCCAATCGAGATTTGAAAGAATCCGCCACAGAAGGCTCGCGCATAGACTGCCAGATGCGATCAACGACATTTTTATCTCTCCAGATTTCAAACATCGCGCCCCAAAATCCCTCCGGAACATTTGACAAAAACATCGCAAATGCAAATAACAAAGCAAGCAAGGGTTTGATTATTTTATTTAGATAAAACATCTGTGGCGGATATGGTTTGATTTACTTATTCAAGATTATTCCGAAAAGTATTTATACGTCTCTTCGGAAATGCGTTGCATAAAATCACCGATTTCAACTTCGTTTTCCTCTGGCGACTTAACCGAATCTCCTGATGCCATCACCGTAATAAGATTAGTCGCCAAAAGTACGAATATTAAAAAAACAAATACCCGAAGCGTGTTCATTTTTCTAAAAATCATTGATTGATAATATTCACCTGGCAAATTACCGATGACTCCCTAACGCCATTTTGCGTATAAATAATCGGAATGGTAAAATCTCCAACCTGTGAACCTGATTGGTTAATAATCTCCAGTCCAATGACTGTTTCGTTTTGAGAAAGATAGTAGGCATGATCTTTGTTTCCTGAAAAAATAATATCAATCCCGTCAGGCAGACTGCCGATTTCCAAAACAGACGGATTGACACTACCTTTAACAATAGTCAATTCAAACAACCCCGTATCAACCCCCGAAATATCTTGTGAAAAAGGTGTCAGATAACAACCATGATCCGCTTGATTGTCAACTTTCACTTTCTTCTCAAATTTTCTTTGTTTCAGAACCGGCTTGTCTTCAACTTGATTGAAAACAATTGGTTCAGAAACAACAAACTGCTCGCTTCCGTCAAAATCATTATCTTCGGTATTTACAACCGCTCCCTCCTGTTCCTGGCTGGGTTGTAAAATATTTTCGACAGTCGAAAAATCAAGGCTATAAACAACTTCTAGCGCAACGTGTTCCAATAAAATTTCCGAACCAGTCAGTTCGTTCGGCAGTGACGATATTTTTATCTGAAGTTGCGAAAGTTCATCCCAATCAAAATCAGGTATTTCAAAAACAGAATTTTCAACTCCCGGCAAATTCACCCTGCCCAAAGACGACCAATTTATGCCATCAAAGCTGTAAAAAATTTCCATCAACTCAGGTAAAAACAGCGATGGCACCAAAGCCTCCTCTTCAGAAAAAATCTCTGTCGAAGATGCGCTCTGATTTGTTTCTATTTCAAGAAGAATTAAAGGCGTTGAAGACGCGTCCTGGTCAATTATTGGTGTTGGTTCAAACGGCGACTCTAATAAAACCTCTGGCGTCGAAGACGCAACCATGGAAACTGTTGGTTCTAAAATTGCTTCCGGCGATGGTTCTGGCGTAAAAGATAACGACGGTTCAGGAATCAGCGTTGGCGCTGATTCTGGAGACGGCCGAGTTGTTTCCTGTGTCTGCGGTTCTTGACTGGAAATAATTTCTTCTGCATGCGCCAAGGCCGATTCAAAATGCGCAATCATAAAGATTTTTCGGAAAAAACTAACCGGTGATTCTTCTGGTGTCGGTAAAACTGTTTCTTCTTGTGGTAGAACAATCTCCAGTTCAGGAGCTGGGGAAACCTCGGACTCTATTGTTGGCGAAAATATAATTTCCGTGGTTGTCCCCTGATTCAAGGCTTCGGGATAAAATTCTTCTGTCGAAGACGAGATTGATTTGATTGTCAAACCGAATTTTAAAAGGACTTTTTCTGGCCTTGAATTCTCAGGAATTTCGCCGGAAAAACCTCCGCAATAAATCTCGGCGAAAAAATTCGACAAAACTGCCGAGTTCTCACGATTAAAATCTTTCGGACTTTCTGTCTCGGCTGGTCCTTGAGCTAACTGCGGATTTTCCCATCCGCCGAGACACGATTCAGGATAAAAAATTGCCGACTCAGTCTTCCCTTCATTGAAAAGAATGATAAAAAACACGGAAATCGCCAGAAGGAAAAGGATAACAAACATTCGTTGCCTGAGAAAACGTTTAAACGGAAAAGTGGCTCCAGAAACTCTCACCGGCAAAGCAAAATCGAGTCTTTTTTTCATTTCTTTTCTACTGAAATAACAACATAATAATCTTCAGTTTCAAGATTTATTTTTTTGCTTGAAACTTCGGGGCCGACAGAAACAAGACGAATCCGTAAATCTTTTGTCGCATCAAAAAAAGCTGATTCTGGATTTTGCGGGTCAAGGCTCAATATAACTTCTGCTGGCAACTGATTGGAAAAATAAAGATTCAAATTTGCCGAAACCTTTCCTTGCCAAATACAATAAACGCCGATCGGACATCGCGAATCAGAAACCACTTCTTTAAAATTTATCCCAACCTCACCGGCATTCAATATCGCCGTCTGACCGGAATACAGTTTCTGGCGTAAACCAAGATCAACTCCAAAGACATCCGCTCCGTCTCCGCCCCAAATTAATTGATAAATCGCCACGCTTCCGGTCAATGGTAAAGAAAAAGTTATGGCTTTCTCTCTTTCATCTTTCGGCTCCGCTTTCACAATGATTTCTTCAACCAGAATCGGCTCTTTAGGAAATTCAAACCGCCAAGCCTCAGAGCTGCCTTTTAAATCTGAAACGCTTGCTTCTCCCCAAAATCTTTCCGCGTTCGCAGTTCTGGCATAAATCTCAACAATCTTTAAATTTTTTCCTAGTACAATCAGACCATTACCATCGGAATCAACCGAAACATCAATAACCTCGGGAATCAGGTGCGGAGGCTCGCCAAGATTATTCGCGGCCCGAGACAACTTCTCAAAAAACCCCTTGCCAAGACTGCATGTTTTCGAAATCGCCGTTTGAACAAAAGAATTGCAATTCGAAAAATCAGTTCCTTTGAAGAACTCCCCGGAAACGAAACTGACCCCAATCAAAACTAAAATCGAAAAAACAACCAAAAACAACCCTTTAGGCGGGCTGAATCTTATCTTTTTCTTTTTCGCAACTTTCCTCGGCTTTTTAGTTCTCGACAACGGATCAAGTTTAATCATATTTAAAGTAGCCAAATAACCCGAAAACAACGGGTCTGGCCAACCTCATTTTAAAGCCTTTTTCATCTTAGTTCAATGAGGAAAAACAGTTCTAATGCGGCCAGGAAATCAACACGGCCCCAGAAATCATCAAAATCGCGCCCAGAATCACTTGCCAAGTAATTTTCTCTGCTAAAAAAACAGCGGAAAATAAAACTATAAAAACCAAACTCAACTTATCTATTGACGCCACTTGTGAAGCATTACCGGTTCTCAAGGCCCAGAAATAAAACAGCCACGAAATAGCGCCGGCGACGCCAGATAGAATAATAAACACCCCTTCCCTTCCCCAAAATAAGTTCGGAGAAAATGTTGAAAGCTTTCCGGAAAAAACACCAAACAACAGGAGCGTCAAAACCACAAAAATACTCCTGATAATCGCTACCAGACTTGAATCAATGGTTTTTAACCCGATTTTGGCGAAAATTGTCACCAAACCGGCAAACAGGGCCGATAATAATGCAAAAACAAACCACTGCATATTTTCTAAATTTTCCGACGCTCGCGGTCCGAACCACGACTGTTAAGGTAGAGACTATTTTCCCCAAACGCCCCTAAAATTATCAGAGACACAAACATTAATCCCGTGCTCAAAAACATCATCCAAAAACGATATTGAGCCAAAAAACCCATAAAGCTCAACGGCAAGAGCAGGGCAAGAAAACTTAGACAGCTCGGACAGATTGGCAAAGTTACCGACAGAAAAGTTCCCAAGCCACCAAAAAATCCGCTTTTAAATTTATGTCCGACATTGCAAACTTTGTAATCATTTCGCCAAGTAAACAAAGAAAAACAAAGACCAAAAAGCAAACAAAAAAGAATATAGAAAACCAAATCAACTGGTTTCAGTAATGTAAACCAAAAAAAGAAATTATTAATCCCCTGCTGTGCAACCTGGATCACCGGATAAAAAATTCCCATGGCCAAAGAAAAAACCACAAAGATACTAAAGTATCTTTTTTGTCTAAAAATCTGGAAAATCAAAAAATTATTCAATCTGTTAATTCTTTAATCGGTTAATTAACGAGCCCCTTCCCAGTCAACCACATTCCACCAGGCTTCGACGTATTCCGCTCTTCGATTTTGGTATTTCAAATAATAAGCATGTTCCCACAAATCAAGACAAAGAATTGGTTTTGAGCCCTTTGATAACGGACAGTCCTGATTCGGCAACGACTCGATCACCAATTTATTATTTATATCTTTTGACAACCATACCCAACCAGAACCAAAATGCGTCACCGCTACTTTCATGAATAATTCTTTAAACTTTTCAAAACTAAAAAACTCTTTTTCAATCGCTATTTTTAGCTCACCCATTGGCTCATTCGGTTTACCCAGAGCGAAGTCGGAGGGCGCCATAATCTGCCAAAACAAAGAATGATTAAAATGCCCGCCGCCATGATTTCTGACTGCAGTTCTAATGTCTTCCGGCACACTACCCAGATTTTTCAATAGCTCCTCAAGTGTTTTACTTTCAAGTTCTGGATGCTTAGCAATCGCCTCGTTAAGTTTATCAACGTAAGCTTGATGATGCTTGGCGTAATGAATCTCCATTGTTTTAGCATCAATGTACGGCTCCAGAGCATCATAACTATAATTTAATTTTGGTAGTTGAAACATATCTGTTTTTTCTAACTCAACTAATTATAACAAAATCTCATCGGCCGATAGCGTACAAACGTTTTCTACCCTTGCCAAGTTTCAAGTTTGAGTATTTTCTATATTCACAAGCAATTCCCTCCCAATTTTCCGGCGATAGCCGCAACATCTGACCATTATAAGTTAGGCCAGTATCAACATTGAGATTGGACAGCCGCATAACTAAGGACGATGGTTCTTCTTTGAAATTAAGTAAGCGAAGAGTTGAAAGAGCTCCCGGTCCAATTGAAAACCTGCCAAACAAATCAATGTATTCAGGGAATTGATAACCAACATCAATCAACACTTCGGTCCACAGAAAACGAAGATTAAAACCAAAAATCGGGATTATTTTATCCAAGGCATCAAATACCGCCAATCTCTTCCATTTTTTTATTTCATCGGAAACTAAAGGAACAATTTCCGGCAAATACTCTGTTATGAATTTTTCTCTTGTCGGCGTTCGGCTCTTTTGGATCACGCTCACCGGAAAAACATAAGCATTGCCAAATCGCGGTCGAGATGATTCCATCAACCTTGAATAAAGCTGTCGATTATCTTGGTTATCAAAAGACAAGAGACCGACAATTTTAAGAGTTTCTGATCTAGCTACCATCCGGCAGTAAAACACGTTCAAAAGCCAAAGAGGAAAATCTTCACGCAAGGAATTCAACAATTCGTGAAACTCAATGGTCTGCCGGTCAAGCTCGCGAAAAACATTACAAAATTTGTATTTAGCAAGAATTGAATCTCTTGTGTACGGTGGAGTCTCGCCAAGTGTTTTCTTCTCCCAGATTTTCAAACGTTCATTAACAAAGACAATAATGTTTTCAAGAAGCTTCTTATCTCCGGGAAACTCTTCCATCTGCAACAATGTGTTGCGCTTTGCGGACAAGTGGTCGCTCCAATGACGATACGGCTTTTTAAATTTATCCGGTAATTCCATGTCAAAACAAAATCGCAAAAATCAAAATCGTAAACGTAATCCGGTACCAGCCAAAATTCGCAAAGCTGTTTTTTGAAATGAATCCCAAAAACCATTTCACCGAAACAAGAGCACTCAAAAACGCAATCAAAAAACCAATCCCCAAAGTCTGCCATTCGGAAAAACTGAACAAAGAATAACTTTTATAAATATCATAAACGGTCGCGGAAAACATTGTTGGCAATGCCAACAAAAACGAAAATTCCACGGCGGCTTGTTTTGATAACCCTGTCATCATGCCGCCAAGAATGGTTGCCATTGACCGCGACACGCCCGGAATCATTGCCAGAGTTTGCCACAAGCCAACGGTAAAAGATTTTTTCAAATCAAGCTGCTCACTTGTGGTGAGCGAAGTCGAATCATTCTTCGGCTTAGAAAACTTTTCAAACAAAATCAAAACAATGCCGCCAAAAAACAATGTTGCCAAAGCGATGTAAATATTTCCTAGCAAAGATTTAAAAATACCATAAAATAAGAACCCGGTGGTAGCGGTCGGGACAAAACCGACGGCAACGTTTTTAATCAAGGAAAAATCGGAGAAAATCTTTTTGAAATACAACACCAAAACCGCGCAGATGGCCCCGAGCTGAATGGCAATCTCAAAAGTTTTCAAAAACTCAGAATCAGCAACACCAAACAATCTTGAAACAATCATCAAGTGCGCCGTCGAAGACACTGGCAAAAATTCCGTTAATCCTTCAATGATTCCTAAAAAAATCGTTTGAAATAAACTCATTGCGAAAAATTATTTATTATAAGCTTATTTTAGCAAGAAAAAAACCGAAGAGATTCGGTTTTTTTCTTGGTCTTCGCGCGTGATAATTAGCTTTTTGAAAAGTGGGTGGCCTCGTCTTTTTTATTAAGAATACCGGCCTCCCGAAAAAGTTTTATTTGTCCCAATTTCAGACGCGAAAACCTATTTATATTATAGCCAACCGTCAACAAACCGCGGTGGATAAAAACCAGAGCATTAAAGGCTTGTCACAATCATTCCAGAATACCGTCAAGATTGACATCATAAAGTATCGATTCATTGATTAGGCGATAACTGATCAACTCCTCAGATTTAAACCATAAAACGATTTCTTTTTCTGCATCGTCGACAGAACCAGAGTTATGGACCAAATTTCTAACCGCTCGCGAATCAGTATCGGCTGCTGCATAAGAATCAATTGTGAAATCACTTCTTATTGTTCCAACATCATTACTCAAAGGCTCGGCAGATTCTCCGGTTATTTTTCTAACAATTTTAACGGCATTCATTCCTTGCCAAACCATTGCTACAACCGGACCAGAACTCAAGTATTTCTTTAAAACATTCAAAACATTTCTACCTGATTTTTCCGGATTCATTTCCGGAGGTTCCAGTCCTTTATCTTTGTAAGCCTGAATCGTCTTTGTTCCCCTCTTAACAATCCAATCAGGATCAACCAGATAGTGTTTCTCTATCATCCCCTCCGTTGGCACAATAAATTTCAAACCAAGGAGTTTCAAACCAGTTCTCTCGTATCTTTTTACTACTTCACCCACCAGCCCTCTTTGGACACCGTCTGGCTTAATGATCACCAGCGTTTTTTCTTTTTTTATATCTTGCATTTTCTTTATTTTTTATTAATCAGAAAATCCACAGATTTTTTCTGTTTTTATTTTTAGATTCTAATTTCTACTTTTTATTTTCTATTTTCAAACCCAGTTCTTTCAGTTGCTTTTCATCGATTGTTGACGGCGCTGACATCATCAAATCCCGACCGTCTCCGGTTTTCGGAAAGGCAATCACCTCTCTGATGTTTGGTTCATTTTGTAAAATCGTCACCAATCTATCCAAGCCCCAAGCGATGCCACCATGTGGCGGGCAACCAGAATCAAAAGCT
>MHHX01000019.1:0-4861 GCA_001817215.1 Candidatus Brennerbacteria bacterium RIFOXYC1_FULL_41_11 | reverse complement strand
CCTTCATTAGTCTTTTCGAAAAACGGAAAATCAATCACCCAGCAAAATGCAAGGAGATCTGGATTATCTTTTTCACCTCTGATATCTGGCCTGTCTGTGCCGTATTTTTTCATGGCTTCTTGATAGCTGATTCTCGGGAACGGAATGATCTGGATTTTTTTTTGCGGAAATTCCTTTCGGATCAATTCAATCATCAGCTTCTCGTTCAAAGCCATCACGTCTTCTTGCTCAACAAAGCTCATTTCGAAGTCCATCTGAGTAAACTCCGGTTGTCTGTCACCGCGCGTGTCTTCGTCCCTAAAGCACCTCGCGAACTGGAAATAACGCTCAATCCCAGAAACCATTAGAAGCTGTTTAAACTGCTGGGGCGACTGGGGTAAAGCATAAAAACTGCCCGGCTGAAGGCGAGATGGCACAATATAGTCCCTGGCGCCTTCAGGCGTTGATTTGGTCAAATCTGGTGTTTCCACTTCCAAAAATCCTTGTTCAGACAGCCAATTTCTGACAAACAAAATCAATTTATGCCTGACTTCCATGTTCCTTGCCAATCTCTGCCTCCTCAGATCAACGTACCTGTATTTCAACCTTAATTCCTCGCCAATTTCTTTGCCATCTGTCTCAACGGAAAACGGAGGTGTTTTTGCTTCGGAATAAATAACCAACTCTTTGGCTTGAAGCTCAACCATGCCTGTTTCAAGCTCTTTATTTTCCATGCCTTTCGGCCTTTGGTTTAGAATGCCCTTGATACCAACCACCCATTCAGAACGCAATTTTTGCGCTTTTTCATACGCCTCTTTTTCGCCTGGCAGGCTTGCCTGACCGGTAGGCAGGAACACGACCTGTAAAATTCCGGTTCTGTCACGCAGGTCAATAAAAATAAGCTTGCCGTGATCTCTGCGCGTATGCACCCAGCCAGCCACAAAAACTTCTTGTCCAGCTTTATCTTTAATGTCGTTGATAAACCGTTTCATATCTCCCGATTTTATCATAACTACTTGTTATCCGCTATTTGCCACTCGTTGTTTTTCCACAAAACCTTCACCAAACCATTAACATCAGTCCTCAAGATTTCAGCACCAACGCCAGACAGTCTCAAAAGCGCCTCAGGAGTGGGGTGGCCATAAGAGTTCTTACCAACCTCAATCACGGCATATTCTGGGTGCAAAGTCGCCAAAAACTTTTCCGAAGAAGAATATTTTGAACCATGATGCGCCACTTTCAACAAATCAATATCAGGCAAAATACCCGCCAAAACCCTTTCCGCATTTGCGGAAATGTCGCCGGTAAACAACGCAGAAAAATCTTTAAACTCAAGCAAACTGACAATCGAAGTATCGTTCAATTTTTTATCAGGCAAAGTTTCGTGAATTTTGAGATCCAATCCAGGCCAAATAATCGAAAGTTTTGCCTCTGAGAACTCAATTTTCTGACCACTTCTGGCAAAAACAATCGGGATTTTATTTTGCTTGATAACATTGACCATATTTTTATAACTGCCTGATTCTGTATCAATGCCATTCATCATCACAACCTTAACTTCGTAATGTTTCAGAATCTCCTGCATGCCCCCAAAATGATCGACGTTCGGATGTGTAATTAAAATCAAATCAATTTTTCTTTTGTAAACCGGAATCAGCTTGTCAAGTTCAGACACAACTTTTGTTCCGGGCCCGGTATCGATCAAAACCGCATGTCTTTTTGTTTTGATCAACTCTGAATCGCCTTGCCCGACCGGAAAAAAATAAACCGATAATTCCTGACCAAAAATCTCGCTCGTCAAAGACGAATACAAAAACAGATCCACAAATAGCAAACAAAAAGTTATAGCGAGCTTGTTCATTAACAATAATTATATATCCAAAATATTTCAAAACCCTTATCAAAACCCTTGGGAATTAAATTCCTCTGTCGCGGGTTTTCCCAATTGGGAAAACCGGCGACAGATCTTAATATTAAAACGAATCCCTATTTTTTATCTTGTGAATTCTGTAGATGAACCAAAATATTCCCAGATAACAAACAGTTAATAATAGCGGACTGATATAAATACCGCTCAATCCCGCCATCGGCAAACCGGCAAAAAACTCAATCACTTTCACGAAAAAATTCAAAAACGGATAGCTGAAAAAACCAATGACTCTGCCCAAGGGCTCGAAAACAATCATTGCCAAACCCGAAAAGAAACTGAATCCCATAGCCAACCAGATCCACGGTACCAAAATAAAATTCGCCAGAATCCCAACCAAAGACAGCGTGCCGAATTTGTACAAGATCAAAGGCAGAACCATTATTTGTGCCGACAAAGTTTCAAAAACTGTTTGCACAAAAGAATTTTGTTTCTGCTCTGTGTCCAAATCATGGCGGCGCGTCGGACTCGCCCAGCGGGTCAAGCTCGGCGCCACATAAAAAATTCCAAAACTCGCCAAAAAAGACAGTTGCAAACCAAGATCGTTTTTCAGGGCCAACGGATCAAAAAAACTCATCAACGCCAAGGCGAAAGTAAGCGCAATCTTTGGATTACCTTCCCTGCCGAATCTTTGCGCAATAAGCATCAAAATTGAAAGGACACCCGCCCTGACAGCTGAAGCTGGCGCTCCGACAAAAATAACAAAAACAATCACGCCAAAACCGGCAAAAATCCAGATCAATTTTCTGTGCAAAGTTATCCAAACTAAAAATCTTGAAATATATCTAGATATCAAAGTGATGTTGTAGCCGGAAACGGCAATCAAATGCGCGGTTGACGTGATCTTCAAAGCTTGCCAAAACTCTTTGGAAAACTTGATGTCTTTGCCGCCTAAAATAATACCTTGTGAAAATCCCGCTACTGGTTCAGGAAAAAGTCTTGTCAAAGCCAGAGAAAACTCATTTCTAATAAAACCAAGAAAGTTCAAAAAATCCTGCGAAAAACCAATACTGAAAATATCACCGCTCCAAAACAAAACTCTCAAAAAACCAAACAAGAAACCGCACAAAAAGCTAACAGCCAGCGGCTTGCGGCTAACCGCAAAAACAATACCCAGAACAAACACGAAGGCAAATACCTGCCATGTTTTTAACGTAAAAAAACTAAAAATCGCAAAACATGCGATCACGCCAACCAAAAACCAAAAAAAATAATCGCTTGGAACAAAAATCTTTTCTTTCCGTTCACTTTCCATTAAAAATGGAAATCTTTTCCAAAATCACTTTTTTAATAGCCGCAACCGAAGACTTCAAGACTTTGTATGGCGCGATTTCATCCACATTATCTGCCAAAGACTTTTGCAACGAGTTTTTCCACGCCAACCTCAATTCAGTGTTCACATGAACAACAGAGATTCCGGCTTCAATCGCTTGTTTTAATGACTCATCATCGATGCCGGACGCACCATGCAAAACCAAGTTTGCCCGTGTGGCGTTTTTAATCTCAGAGATTCTCTTGAAACTTATATTTTCTTTATAATTCTTAACAATACCGTGAATATTCCCGACTCCAGGGCCGATCAAACTCACCCCTGTTTCATCAACAAACTTTTTCGCTTCTTCCGGTTTTATCATCCGCGATTCTTCAATCACCGCGCCTTCTGGCACTGATTCCCTAACAACAGAACCAACGCCAATATATCCCAACTCGCCTTCAACCAAAATATTAAAGTTAATTGATTTAACCAATTCAACGGCTTGTTTTGTTTTTTTAATATTTTCTTCCAAGCTCTCTTGAGCAGAACTTATGCCGAGTGGAGTCGAAGCATCAAAAAGTATTGAATCAAAATCGGCTTCAGCCGCTTGCTTAACCTTGTTCAGATCCTTGAAATGATCGGCATTCAAAAAAATTTCCAGACCAGTTCTTTCGCGAAAGCTTTTCACCAAAACCGCAACGTTCTCAATGCCAAAAAACTCTGCTTCGCTTTCAGAGACGCCAATGATAACCGGCTTTTTTGTTTCTTCGCAAACCTCAAAAATCGCTTTGATTCCTTCCCAGTTCGAAATATTAAAATGCCCGATAGCCGTTTTTGTCTCAACTGCTTTTTGCAATATTTCTTTTAAACTCATGAATATATTCTACCCCCAGAAACCGGAAAACAAAACATCTTGACATCTACCCCGAAAAGAACATAATGACGTCAAGAAAGGAGTCTCGCCATGACAACTAAAAAAGCAAAAGGTATCGGACCGATCTTGCCGGGAGGATTTGCCCTGCTCCTTACGGGGCTGCTCGCTATCGGAGGTTCCATAATGATCGGATACCTCCCTGGGGCATGGCAGAACCCAGTTTCACTAATATTCTCCCTCATCTGCCTCATCGCCGTGATCCTCAGCGCCGGTCGCAATGCCTTTGATCGGGCAAAATGAATCCCGACCATCACAAAAACACCCCCGCTTGGAAAGGCAGGGGTGTTTTTATTTAGCTGATCGCAGTTTTGACAACAATAAAAAACATTGGTAAAATCTGATTGTGGAGGGTTGCGGCGCTTGACTGCTCGTTCCCTTTCCTGGCGGCGTTACCTGGACGCAAACTGGTGCGCCCAAGAACAACGGTCTGCGGTGCTCGAAATACTGGCCGTTGAAGATCTGAAGAGCCAAGGCCCTCCACTTTCAAAGTTCTTTTGTTCCTTTTTTATGCAGCTGCGGGCGAATCGCAGGAAGAGGCATCCATCTGGATGCCTCTTTTATTTTTATTCAGAAAGAAAATTTTTCAAAATGCAGGTTCTGTCTGGAAAAACCAAGCTGCTTCAGATCAGAGATAACCGAATCCATCATCAGGGGCGGGCCGCAGACAAAAACCTCCCGCTCGAAAAAATCCGGCACCAACCTGACAATTTTCTCCTTATCAACGCGTCCGGTTTCGTAACCAGACTGTGGCGTGCCAAGAACATGG
>MHHX01000018.1:22491-39207 GCA_001817215.1 Candidatus Brennerbacteria bacterium RIFOXYC1_FULL_41_11 | reverse complement strand
AAACGGCCAGATGATGGTGAATGAGGCTGTTGGAGTAATGTATTGACGTTTTATTTTTTTTATGTTATTTATTTCTAGTGATTCTTCATGATCAGTAAAAAAGGAGGCCCAAAATGGCTGGAAGATGTACGGGATGTGGTGGCACTGGCGAGAAGGATGCTGGCCATAACGGCAGGGTGCCGTGTGCGAATTGCTCAGGAACCGGGGATGGAGATGTGGAGAAAATGAAGTGCGACTCGTGCCACGGGTGCGGTCTTGTCAACGGCGGGAGCGTGTTTGCTGTTAACTGGATCAAATGTCCTACGTGTGGCGGTCTGGGGGTAAAGAGAGACCATGAAGACAAATCCGAGTGGGTCAAAGATATGGTTCGGAACCATCGGAAATCGAGAACGTAAAAATCAAACAAATAATGGTTGCCTAAAAGGCAACCATTATTTGTTTTCGACCATAAGGTTAAACTATGAATGGTTGAGTTTGTCCTGGTTTATCTTTTTCTTCGAAGTTCTGAGTTTTAAGTTCTGAGTTTTGAGTGATAGTTCTGATGATGTTTTCCAGCTCTTCTTGAGTGGAAAAATTTATTGCAATCACACCCTTGGCGCCCTTTTTTCTGAGCATAACTTTCGTGTTTAAAGTTTCTTCTAGTTTATTTTCGATCTCTTTTAGCTCTAGCTCAGCACCGAAAACGAATTCATTTGTTGGGGATGAAAAGCTTGTTTCCCTGATTAGTTCTTTGGCTGTTATTTCTGTTTGTCTAACGGTCAAGTTATAAGAAAGAATTCTACCCAAAAGCATTCTCTGTTTGTCAGAACCTGGCAGGCTGAGAATGATTCTGGCATGTCCTTCGGTGATCTTTTTTTCCTCGAGAGCCCTTTGAATTTCTGAAGGCAGTTGTAAAAGGCGTAAGGCATTGGCCACGGCTTCTCTTGATTTCCCGACCCGGAAAGCCACCTCTCTTTGCGAAAGACCGAATTTATCCATCAAGTTGGCAAAGCCCTTGGCTTTTTCGATTGGGTTTAGATCTTCTCGTTGAATGTTTTCAACCAGGGCGATTTCAAGTTTTTCTTGATCTTCAATGTTATCTTTAATGATTGTCGGTACGGTTGAGAGTCCGGCGATTTTTGCCGCCATCAATCTACGTTCTCCGGCTAAAAGTTGGTATTCAACGTCCCTGCCCACTTGGGTTTCTTTTTCTGAACGCGTGACAATCAGGGGTTCAAGAATGCCGTATTCTTTGATTGAGTTGGCGAGTTCCTCAAGACTCGTCTGGTCGAATTCGCGCCGTGGTTGAAGCGGATTGGGTTTAATCTTCGAAGTTTCGAGATAAAAAATTGAGCTTGATTGCATGTTAACGATTATTGAAACACATTACAGGATTATATCACGCGACAGAGTTGAGTTTTTAGCTAGAAGAAGTTAAAATTACTTAAAATTCGGGCAGGTGGCGGAACTGGCAGACGCGCGGGACTCAAAATCCCGTTCCCGCAATGGAGTGGGGGTTCAACTCCCCCCCTGCCCACTTTATTTGTTAAACTGATAGGGCAAACATGTTATTACAAACGGAAATAAAAAAAGATCTTAAAAAACAGCTTTTTATTAATCTGCCGATTTGTTTTGTGTTTTTGGGTCTTGCCTGGTTTTTGACCTGGCGTTTGGGGATCATTTCTGAAGACATCCTGGTTCTTAAAAGCGAGATTTTCAAAAATCAACAGCTTTTTGAAAATTTTTCCACTTTAAAAACACAGAAAAAACAGGTCGGACCGATCCAGCAAAAGATTGCCAGTATCTTACCGATGAAAGACGCTATTTTACCCCTGACAATTAAGTTAGAACAAACGGCCTTGAGCTTGGGACTAAAACAATCTTTTGTTTTTGGGGTGGAGAATAAATCATCAGATTCAGGCGTCTCTGACATCAGCTTTAGTTTGATTCTGAACGGTAAGCTTGACAACCTTCTCCGGTATCTGGAGCAGTTAGAATCCTTGCCGCAGTTTGTTGAAATGAGTTCTTCGGAAATCATAAAATCCGAAAAAGATTATCAGTTCAGCAGCGCCGGTAGGATTTATAAGAAATAGTTTGGTTGGTCCATTATGAATAAATCATGAAAAAAACTGGAGGCTTTAAATTGGCGATAGAGAAGAAACGTGGTTATTATTTTGAGATCGTGGCAGCGTTAATATCTATTTTGTTGCTTTCCCTAGTTGTTTATTCCGTTATTTTTTCCACGGGTGTGATCAGGAAAGTTTTTGATGATTCTGGCGTTACCCCGCAATCAAACACTGTTTTCGACATTGACGGAGCAAATAGCTTAAAGAAGATAAAAGAGTTTTCTGTTGACAACCTTAAAAGTCCTGATGTCAGCCCCCCAACGTCATCCAGCCCGTTCCCAATCGGTGATTGATTTTTGGCGATTTTGAAATAGAATTTAAACTACTTGGGCATGTGGCTCAGTGGTAGAGCGCGTCTCTGATAAAGACGAGGTCGAAGGTCCGATTCCTTCCATGCCCACAAAATTATGAATTTGAGTAATCCTATTTGGGAAAAATTTGACCTCAAGAATAATCTGATAAAAGAATATCAGTATTGGAATCTTTTGATCAGGAAAAATCACGTTAAACTTGGGAGTTGTGTGGCAATTCTTAAACGAGACGCTTATCCTTTATCCGAGGTTATGCCCGAGGAAATGGCGGAATACGCAATCTTGTCAAAAGAAGTCGAGAATTCATTGAGAAAATCATTTGATCCGCATACCATTCATCACATGGCTCTTATGTTCACTGACAAGCACATTCATTTTCATATTATCCCCAGGCACAATAAAAGTATAAGTTTTGCGGGGATGGATTGGGATGATGACGGGATAGCGGATCCTCTCATTCAAAAAAGAGCAGTCGTCCATCAAGATGTTTTAAATCAAGTAAGAAACACAATAAAAGAAAACGTATAGTTTTTAGCATGTCGCTTCCCCTAAAACTTTTTTTGGCGGTGTTATTCGGTGCCGTTATCGGTCTTGAGCGTCAGGGTTCAAATAAAGAAAATCCTTCGGAAAACATTAATGGCATCAGAACTTTTTCCTTGATTTCTTTGCTCGGCGGTTTGGCCGGGGCGTTTTATATTTCTGATTCGATTTTTTTATTGGTTGTTTCGACAGTCTCAGCGTTGATTTTGATTGGCGCTTATTATTTCGCTGGATCTTTTATTTTGAAAAAAGTCGGCTTAACAACGGAAATTTCAATGGTTTTTACTTTTCTTTTGGGATTTTTGGCTGTTTCCGAGATTTTTCCGTTGCAGTTGATTCTGGCGCTATGGGTGGTGGTGCTTTTGGTCCTGTCAATGAAATCAAAAACAGGTGTTTTGGCACTAGGCATTTCTCATAACGAACTGCAAACTTTTATCAGCTATGCCGTGATTGCCTTGGTGATTTTACCGTTTTTGCCGAACCAAGGATTTTTCTTGCAGGATATTCCCGGAACTTCTGAATTGTTGAAAAGTTTCGGCAACGATCTTGATTTCATGCGGTCAATTGAGATTATCAATCCAAGAAAACTTTGGTTTATTGTCGCTTTAATCACCGGCATTGATGTTTTTGGTTACGCTTTGGCAAAGCTTATCGGCCGGGGCAAGAGTTTTTCTCTAACCAGTTTTGTTGGCGGGTTTGTTTCTTCAACTTCAACCACTCAGGCTTTGGCATTGAGAAGTAAAAAAGTTGGTGCCCATCTTGTTCTGGTCAGCGCGGCGATTTTAGCAAATGTCGCCAGTTTTTTCCAGATCTTTATTTTGGTGGCGCCAATGAATAAAGAGTGGCTAGCGGAGATAACTCCGATTTTGTCTATGATTATTCTCTCTGGCCTGGGTATGTTTTTATTTTATTCTTTAAAGGGAAGAAAAGAAAATGTTAATGTTGGGCAAGAACAAACAAGTCGTGGAGAAAATGTTTTTTCGATTTACTCTGCGTTAAAGTTCGCTTTTATCCTGACGACAATAAAGATCATCACAAAGATTTGTCTGGCTGTTTTTGGCCAATCTGGTTTTTTGGCCAGCTCGATGATTGCTTCTTTCATTGGCATCGACGCCATCATCATCAATCTTTCGGAGATGGCTGGTAGCGTGATTACGTTCAAAGAAGCGGCCCTGGCGCTTATTTTGGTTAATGCGGTCAACCTTTTGACTAAATTCGGCTATTCGTTTTTTGCTGGTGACAGGAAATTTTCTTTACGATTTTTGTTTTCGGTTTTGGTAATCATTGTTTCAAGCCTTATTGGCTTCTGGCTGTGGCCTTAGTTGATTTATGATGTTTTTTGAAATAGAATAGCTTTTATTCGGCTATTTTGAGTTTGATTTTTATTACGGGGCGTAGTGTAATGGCAGCACGAGTCTTTTGGGAAGATTTAGTCCGAGTTCAAGTCTCGGCGCTCCGACGGGAAAAATGAATTGAATAAACCTACGCTGAATTTATTTTGTAAATACAGCGGGCAGGATAAATCAATTAAGTATACCCACCGCTTTTGGTCTCAGAGAGTGAGACAACAAAAGCTGGGCAGTGAGAGTAAATAATTAAAGTAGTTTAATTTTTTACTCTTATTGCCCCCGTAGTTCAACGGACAGAATAGAGGACTTCTAATCCTTTGATCGAGGTTCGATTCCTCGCGGGGGTACGGTTAAATGCAGAAAAAAAAGAAAAAATCAGTTGTGGTCATGGGTGGTGGCACGGGCACATACACGATTTTGTCGGCTTTGAAAAAATTTGAAAACCTTGATCTTAGGGCAGTCGTGGCGATGTCTGATGACGGCGGTTCGAGCGGGGTCTTGCGCGACGAGCTTGGGGTTTTGCCGCCCGGGGACGTCAGGCAGTGTTTAGTGGCGCTTTCTGAGTCGCCGGATATGATTCGCAGTTTAATGAATTATCGTTTTGAGAATGGCGGTTTAAAGGGTCACAGTTTTGGCAATTTGTTTTTGTCCGCCCTGGAAAAGGTTTCCGGATCTTTTGATACCGCCTTAGAACATGTTTCTGAGATTATCAAGATTAAAGGCGAGGTGATTCCGGTCACGTTTTATGACGTTAAGCTTGAGATGCAGTTAAAAAACGGTTCGGTTTTGAGAGGGGAGAAAAATATCACTCCTTCAGAAGCGATCCAGGCGATTGGAATAAAAAAATATCTTATCAGGCCGGAAGCAAAGATTAGCCCAAAGGCACAAAAAGCGATTATTGAAGCCGATACTATCATCATCTCTCCTGGCAATCTTTACACAAGCATTATTCCTTTATTTTTGGTGAGAGGCGTGAACGAGGCTTTGTCTTATTCAAAAGCCAGGATAATTTTTATGATTAACTTGGTGACAAAATTCGGTCAGACAGACAATTTTTCAATTTTTGATTTTGTTGATGAAGCCGAAAAATACCTTGGCGAGGGCATTATCGATACCGTGGTTTTCAATCAAACCGAACCGTCAAGATTTTTAAAGCACAGGTATTGGTTCTGGCAGAAAGCCAAACCAGTTGTTTACAAGCAAAAAGAAAGATTTGTTTTTGACGGTAAGCAATTTGTTGGCAGCGATCTGGTTGAGCCGGAAGTGAAGCGTCAATCAAAAAGCGACTCACTGATAAAAAGGAATTTGATCCGTCATGACGAAGAAAAAACCGGAAAAATTTTAAAAAAGCTGATAAAGTAAAATCATTATATGGACAATTCATTACCGAAGCACATTGCTATCATGCTCGATGGTAACCGTCGTTGGTTAGCCAGGCGCAAGCAAGAGCTGGGAGTTGTGGCGCACGAGTTTGGCGCGAATAACCTGAGGGTTTTGCTGGACAGTTTTCTTAAGCAACAAGAAGTTTTGACTCCTTTTCTGACGATTTGGGGATCTTCGATTGATAATTTAACAAAAAGATCAAAAGAGGAGACAGATTCAATTATCAATATCTACAGAAAATATTTTCAGGAATTATCGCAAAGAGAAGAGTTAAAAACCAAAAGCATCAAGGTTAATTTTTTTGGCAGATGGCGAGAGCTTTTGCCTAACGATCTTGTTAAAATTTTAATCGAGATAAAGGAAAAAACAAAAGAAAATTCCGGCCCAACGCTTACTTTTCTCCTAGCTTATAGCGGCAAAGACGAAATGCTAGAAGCAATACGGAAAATAAGAATTATTGATTCCGAAATTGAAATTTCCGAGAAATTGTTGAAAGAAAATCTCTGGACTGGATGGTTGCCGCCGGTTGATTTGGTGATCCGTACTGGCGTCGAAAATGACCCGCATTGGTCGAGTGGTTTTATGATGTGGTCTTGCGCTGATTCGCAGTTCTATTTTACTGAAACTTTGTGGCCGGATTTTTCAGTAAAGGAGTTTGACAAAGCTCTTTCTGTGTATAAAGAAACGCAAAAACGGAGGGGCGGTTGACGGTGGTCATTATACCAAAAAGTTCGGACTTATTTCCAGCAAAATCCTGACTGACATTCCACGCGCTCCGCCACTGCCTCGCTTCACTCGGCAACCCCGAAAGAAAAACACTCTTTCCTTTTTGAAGAAAAAATCCACCCCCGCCAAATCAGAAATGCAAGGAGTGTTTTTCTTTCGGGGTTCTGCCCTCCAAGTATTCGGGCAGTGCGTGGGGCGAAATGCGGAACTCGGACGGCGCGGGAGGAGGGGTTCAAGGGGAGGAATCCCGCGCCGTCCTCGTTTTCAAATTTTGACGATTTCAGCTTTGAGAAGTAAAAATTTTCCGGACGACATCATCAATATCAACTTCATCAATAATGATGTCGTCAACCGGCAAATTGGATGACAATAATGCAACTGCGGTGTTTTTAGCCTCACTTCTATTTGTTTTGAATGTACAAACGTAAGGATTAAATTCATCAATCTCACCAAACTTTTCCACTTCTTCGCGTCGCACCCCATTCCCGTTAAAGACCACCTTAAGCAGTTTATGTGGCGCATATTTTTTGATTAGGTCATCCAATTTGCCGTCATAAATTATTTTCCCAAGATTTATGATAATTACTCTTTGGCAAAGTTCCTTAATATCTTCCATGTAGTGCGAGGTCAAAATAATAGTTGTCTTTTTCTCCCGATTATATTTTTTAATAAAATCGCGAATATTTTTCTGCGCGACCACATCTAACCCGATTGTTGGCTCATCGAGAAAAAGAACTTTTGGTTTATGTAACAGAGCCGCAACTAACTCACATTTCATTCTTTGTCCAAGCGAAAGTTTTCTAACTTGAATATCCAAAATATTTTTAATGTCGAAAAGGTTTACCAGTTCTTCTAAATTTTCTTGAAACTCTTTATCGGGAATTTCATAAATTTCCTTATTGACGACAAAAGTTTCTATTGCTGGTAAATCTTGTATCAATTGATTTTTCTGACCCATCACCAAAGCGAATTGTTTCTGATAGATTTTTTCTCTCTGTGAAGGAATGTGGCCTAAAACTTTCACTTCGCCATTTGTGGGATGTAAAATTCCAGAAAGCATTTTGAGCGTCGTTGTTTTTCCGGCTCCATTCGGACCAAGAAATCCAATTAACTCACCGGATTCAATTGAAAAACTTATATTCTTTACAGCTTCGGCGTACAATTTTTCTCTGTGAAAAAGGGATTTAAAAGAACCCAGCAATCCTTGTTGTTTTCGATAGTATTCGTACGTTCGTGATAAATTTTTTACTTCGATGTCAGTCATATATTAAATTCCAACGCCCTCATATCTTTTTAGACCGCGATTCCAAACTATTTTTATGATTCCATAAAGCACTAAAATCCAAATGATCTGAATAAGTAAGCCCTTTAATCCAGTAGATAAATCCACTTTTTTGAGGTAAAGCTGTGCGGGAACGAAAAATGAATATGCGAACGGCAAAGCAAAACTGACTTGAACAAAAGCAATCGGCAAAAGGTTAAGCGGAAAATATCCGCCAGAGAAAAACTTTTTGATCCTGTCTATGGTCGCGTACAGGCCGTCAACTTCGTCCGTCCAAAAGGCAATAAGTCCGATCAGATAAGAGAGTAGCAATTCAGCTATGAAAGCCAAAATGACCATTGCTAAAATTACTAAGAGGTACGTAACATCAAAGTCCCAGATGAATGTATTTATAAAAAATATAATTACGAGCGTAGAGGACAAAACGGACATCATTGTTGCCAAAGATATGCGCCCAATTTCTTGCGAGAGGATATAGCTAAAATAACCCATTGGCTTTATGAGAAACATGGATAATCTTCCATCTTTGATGTCGCGTGCAATTACGCTAGAGAGAAAATTTCGTATTATCGCATTGAAAAAATTTCCAATCAAAATATAAGTGATCATTTCTTGGAGCGTAAGCCCTCCAATGTTTTTTTGGCCGCCGTAAATAGCAGACCACATTAAAATAAGTACTAATGTTTCTCCGATTTCGCCTATTCTGTAAACTAAAACCGTAAAGCGATACGTCAGTGCTCTTTGCCAAAATGCTTTTACTATTGTCAGAAATTTTTTCATGCGATGAATCAAATATATCATTTTTTATTGACTTCTCAAAGCTGAAATCGTCAAAATTTGAAAACGAGGACGGCGCGGGATTCCTCCCCTTGAACCCCTCCTCCCGCGCCAAGGGCGCGGGCGAGGTCAATCTTTCTTCAAATTCGGAATTGTGGACCTAGGCGGAGTCGGACCGCCGATACGACAATGCGAATGTCGCGTTATGCCACTTAACTATATGCCCGTTTCGGCTTACTTATATTTATCATAAAACAGTGATTTTTTCTTCATCAAAATAATGATATGCGTATTTTTTATATCATGGAATCTAGTTTGCTATAATTTAGTGGCGTGACGAAGGCCGCATTTGTTAATTACATGAATCAGATAAGATTTAAAGAAAAATTTAATTTTTTTTATAAAGTTATTAACTGGCTGTTTTTAGCAATCAGCTTAGTGATCATTTTTATGTTGTTTTTTGTTGACTCCAGCTCCGCGCGTGCGACTGATTATGATATGGGAGCCAATGATTTTAACCTCCGTTTTGACGGTCCAGCGACCAACGGCTATCTCGGTACTAGCATTGAGGCGATTGATTTGGACAATGATGGCTTACTGGATATTGTAATTGGCGCTCCAGATACGAGCAATAATGGCAGCAGTTCCGGTTCGATTTATATAATTTACAATTCGCTTTTGCAGTCTTTATTATCTAGTTCGACTACAACGATCGACTTCGCAGATTCCGATAACTTCAGTTTACGAATCGATGGTGCCGCAACCAGTCATCTTTTTGGTAGTCGAGTGAGAGGAGCGGACATCGATAATGATGGCAAGAATGATTTGATTGTTACTGCGCGAGGTGCAAATTATAACAGCCGGAGCGGCTCTGGATCTTTGTATGTCATTTACAACACCTTACTCTCATCTTTTTCGCAAAAAACGCTAGACTTAAGTTCATCGACCAATTTTAATCTCCGTTTTGACGGCGCCGCCGCGGCTGACTATTTGGGTTCGGTGATTTTAGAGGCAGTCGATATTGACAATGATGGCAGAAAAGACATTTTGACGCACGCGCCGTTTGCGGATAATTCTTTTTCTGGCTCTGGCTCTGTTTACATCATTTACAATACTTTGGTTGACGATTATTCCGGTGTCGGTCAGGTTGTCGATTTGAACAATATTAATAATTTTAGCTTGCGTTTTGATGGTGTTCTTGCTAATGGTTATCTTGGATTGGCTGACGGTCTCGCTACTGGGGATGTTGATGGCGATAATAAGCAGGATTTATTAATTGCTTCAAGATACGCTGGTTATAACAGCAGAAGTACATCTGGATCTGTTTGGTTGATGTACAACAGTTTGATCTCAAGTTATGCCGAGAAAACGATTAGCCTTGCCAGTTCCACCAATTTTAATCTCCGTTTTGACGGCGCCGCAGCGACGGATTTTTTTGGCAATGCCTTATCGGATCCTATTGATATTAATGGTGATGGATTTCTGGATTTAAAGCTGTCAGCTTATGCTAAAGACGGGACTGGCGGCACTGATGCCGGTGCGGTGTATTTAATTGATCATTCATTATTCAGTAATATTACTGGTACCGGGAATACAATGGATATGAACATAACTTCTAATTTCAGCCTTCGTTTTGACGGCGCCGCTAAACATCATTTATTGGGCGTGACTAAAACTCCCTGGATTGATATTGACAATGACGGCGCCGCAGATCTTTTGTTGGCGGCAAGCGACGCCGAAAATAACCTCACCAATGGCAATGGCAAAGGCTATCTTTACGTTCTTAAAAACTCCTTAGTCCAGGCGAATTATGCTGGAACGGGAAATGTAATTGATATGTCATTGGTTTCGAGTTATAGCTATTTGATTAAAGGCGCGAATCATAGTGATCAGCTGACTCTCGGCGAGCTTAAAATCGCTGATATCAACGATGACGGTAAAAACGACTTTCTATTGATGGCTAGTTATACTGATTATAATTCTCGGACTAATTCGGGATCGGTTTACCTGATTTATAATTTTCCACATATGATTTCTCCGAATGCTGGCGAGAACATTGTTGTTAGGGGTGCGGATCTGGTGATTTCCGGGAATGTTAGTTCTGTTAATTCTGTCACCCCTGTTTCCGTGGTCCAATATAGCATTGATAATAATAATTTTAGCGGGACATGGAATAATTGTTCTGGTGCCGCGATTTTTTCTTGCTCAATTAGTACTGGTTCTCTCCCCGATAGTGAACATGTTGCCAGATTCCGAACCCATGACGCAAACGCTTCTTATTCTGCGTCGTCTCGTTATCAATCCTATGTTTTTAATGTAACCAATTCTCGCGGAAGCTTTTTGCCGATTGAGGCTTTTAATCTTCCCTCGGCGCCACAAGGCGGTTTTAAAATTATAACCAACCAAATCACGAATTCTCGACTTGTCGGTCTACACTTTATCGTTGGTCAAGACATAAAAAAGATGGTGATTTCTTTGACGGGCAATTTTGACGACTCGATTATTGAATTTTTTTCTTCTCAAAAGGAGGTGGATCTGTGCTCTAAATTTGGCGGGTTTGTTAGGCAATCAATTTGCAAAAATGGCCAGTATACTATTTATGTTAAGTTCTTTACAGAATATGGTCAGCCTTCAGAAGTTATTTCGACATCGGTGCGTTTGGTTTCTGGTGATTCGCCGGACAATCACAGCGTTGTTTCGGCACTATTTATCAAGCCTCTTTACAAGGGAATGTCTTCCAGTGACGTGAAAAGACTTCAATCTCTGTTATCTGATTTACCAGAGATTTATCCAGAGGGCTTAATTACTGGTTATTTTGGTTTTTTGACCGAAAAAGCGATTCAAAGATTTCAAGTTCAATACGGAATTACAAGCCTTTCCACTGATCCGGGTTATGGATATGTCGGACCGAAAACTCGAGCAAAACTTCAGGAAATATTTAATAGGTAATTATCTCTAGTGATGCGCATTCTTTATATTACTGGTTCTTATCTGCCGTATGTCAGTGGCGTGACGCTTTCAATAAAGAATTTCAAAGAAGAATTGGAGAATCTCGGTCACGAAGTCATCTTGTTGGCGCCGTGGGTTCCGGGGTTTAAAGATCAAGAGCGGAATGTCAGACGTTATCCGGCGGTACCAGTCCCGTTTTTCAAGGATTTTTCCATTCCCTTGCCGTTTTTGTTCCCAAAAGTTTTTAGCCTGATTTTTAAAGAACATTTTGATTTGATTCACGTTCATCATCCTTTTTATATTGGCAGTTTTGCGTGGCTAGTTGCGCGTCTTAAAAAAATCCCTTTGGTTTTCAGTTATCACACTCGTTATGACTCTGAATTTGTTGGCGCCTTAAAGTCTCGGGCGGTTAAAAAACTCACAGTTGATTGGGTTAATGCTTTTTGCAAAAAGGTTGATTTGATAATCGCTAATTCCCGATTCACGGAAAAATATTTGAGAGAAAGAGATAGGACTTTGAGTATTGCCGTTATTCCCAACGGTATTAAAAAACCCGAATCTCAATCTCTCGATCAACGAAGCAAGAAAGCTTTTTTAAGAGATATTGGGCTAACGGAAACTAACGTTGTCTGTCTCTGTGTCAGCCGCCTTTCGCGGGAGAAAAATCTTGAGCTGGCGATCAAGAGCCTTTTATTTTTACCAGAAAACTTTTTTCTTTTGATTGCCGGACAAGGGCCATACGAAAAAAAGCTTAAAGATTTGGCTAGAGATCTGGGGTTGGGTTCAAGGATCAAATTTTTGGGGAAGCAATCACAAGAAGATTTGGTCAGGTTTTACCAAGTCGCCGATGTTTTTGTTTATCCGTCTTTTTCAGAGACTCAGGGACTGGTTGTGTTTGAGGCCTCAAGCTTCGGCTTGCCATCAGCAACCCTTGATTCAGATTTGTCGAATGAGGTTTTTTTGACGAAAACATTGAAATCAACTGCTGTTGATCCTGAGGGTTTTGCTCAAACTATTAAAGCAGCCTATGGAATAGGGGGCAGCCAATCGAAATCATTAAGAAATTGGTCAGAAGGATTTACGACAGAAAGTTTGGCCAAGCATCTGGCAGTTGAATATAAAAAAGTTGTTGATGTTTTTAGATTGAATCAGACCGGCTGGCAGTCGTGGAGTGTCAATCCTGATTCTTGGTTCCGATTTCCAAGAAACCGGTTTAATCCTCTATATAAGACAAACTATGAAGTCGAGGTCAAAGATCGGGACCGAAAAAAATCGAAGATTGTTGGTTGGAATTCCTGGACAGCCTTCGGTTTTGATGTTTCCGAGGAAAAAGTTCTGCTTCAGGCTGATTGGTTAAAACAACACCCGCGAATTCCCGTTGATTATCTGGTTATCGACGATGGTTGGACAAGATGGGGAGATTGGTTGTCGCCTGACAGAAAAAAATTTCCCCAAGGTTTAAAAAACGTGCACGAAGAGATAAAGAAAAGAGGATTAAAGCCTGGGATCTGGATGGCGCCGTTTTTAGTTGAAGAAAAATCAGAACTTTTCAAGCTGCACCAGCTTTGGCTGGCGAAATACAAAGACGGTCCGATTGACGGTTTGCAAATGGTTCCGATTGTTGAGGCATTTTCAATTTTTATTCCCGAGATTGGTCGTTATCTTCTTGATTTCAAAAAGCCTGAAGTTTGGAGCTTCATTTTCAAATCAATTGACCATCTCGTTAGCGATCTTGGCTTTAAGTTATTAAAACTTGATTTTTTATTCAGTCCGTATTTTTATCCTGGCATCTCTCCGAAAGAGGCCTCAGAAGCAGTACAAAAACTTCTCAAATATGTTAAAGAAAAACACTCCGATGTTTTCACGATTGGCTGTGGCTGTCCTTTGTCTGATGCCATGGGCCTCGTTGACGCAATGAGGATTGGTCCAGACGTCTTGGTGGCGCCATTATTTTCAAACATGACGTTTCCAATTAATCATTGGAAGATAAAAAAAATTAAGGAAAATGTTTCTCGGCGAGAGTGGACAGAGAGGTTTTGGCTTTTGGACCCTGATGTTTTTGTTTGCCGTAAGGGAATTGGTTTGATGAAAAAAGACATTCTTTCCTTGAGGGATTCGATCAAAAGAGCCGATGGTCTGGTTTTTCTTGGGGATGATTTGACAAAATTGAACGATCAAGAGATCGATAACTATATCTTTCCATTGTTCCAATAGATAACCTCAAGATTTTGTCGTCATTTCGGTTATAATATTTAAGAGATTATCATGGGGAGATCGGTCGGCTCCCTGTGTGCTATTAATAAACTAATCGTATGAGCAATAATTTAAAAATTGGCTTGGTTTTTGGCGTTCTGTTGCTTCTGGCGGGGGCTGGGTTCGGTTATTACCAATATGCCGCAAACCAGATAAAGTCAGTTGCTAATCAAGTAGAAAACATTTTGCCTTCTTTTGTGCCATCGACTTCAAGTCTTTTGGGGGCATCGTTACCGTTTGCTACGGTGGATGACTTAGTTGATTCTGTCTTGTCAGATGTTTCTTTTGAATCAGGCCTTTCGAGTGAGGAGTTTTCTGACCTTGATCAAGCTTTGCTTTTGGAATCCCAAGCGGTTAGTGAGTTTGGACAAACGTATGATTCAGCTGAACTTTAAACAGATTGTTGTTTTTGTTCTGGTTTTTGTTTTTTCTGTGTCTGTATTTAGCAGCTTAACATCTGCGGCTACTTCAACGCCGGGTTTCAGGGAGAATATTTGTTCCAGACTGACTAATTTCATTTCAAAAATGGAGGTTCGGGTTTCTGAAAAAGAGCAAAGAATCAGGGGGCGTCATCAGGATGGGATTGAGAAAAGAGGGGAGAAGCTTGAGGCTTGGGATGCCAGGCGCGAGGAAAGAAGGGCATCGGCTAATGAGAAAATGACTGATTTTTTCCTTAAGTTTGAGCAAAGAGCTCAGACAGACATTCAAAAGCAAGCCGTGGCAGTGTTTAAAGCAGCGGTTTTAGCTGCGATTCAAACCAGGCAAGCAGTTGTTGATGCCGCCATCGTGTCTTTTCGTTCGGAAGCGGAAAAACTTTTAGCCGAGAGAAAGTCAGTCGCAGAAACAGCTGTTGCTGTTTATAAAGTTAGTCAAAAAGCCGCGTTCGATAAAGCTAGGTCAAGTTGTGAATCGGGCGTTGATCCACAGACGGTTTTGGAGACTCTGAAAACAGAGTTGAAAGCTGCTAAAGATAAGTTTGAGGTTGATCGGCAGGCAATAGAAATAGTCGCCAGTAAGATCAGAGCCTTGAATGAAACTAAAAAAGCGGCATTCGATAAGGCGCATGGTGATTTTAAGGTTGCTTTGGAAAAAGCTAAGTTAGATCTGAAAGCCGCGTTTCCGCAGCCAACTTTAACGCCGGCGATATCGCAAACCACGACTCCGACACTAAGTCCAACGCCATAAAGTCGAAGATTGTGTCATCACAAAGAATAATCCCGATTGTCTCGGGATTATTCTTTGTGATGAGACCTGTCCTTGTGGGTATAAATTTGCAAATTACCAGTTTTCTGTGTTTTTTGAAATAAATTCATTGTTTTTTTGTATTACAAGAGTAGGGGTCGATGATTATTAAGGTAAAGATGAAAATATATGGATATAAAGAAGATATTACTTTCTGTCTCCGCGTTAGTTTTGGTAGGTGTTCTAAGCCTTGGGTTTGTTGATTCTGTTTTCGCTTATCGTGGTGATTCGACGCAAACAGGGCCGAATTATACGGTGGAACGGCATGCTGCCATGACGAAAGCCTTCGAAAGCAATGACTACGCTGCTTGGAAGAATCTGATGCAGGGTAGGGGTATGGCAAGTCGGGTTATTACTGCAGAGAATTTCGGTAAATTTGCCGAGATCCACAAATTGATTGATCAAGGCAAATACACTGAAGCCAATACTGCTCGACAAGAGCTTGGTTTGGGAATGGGACGAGGCAGAATGTTAAAGTAGGCATGACAAACATCAAGCTCTCGCTTCCGTTAAAGCGGGGGCTTGATGGTGTTGTGAGAATTTATGCACATGATAAGAATGGATAATGGTTTGATAAAATTAAAACAAATGGAATTTTTAAAAAAATTGACTGACGAACAGGTTGCAGAATACGTTCGGACAGAAAATCCGGAGGCTTACGGCGAGATTATGCAGAGATATCAGGCCAAACTTATCAGATATGCCAACTATTTGATTCGCAACGACACGGAAGCAGCCGATGTGGTCCAGGGTTCTTTGATCAAGGCATTTGCTAATTTAAATAGCTTCGATGCCAAGAAAAAATTTTCTTCTTGGATTTATCGTATCGTACACAATGAAGCTATTAACATTCTTTCTAAACGCAAAAATGAATTACCAATATTAGAAGACATGGATTTCGAGAATAATGATAATATTGAAGCGGATTTTGTCAGGGAAGAAACGCGAGCGGAGGTACATGACTGTCTTTCAAAGATGTCGCTTTTGTACGCTGAGCCGCTATCGCTTCATTTTCTTGAAGGCAGATCATATGATGAAATTAGCGATATCTTACGATTACCGATCAGCACAATTGGAACGCGAATTAATCGAGCTAAAGTTTTAATGAAAAAAATATGTCAAAAAATCAAAAAATAGACATGGCCACGAGGATTATGGATATGATTAAAAGTGGAAGCTTGAGAATGAAGCCTAAATGGTATTTTGTCTTGGGCTCATTGGCTGTAACAGGCGGCATGGTCGGGCTCTTCATTTTTTCAATATTTCTTGTGAGCTTGATAACTTTTTCTCTTAGGTCACATGGACCGATGGGGTCGATTCGTTATGAACAGTTGACCTCAAATTTTCCTTGGTGGGCTGTCGTTATGGCCATTGTTGGTGTCGGCTTTGGCGTTTGGCTGTTAAAAAAATATGATTTTTCATATAAAAAGAATCTTCTTTCTGTGACTGTGAGTTTTGTTTTAGTTATCTTGTTTTCAGGTTGGCTGATAAACTATTTTGGATTTGACGGCATCTGGATAAAGAGGGGTTTAATGAGAGGGTTTTATCAAAGATATGATGGCGGCATGATGAGAGTACCCGGTTGGCGCATGATGCAAAAATTTGACGGGCTAAGGATAGATCCAGAAGGTGTGTCACCGCGTTTTTTAGAGACTTTGCCACTGAATCAGTAAGAGTTGAGTTGATTTCCATACAGTAAAAACAATCCCGTTTTTCGGGATTGTTTTTACTGTGTCTAGACAATCTTTTGTACTGGTGCAGAAATATTAACCTTTGCGCGAACCTATTTTCAAAACAAA
>MHHX01000018.1:0-22466 GCA_001817215.1 Candidatus Brennerbacteria bacterium RIFOXYC1_FULL_41_11 | reverse complement strand
ACTCCACAAAGGGCATCAAAATTATCACAATGTAGCCCTTTGCTCCGTTCCTTGCGGCGATCGAGGCACGCTCACCCACAACGAATTATTTATTTCCTCACTTCATCAGCCTGAACCATGATACTCCTAAATAACCCAAAGACACCACAAACAAAATAGTAATTATCCAGTAGGCCGCGGAGTCACCGACAACCGCCCCCTGCAAAAAGAAAAGTATTGTAGGGATTCCAAGAAGAATCAATAGTTTGAGCCAGGGATTATCGTGTGTGATTGCATCAAGTCCATTTTCAGTTCGGTCAAGGATAGATATTTTTTGTTTGAAAATAGTTGCGACGATTTTATCCAATATGAGGAGGATGACACCAAAAATGATTGCGTTTATGAAAAACATAGGATTATTTTACAATGTTAATATTGATTCTTGAATAAGTTTCTCAATATTTTTTTCCGGTGCTGATGTGAGATTAGTATAATTCCCGGTTTCAAGGGCTAAAAACTTTATGACATCCAAACAGTCTTTGATAATTTCCGGCATTCCAGAAATCTCAATAGACCAACCCGTTGGCAAAAAGTGAACGAAATTATCTCTAAACTCTTTATCTAAATTTTTGATTGATTGTTTCTGTTCTTTAGAAAGCGCAAGAGGCTTACTTGTAACAGTCATCTTCATATATTTTTCTTTTTGACAACGTTCGATCGCTTCGGAGAAACGAATAAGTTTACTCTTTTCCGTTACCCTGCGCAGTTCTGTTCCTTTAAGTGTGCATATTGCGAAACCATACATCGCGCCGTGAATTGCTAAAATAACCCACTTCCAATTTTGAGGATTATCTCGGAGGGTACCGATAAAGAAACATGCTTTTTCTAAATAATCCAAAGCGTTCGCTTCTTCCGTAAAGTCAATCCAGTTGGAGCGGTCTACCGTCGTAGATTTTTCAAGTAGGTATTCATGCAGTTTTGTCGAATTCGCCTTCATAACAGGTTTGCAACATACCAACCTTCTCTCGTTTTCCTTCTTACGAATTCCTCCCATTCCGAGTCAGGCATTTTAAAATAGTTCATTATCTCTTCTAAAATTATTCCAATTATTTCACCCGGTTTATTATCACTCTCTATGAATGTTTTCATTTCTATAAAACAAACATCGTGTACTACATCTGCCAAACTATCCTCTTGTGTAATTTTACGCTGTTGTCCGTCTTTGTATTCAAAAACATTTTGCTCAACCATTTTCCACCCTGGCCGAGCAGAGAGAGCTTTTGCCGCTAGGTCGCCATATACTCTTGCTTCGAATTTCCCTGCTTGGACTTCTGCTTCGGCAATACCAAAACCAAGAAGCATGGCCCTGCACGCGCCTTTTGTGAAAGATTTTATTTGTTTATGTTTGATGTTACTAAAAAATCCCATAATAAATTATTTATATTTATCTTCTTTTTCCAGCATACGGAAAAAATACTGAATCAAACGCGATGAAATTTTTTAATGCTTTTATATCTAACAAAAAAGGAAAGCATTTTTGACTATGCTTATCAAAGTTACGATAGTGGGGCAATTCTCTCAACCATGCAATTGTTGCGATAAACCCCAATTTTTCAATAACATCACTCAAATTACGTCTTGGAAAACTATCTTTTTTCTTTGAAATTAAACCGTTCGTTTCTGCAAGAGGCGTACATGCAACGTCAGCCCATACTCTCATGGCAAGAAATGGAAAATCTGGTTCAGTAGACGGAGGATAGTGTCGTTGACATTCTTCTAAAAATTTCTTTTGATCTTCTTTTGGCAAAAGAGTAAGCATTTTAAGACCGAGATTTTGTAACTCTGCCAAAGCTATATCAGCACATTTATTCCGAAAGTTCTCGCTTTTCATCAACTCCTTACCCCATGTCGTAACTATTTTCATGGCAACATAAATATTTCCGCCATGTTCAGTGAGCCAGGGATCATTTTTTTCTACTATTGCTTTTGTGAATTCTTTATCTTCGCTTTGGAAAAAAATATCGGCATGTTTAGACACGTCTTTAAAAGAAACATCTATGTTTTTCCAAAAATCAACTGGGAAAATAGATAGTATGTATTTATTTTGCTCCGTAAAAGATGAGTCCTTATAGTATTTAGTAAAAAATTCCTCAAATCCAGAATATTCTGGCGGGCTGACTTCAAAAGATCCTCGCATGATTGAGACCTCATTTCTTTCTTCTTCTTTTTTTATTCTCGCGCATAACAACTCCGCATTCTTTCTCATAGAGCGGATAGCGACCCATTCCTTTTCGCCAATATCACCACAGTCTTTATATACACCCAACGCAGATGCCTCACTTAGCGAGACGGAAAGATGTTCGAATGCTTTTTGTTTATTACCAGAAAAAAAGTAGGCATGACCCAATTCATAGTACAAATTATGTTCCTGCCCGGCGCGAATTAAATCATTCTCAATCGACGATACAAACTCCTTTGCTTTTTCCAGTTTGGAAATTCCGTCTTTCCACATCTTGTTGTGGTTATATGCTCCACCAAGCGAAACAAGTGTTGTTGGTCGGTCTGGCTCATATTCTAGGGCTTCTTTAAAATCTGATATCGCCATATCAAATTTTCGGCTCATTGCATAACTATTGCCACGCATAGTAAGCCAGCCCGCTTTCGCTTGATTTATTTCGGCACCCTCGAACTGCCGCTCTATTTCTTCAAAAGCGGTTTGCTTTTCTGTTTCTGGATCAGGTCCGAATAGTTTTGAGAAAATACTCATATCATTTCACAAAATAATCTAACGATTTATTATAAACTTTCGCAAACTCTGCTAATTCTACCGCATCAACTCCGCGCTCGCCCCGTTCTATCTTGGAAATATACGCCTGAGGCTTCTTCAATAATTTTCCTGCCCCTACTTGTGTTAAACCTGCCTCTTGGCGAGCGGAAGTATCGTTTGGTGCGCGGGAGAGGAGTTGAACCTCCACGTCCTTGCGGACATCACCACCTCAAGGTGACGCGGCTACCGGTTACGCCACCCGCGCGTGATTATTTTGTTTTAATGCCAGAGCTACTTTATGCTTTTTTCTAGAAAGGCAAATAACTTTTTCATTATAGTACATAAACTTGATTAATTTCAATGACTCTTTTTTAGCAAAAGACAAATTAAACATTCCCGAGTGTTTTAGTTTTTTTATGGCTCCGTGGATTTTTATTTCTTCTTTTATTTTTCGTTGTAACCAAAGAATGTGTTTTTCGCTTGCAGAACTGAATATGCAGTAGAACATGAAACTGGATCGCCATCTTTTATCAAAATAGGAATAAAAACTTCCGTCTCCGTCAAAATGACCTCTCAAAAAGTCGGCAAAATATTTTCCAGGAATTTCTAGGTCTCCCAGTATTTTTGATTTGTTTGGCATCAGACCGATCTTTAAAAGAAATTTATAGAAGTTTACATCGCCAAATTGAATGACGAAATATTTTCTCTCTTTTCCTTGTTCTCTAGATTTTCTACCAATTTTATTACTGAGATCGAAGATTTTCTTAAAGTTTTCGGTCTGCTCTTTGTCCCTGCTTGTAAAATTAAGATGCCTTTTGTCTAACGATAAATTGCCGTCCGTGGTGATTAGTCCGATTCCGTAGGCAAATCTAGGTGACCATTTGATTTTTACTTTGTTTTTTGGTTTTATACCTGGCATACTCTAGTTCATAGTGTCTACCAATTATAACATTGAAGTTTTATTACACAAAATCCCGCTCATAAAAGCGGGATTTTGGTTTCTAGGGTTGTTTCTCTTCTGTTTCTTCTTTTTCTTTCTTTATGACCGTGTTTTTCAGTTTCGCTCTGACCTGTTTCCTTGATCTTTCGCGCAGGTAATAAACTTTGGCTCGCCTGACCTTTGGAGTTTGAAGAATGTTGATCTTTTCGATAATCGGAGAGTGTGTTGGCCAGGTCATATCCACCCCCACATTATCAACGGCGATTTTTCTAACTGTGAATGTGCTATTCAGGGTTTTTAAACCGTGTTTGACAGCAATGACAATACCTTCAAAATAGGTTGTTCTCCATTTTTCACCCTCTTTGATTTTGTACCAAACCTTAACTTTCATGCCTGATTTGATCTCGGGTAGATTGGTTTTGGCGAGTGATTTGTGAATTTCTAGAACTTTATTATTCATATTTTAATGCTGTTAAATATATCATGTTTGCTCGTTTATTTCAACGAGGGAGTCCAAAAAATTACCGAGTTCTATGGGCAATTCTGCTTCGAATGAATAGTTTGTTTTGTTGAATTCTAACTCTAATAACTTGGCGTGGAGAAATATTCTTTGAATCGTTTCTCTGAAAGATTTTGTTTTTTTTCTGCCATAAAGATAATCACCAACAACGGGGTGGCTAATGGCGGCAAGGTGGACTCTGATTTGATGGGTTCTGCCCGTCTTTGGGATTACTTCCAGCAGAGAGAGCGTGTTTCCCGACTGATCTGAATATGTTTTTAGCAACTTCCAATTGGTTTTGGCCTCCGAGTTTTTCTGCCCCGGTCTGATGCGGGTTGTTCTTTTGGTTGATTTTTTTGATTTGGCTATTGGTAGATTAATCTCTTCGGATGAGACATTCATTTTTCCCAAGACCAAGGCGAGATAAGTCTTTTTAACTTCGCGATTTTTGAATTTGTTCTTTAGAACTTCAAAAGCCTCTTGCGTTTTGGCAATAATTAACACTCCCGAGGTTTCTTTGTCAAGGCGGTGAACAATTCCCGGACGGAGTTCGGGGTCGTCACCGACTTTTTCTGTTTCCGGGCGTTCTTTTTTCAACCAATCTGCCAGTGTTTCTTGTCTTTTATTCTGGAATTTGGATTTTGATATTTGTTTGTCATCTGGAATTTGGTTTTTGGTTCTTTCTTCTGGGGCCGAGTGCACCATCAGGCCTGCCGGCTTGTTAATTACCAAAAAATCCTGGTTTTCGAAAATAACCCCTATGTTTTCAAGCATGTTTTTTGGTGCGCGATGTAGGAATCGGACCTACGACCTCTTTTATGTCAAAAAAGCGCTCTACCACTGAGCCAATCGCGCAAACTTAACTCATTTTAGATTATTAATGATCTTTTCGCAATAACTTTCTGCTAAATACATTAACTCTCTTTTTATAGCTACTGTGGGCAATATAACTGAGCAAACCCCCTTGTAGTTTTCGAAAGTTTTTGAGTTTTTTGTTCTATGATCGATATTTACTCCCCTGAAATTCTTTATTGGAATTGATAGTATTTTCGACCAGAACAGCACTGATTGATTTTTGTTCTGATCAGCCCTTAAATATAGATAACACTTGATATCTTTTGGTTTAACATTGAAAGCTGTTTGTGAAGCCTTGATGAAGAACCTGAGAATTTTGGGGTCAGAATTAGAGACAGACGTTTCAATTTTATTTTTTGTCCCTTCGCCGAGATATAAAAGAGCAAGTGCTAATTTTAATACATCAGTGTTTTTTATCCTTATCTTTTTTAATGTAGCTTCCGCCCTCTTTTTTGCTTCAAGTAATCTTTTTTCTTTTTGCTTATTGTGCCATAGAACTGCTTTTGCCCTGGCCGGTTTCAAAAGTTCCTGTTGTTGTTTTTTTATAAAAGCCAGTTGTCTTGGGGTTAGGATTGTGTTTTGGAACCAGGTACTTAAAGTGGAGCGAGGGATGTCTAGGAGTTTTTCTATAAATCCAATAGTTTTCCCACTCTTTCTTAAATTCTTTGCTTTCTCTTTTATTTCGTTGGTATAGAATCTCATATATACTATATATATACTATCATACGAATATGGTCGGTCAAGGTTGATAAAGATAGTTTTGGCTTGTATAATGTTCTTAGTTTTCGCTTAGGATTTTGAGTTTCCCCGCCTGGCGGGGTCATGGTGGCTGTAGCTCAGTCCGGTTAGAGCGCCAGGTTGTGGCCCTGGAGGCCGGGGGTTCGAATCCCCTCAGTCACCCTTCGACAAGCTCAGGGTTTATTGAGTTTTCAAAACATGAGGTGGGTAGTTTACATTCTTCTTTGCGATGAAAAGGTCTATTATGTAGGTTTAACCTCTGATACTGAGCAGAGATTAAAATCTCATGAATCTAGGTATAATTTGGCAACGAAGAAATTCTCAAATATAAAACTTTTATACACCGAACAATATCAGAAGCGGATAGATGCAGAAAAACGTGAAAAACAAATAAAGGGCTGGAGTAGGATAAAGAAAGAAGCTTTGATGAAGCAAGACGTGCAGGGTTTGAAGAAACTCAGTAAATCTTGAGCTGGTGATGTGACAAGGGGAATAATAGTGAGCTTGCCGAACCTATCCCCTCAGTCACCCAAAGCTTTTCAGAATACGAAAACCGCCTCGTTTGGGGCGGTTTCGCCAGATGATTAAAGGTTAAACAGGTTTTGTATGATACAATTCAATCTATGAAAAAAAGTTTCATTCCATACATAAGCTTATCTTTATCAATGATTATTGTTGGTAGCACGGTCGTGGTGGGTAGGGTGCTCGCCAACCAGTTTCCTGTATTCCTGGCTTCGGGATTAAGTTTGCTCCTCGCCTCGGTGATTTTTGGCATGTTGGCGTTTAAATCAAAAGGTATCTGGTCTGGTTTAACTCGTAGTGATTTTTTCATCATATTTCTTCAGGCATTATTTGGAACATTTGTCTACAGAATATTCTTTTTGTATGGTTTGAAGTTCTCTAGCGCATTTGATGCTGGAATAATTCTTAGCACTACACCTGCCGTGACAGGATTGCTTTCTTTGATGTTTTTGAAAGAGAAATTGGATAGTAATAAGATCTTGGGAATTTTATTTTCGGTAGTAGGTGTGCTTTTAATTAACCTTGTTTATGATAACGCCACAAATGGCTCAAGGTCCAATATATTAATCGGGTCTTTGTTAATTTTCGGTTGTGTGATTGGGCAAGCGCTTTTTAGTGTTCTGCCAAAAGCTCTTTCCCAATCAGTGACTCCTATGGCGATTGCATCTTTGACTACGGTGATCAGTTTTTTACTATTTCTTCCAATGTCCATTTATGAAGCACTGAATTTCGATTTTACTACGGTTGGCCTAGGAGGTTGGGCTTCAATAATTTATTACGGTCTGTTTGCCACAGTAGTTGCGTTTTTATTGTGGTTTAAGGGGTTGTCTTCAATTGAAGCTTCCGCATCGGGGGTTTTCACTGCGTTGGTGCCGATTAGTGCCATGATCTTTTCTTATTTAATTTTGAGAGAACGAATTTATACAATTCATATTATAGGGGCCGCGTGTGTGATTCTGGGAATTGTGTTTATTCATCATAGGGGTTCTTTAACAAGAAAGGTTGATTAAATATCCTGGTTGTTACTTAAAGTTTTTCACCCTGTCCATGTTGAGAGTTTCTATCTTCTCTAAGCTTATTTTGACCAGCGGGGATAACCACAAAAGATTTGTTGAAATGAGAAGTACTCGGGTTGTATAAAAAAGCGGTACCAGATCGGGCGAAAGATTGGGTTGATAAGAATTAGAATTCCAGTTTTGACTTTGTCTACTAGATGATTCAACCTGCTTGACTTTTTGTGTTTTTATCTCATACTAATAATGAATTTTGTGGTATTTAATTAATTTTTTAACTCCATGAATAAAAGACAAATGATTTTTTTGGGGTTGCTGGTTTTTTTGGTTGCGAGCGTGTCTTTAGTCTCGTATGCAAAAAGGGGTGGTCAGCCGCCGGGCAAACCATCGCCTAAACCAACTTTGATTGAGGTTCCTGGACTCTAGGTTTAGATCGAGCTTCCCGTAGCGGAATAATGGCGTGAAGTGGAAAAAAGAGCTGTCTCGTTTGAGACAGCTCTTTTTGTTTGGTGCTATAATCATTTATTATGGGTTTCGATAAAACAATCGTTGAAAAAGAATTAGCTAAGCCGATTCGCGAAATTTCGATTATAAGATTGGTGGATCTATTTTTGAGCTTTGGCTATCACATCAGGGCTTCTGACATCCATATTGATCCGCAGGAAGATTCAGTGAAGATCAGGATGAGAGTTGACGGCGTGATGCAAATGGCTTTTTCGGCTCCGAAATCGATTCAAGACGAAATTATTTCAAGGATCAAGGTTTTATCAGATCTCCGCATTGACGAGCACCTGGCGCCGCAAGACGGTCGTTTCAAGTTCGCCCTGGAAGGTAAAAAAATTAAGTTCGATGTTCGGGTTTCGATTGTTCCGACTTATTACGGCGAGAACTCAGTCATGAGGCTTTTGGTTGAGCAGGGCAAGGGCTATACGCTTGAAGACCTTAATCTTTCGGTCAATGATTTTGAAAAAATCAAGCGGGCAATCAAAAAAACTTACGGCATGATTTTGGTAACCGGTCCAACTGGTTCTGGCAAGACGACTTCGCTTTACACCTTGTTGAAAGTTTTGAACCGTCCTGAAGTGACGATAATCACAGTCGAAGATCCAATTGAATATTCTTTAGACGGTGTTAATCAGATTCAGGTTAATGCGACAACAAACCTGACGTTTGCGAACGGATTGCGTTCAATTCTTCGTCAGGATCCTAATATTATTATGGTTGGTGAGATTCGCGATCAAGAGACGGCAAATATTGCCATTAATGCGGCTTTAACCGGCCATCTGATTCTTTCAACTTTACACACCAATGACTCTGCGACAGCCTTGCCAAGGCTTTTAGATATGAAAGTAGAACCGTTTCTTATCGCTTCGACAGTGAACATTGTCATCGCTCAGAGGTTGGTGAGGAAAATTTGTCCGGATTGCAAGATGAAAAAAGCCGTGACCCCGAGTCAAATTCAGGCCATAAAAAATTATTTTGACTCAGAAGAGTCTTTGAAACATCTTTATGCTGGCAAAGGTTGTCAGACTTGTGAAAATTCTGGTTATCTTGGTCGGGTCGGGATTTACGAAATACTTGAGGTAACTGAATTAGTCCGGTCAGCAATCGCGTCTCGGCAGTCGGCAGCAGAGATCAAAAAACTTGCTATTCAAGAAGGTATGACAACAATTTTTGCTGATGGCATCCGCAAGGCTAAAGAAGGTCTGACCACTGTGGAAGAGGTTTTGCGCGTCATGCAGGAGTAATTTTTTTCTATGTTTTCATTCGATAAGTTAAAAGAACGTTCGGAGCGTTTTCTCTCTAAAATTTCTCGTCAAGAGAAGATTCTTTTCGCTCAACACCTTGCGTTGATGATGAAGACCGGCATGGGCCAGATTGAGAGTTTGCGGGTGATTCAGTCGCAAACTCAGAACAAACCATTTAAACAAGTTCTGGCGACAGTGATCTCGAATCTTGAGAACGGACAGTTTTTGTCCAGCTCCCTTGGTCGTTTTCCTTGGATTTTTGAGAATTTTTTTGTGAATGTCATTAAACTAGGAGAGGTTTCGGGTACTTTGCCTGAAAACCTTAACTATCTGGCCCAGGAGATGCGGAAGAAACAACAACTTGAATCAAAAGTCAGGTCGGCCATGATCTATCCTGTGATTATTTTGGTTGCGACAATCGGGATTACCTCGGCAATCATTTTTTTTGTCATTCCGAAAATCTTGCCGATTTTTGCAAGTTTGAAGATTCAGTTACCGGTTTCTACCAGAATTTTGATCGGTTCGATCACGTTTATGAGGAATTATTTCTTTTTTGTCGTGTTCGGATTTGTTTTTTTGATTGTCTTGATTATTTTTCTTTTGCGTTTTCCCAGGGTCAAGAACTTTTTCGATCGCGTTTTTGTGGCCCTGCCGATGATCGGCAAAATCACGGTTTACTACAATATTGTTAACATCACGAGGACGTTGGCGGTTCTTTTGAAAAGCGGCATCAAGATTATTGACGCCTTTACGATTACGGCCGACATTTTGAACAACTCTGAATACAAAAAAGTTTTAGTTGAAGCAGTTTCGCGCATCCAGAGGGGCGAGGCGATTTATCGTCACATCTCCGAGAAAGAAAAACTTTTTCCTTCGACAGTTTCCAGGATTATCGAGGTTGGCGAAAGGACCGGCAACCTTGATGCAAACTTGCTTTATTTGGCTCAGTTTTACGAAGACGAACTAGACGAGATGATCAAGAACCTTTCGAGTGTTATTGAACCGGCGCTTCTTGTCGTGATGGGTGGATTGGTTGGGTTTGTTGCCATTTCGATTATCACGCCGATTTATCAAGTTACCCAGAGTATTTCAAAATAATTTTTCATAAAGATAACAGACGTTTTATGGTTTTTAAAAATGGATTCAGTTTAGTGGAGGTTGTCATTGTCATTGGGCTGATATCGATTCTTGCCAGTTTGGGCTTGTTTTTTTCTTTGGGTTATTACAATGTTTATGTTTTGAATGCCGAAACCGATCTTTTGGCAACCCTTTTTAAAAAGACGCGGACAAGGGCGATTGGCAATTTTAATCAGTCTCGGCACGGCGTGTTTGTTGACAGCATCAACCGGCAATACATTGTTTTTCAGGGAAATTCGTTTGCCGCCAGAGATCCGGTTTTTGACGAGGTTGTCGGTAATAGCTCAAGCCGAGTTGAGCTTTCCGGAGATGCCGAAGCTGTTTTTGACCAATTTTCCGGGAGTGTTAACCAAAACAGGGTATTTATCTTGAGAATTAGCGAAAGAGAACAGCGGGTTGAGCTGAACGCTCTCGGTGGTATTAATTATTGATCATGCTGATGAAAATGAAAAAAGCACAATCAACGCTGGAAATTTTAATTGCTTTAGCGATTCTTGTCATCTCTATCGGCGCCGTGATCTCCGTTGTTTTTGACAATCGTTTCGCAACGATTTTTTCTTCTCAACAGCATCAAGCTTTGTTTCTAGCAGAAAAACAGATCGAAACCTTGAAAGCTCAGGCGCAAGAGAATTTTGATCAACTGGTTTCTTCGACCTCAGGCTTTGATTTTTTTAATATTGAGACAAATCTTCAGGAGATTGATTTTCAGACCAAAAAAGCCGAAGTTAAAGTTTCTTGGTCACTTACTGATGCCAGGGAGTCAGACGTGTCTTTAACGACAATCCTGACCAACTGGAGAGTTCTGCCACCTGATGATGGCACGGGTCCTGGTGATCCGCCTTCAGGCGACTGGGCCGCTCCGGTGACTGCCGGCACAATTGATCTTGGCCCTGGCAATGAGGGTACAGATGTGGCGGTCAAGGACAATATTGCTTATTTAACCGCAAAAGCTTCAGCTTCGGCGAAAACCGATTTTTTTTCCATCAATGTTAGCGATATTTATAATCCAGTCAAGCTTCACGATATTAACACCGGCAAGGGTCTGAATTCAGTGGCGATTTTAGGAAATTACGCCTACGTCACCCAGAATAATAGCTCTGGTCAGCTTCAGGTGATTGATATTTCTAATCCGTCGTCGCTTTTTGTGGTGGCGACAACGACTTTGCCGGGAGTTAATGAAGAGGGTCTTGGCATCGCGGTGAAAAATCAGCTTGTTTTTGTCGGCTCGGAAGAAGCATCTGGACAAGAGTTTCAGATTTTCGATGTTTCAAATCCAGCCGCACCGCAAAAAATCTCCGGCCTCGAGATTAATGCTGATGTCAAAGACATTAAGATTTTCGATGATCGGGCTTATCTTGCAGTTAATGGATCTTCGCCGGAATTTTTGGTGGTCAATATCTCGGATCCGTATAATCCACAACAACTTATTTCTTTTGATTGTGCCAGTATTTGTTCAAGTTCAACAATGGGTCTAAGTGTTTTCCCGGCGAATCTCAACACCTTGCTTTTGGGAACAAATGCTGGATTAGTAATCTTTGACACGTCAAATATTTCCAACATTGCGAAAAAATCAAGCTTGGCTGTCGGCGGTCAGGTCAACGATATTTATGCTATTTCTTACCTGGCATTTTTGGCGACTTCAAATTCAAATACAGAGTTTCAAGTTATTAATATCTCGAATCTTTCAAGCCCATATCTTTTTTCTTCTTTTAACTTTCCCCAGGTGGCGACTGGTATTGCTTTCAGGGATAATGTTGTTTATACCTCGGTCAGGAGCAATGACGCGTTGAGAATTATCACTTCAACGCCATAGATCAATGGAAAAAAGATTTTGGCAAAAATCATATTCAGGACTGACTTTGATAGAGACGGTGATTTACTCGGCATTGATTGCCATGATTTTGGGCGGATCCTTCGGTGTTGTTTATCAGGTGTTACGTGGCGCCGATTGGCTGTCAGGAGAGATCATGAGAGAACAAGAGCTGAGCTTCATTTTTGGCAAGATCGGCTGGTCATTGACGAACATTGAAAGCGTTATCGCGCCGGTGCAAAACAGCACTAGTTCGGTGATGATTTTGAACAAGAAGAACTTTGCAAAAAATCCGATTGTTTTTAGCATTAGTTCAAGCAGTATTTTTCTGAAGCTGGGGACTGACGAGGCTTTGCCGATCAATAACTCTCGGATTGTTATTGAAGCTTTGGTTTTTGGTCGCGAGTCGTTTTCCACTTCGACTGCCGAGATTTTGAAAGCCATGGTTTTAACCGGTGGGCAGGAATATGAGACTTTTTTTCATTTAAAGCAATGAGGCTGTTTCAAAAAAGATTTTCAGGCTACGTGGCCCTGACTTCTGTTATTGTCATCAGTTTTTTGGTGATGATCATTGTTTTTGCCGCGAGCTTTTCCGGATTTTATCTGAGAGAAAACATTTCTGATGATTACTCAAAAGCAATCACTCGAGAATTGTCAGAGGCTTGCGCTCACCTGGCTTTGTTAAAACTCAGTCAGAACAAGAATTATCTCGGTGACGAAACCATCAATGTTAATTCCGATGTCTGTCTGATCAGGCCGGTGCAGTCAGTCGGCGGAACCAAAGAGATAAAAACTTCAGCTAACTGGCAAGGTTTGTACACTAACCTGAAAATCATTGTGTTTTCAACTACGCTTGAGCTGATTTCTTGGGAAGAAGAATAGGTTGCTGTTGACAAGCGATCTTTGGACTGTGTTATAATCCTTTATTGAGGTCGTTTAAAAATTTAAAAAGTCGAAAAAATGAGAAAAAATTTAAAAGGTTTTACTTTGATCGAGCTTTTGATCGTTATTGGCATCATGGTGGTTTTGGCTGGTGTGGTTATTGTGGCTTTGAACCCAGCTAGGCAGTTTGCTTTGGCAAGAAACTCACAGCGCTGGAGTAATGTTAATGCAATCTTGAACGCGGTTGGCCAGAGAATGGCTGAAAATAGAGGGGTATGGGACACTGATTGTAATGGAACCGTTGTTAATCTCCCTACGGCTACGAGTCAGATTGGTTTGACATCTGGAACAAATCTTCAACCGTGTCTGGTTGCTGATTACATTGCTTCGATGGTCATGGATCCTGAAGTTACTAGTTTAGACGCGACTGGTTACGTGATTGTTTCTAGCGGTACTAGGATTTTTATATCTGCTCCGGGTGCTGAATTGGGCGAAACCATCGAGGTTTCTCGATAAACTTTAACTTTAAGTTAGTTTTACGCACAATCCCGCCGAGTTTACTCGGCGGGATTGTTGTTTGGTGTGTTAAAATTTTTTGATGTTTAAGAAACGATTATTAATTATTGTTTTTTCTTTATCCGTTATTTTGATCGTTGGCTCTTTGTGGCTTTTTCGATCTGATTTTTTTGATTTTGAACGCGAAGTGTTGCCGCTTGCTTCATTCCAAAACTTTCCACCACCGTCACATCAATCGGTTAAGGCTATCTTTGTCGGCGATATCATGCTTTCGAGAAGCGTGGCAAAACAGATGGAAGAAAAAGAAGATTTTAACTTTTCTTTTTTGAAAAGCAAGGATTTTTTGAATCAGGCTGATTTTGTTTTTGGCAATCTTGAGGGACCCATTTCAGATCAAGGACAAAATCAGGGAAGTATTTATTCTTTTCGGGCCGATCCCGGCGTGATCCAGGGATTGAAGCTGGCAAATTTCAAAGTCTTGTCTCTTGCCAATAACCATATCTTTGACTGGGGAACTCCGGCTTTATTTCAATCAATTGAGTTATTTTACGAGAAGGGGATCTTGCCGGTTGGCGCAGGCAAAAATTATGATGAAGCGAATGAGATGAAAGTTTTTGAAGAAAACGGAATAAGGTTTGGTTTTTTTGCCATGACAAATCTTTATCCGCGATCTTTAGAAGCTGGGGTAGATTCTCCGGGAATTTCAAACTCTGATTTTGAAGTTCTTGCTCGTAACGTGCAGGAGGTTAAAAAACAGCATCAAGTTGATTTTGTGATTGTTTCTTTGCACTGGGGAAATGAATATCAGAAAAATCCAGAGTCTTGGCAGATAGAAAAAGCTCACGATTTAGTCGGGGCCGGCGCCGATTTGATTGTCGGCCACCATCCTCATGTGGTGCAGGCGTTTGAGAAGTTTGAGAACTCTTGGATATTTTATAGCCTTGGTAATTTTATTTTTGACCAAAGTTTTTCCCGGGAAACAATGGAAAGCCTAGCGATCGTGGTTGATTTTTCTCCGGAAATTTCGCCAGCGATTTCGCTAAAGGCTTTCAGAGTACGGTTAAACAGCAGTTTTCAGCCGGAGATTTTTGAGGAGGTTTCGTTGGAATCTTGAATTATTGCCTTGGCGACGGATCTTTGTGCTATAATTATTTGTTATTAATATAAGCCCTTAAACTGAGGGTGGTCGATTCTTAGTTTGTTAAAAACTTAAAGAATTAAACAATAAAATGCCTAATCTTTCATTTTTAAACTCTGTTAATGCCGCTTTGTTCTTGGTTTGGCAAGAGGTTTTGATCTTTGCGCCGTTAGTTATCATCGGCGTTTTGGTCTTTGTGCTTGGGTTGGTGGTCGCCAAAGGCTTGAGTGGTTTGGTTGAAAAACTCTTGATGATGGCCAAACTTGATAGCTTTCTTTCGAAAACCGGATTAAAAGCTTTTCTTGACAGAGCTGGCGTTCAGTTGAATTCCGCCAGATTCTTTGGCGAGTTGGTTCGTTGGTTTGTGATCTTGGCTTTTTTGATGGCAACGACCGATATCTTAAGGCTTGAAGCTGTCACTCAGGCAATCAAGGATCTTTTGGCCTATTTCCCGAATCTCGTTGTGGCTTCAGTGGTCATGATCTTAACCATGGTTTTTGCCAACTTTTTGCAAAGAGTTGTCAAAGGTGCGGTTGCTGGTGCTGATATCAAGGGCGGAAGCTTTGTTTCAGCTTTGGTCAAGTGGGCGGTGACAATCTTTGGTTTTTTGATTGCTCTGCATCAACTTGAGATTGCCGTTGATATTATCAACATTCTTTTCACCGGGTTAGTGGCGATGCTCGCAATCTCTGGCGGCTTGGCTTTTGGCCTTGGCGGTAAAGAGTTTGCTCAGAGCTTGGTTGAAAAGCTTCGTCGTGACGTTGAGGATAGATAATTATTCCAGTCATTTCACAGAAAAATCCCGCTTGGCGGGATTTTTCTGTGATAAAATAATGTCCAACATGGCCACTAAAACAAATATTGCTGACGGTAAGAAACTTGCAGAAAAGATTTTGAAAGGACTTGGAAAGGATCCGATCAAGAAAAGTCTTTTAGGGAAAAAGATAGGCGTGGTGACAGTTAGTCCGACTCCTGAAACAGTGCATTTTATCAATAAAAAGAAAGAAGCCGGCGCTGAGCTTGGTTTAGCTTTTGAGATTTCTGAATTTCAAGATAGCATTGGCGTTGAGGCGTTTATTCAGAAAATTAAGGATATTGGTAGTGATTCCGAGATCATTGGTCTTATTATCCAATTGCCGTTGCCAAAACACCTTGATACTCAAAAGGTTTTTAACGCCATTCCGGTTTTAAAAGATATTGATCTTTTGTCTGAACAAGCTTTTCACGAATTTTTTCTGAGCCAGGAAGAGATTTTGCCTCCGGTTGTTGGTGCGATCGACCACCTGATTCAGACCGCTGGGCTTGATCTTGCGAATAAATCAGCTGTGATCCTCGGAGCCGGGAAGCTGATTGGCATACCGTCTTTGGCTTGGTTAGCCAGAAAAAGAGCTTCGGTCTTGTCTTTTGGTGTTTGGTCGGAAAATGTTTACCCGTATTTAATCAATGCCGATATTGTTATTGCCGGGCTTGGCAATCCCGGGATTTTAAAGGGCGAGTGTTTAAAAAATGGCGTTTGTGTTTTTGATGTAGGCTATAGCGTGGTTGACGGAAAAGCCGTGGGAGATGTTGATTTTGATTCGGTTAAGCTCAAGGCCAAGCTGATTACGCCGGTTCCTGGCGGCATCGGGCCCTTGACCGTGGCAGTGTTATTCGAAAACGTTTTTAAACTTTACAAGCTTCAGAATAAATAGTTTGTTTGTGCCATAAATACGGTTTATCAAAATATCTTTGGGCTTATAGTTTAGTGGTAAAACAACGCGTTTGCATCGCGTAGTCGCCAGTTCGATTCTGGCTAAGTCCACATATAGCTTGGTTTGTTCTGCATCAGATTTTTTGGCACGAGATTTTATTTAGGTATGTTTCTCCCAACCAAAAAATCCCCTTTCGGGGATTTTTTGGATTTTGATTACAAATTAGACTGTTTTTTTCGGTAAAAACTTGAACATCTTAGTACCGCAGACTTCACAAAGACCAGTCGCTGCCCTTCTTTTTGTGCCGCCCTTGCCAGCAATCTCGATTTCCTTGTCATCTTTCATGACTCTCTGGGCTTTACACTTCATACATCTTCCCTCAACCATATTTTTATTGGTTAATAATAAGTTAAATTGTACGCTATTTTTAGGATAAATCAACTATTTTAAGCTGTGTATAAAAACAGTTCGCGGGGGTTTTTTATGCCTATTTTCTTAGCCTTATCTTAAAGTGATAACAGTGCTATCTTAGCCTATTTTTTTGTTTTAGCTCCGATTTCAGCAACGGCCATGCTTACGAATAAAGAAGGTATGGCAAATCCTATATTTTCATAATCAGATATGGTTGCAGTGCAAATACCAATAGCTTCTCCCCTTAGGTTCAAGAGCGGTCCGCCTGAGTTTCCTGGGTTTATAGCGGCGTCTGTCTGAATCATGTTTTTAAGCTCAAAAACCTTATTATAGCTTTCGTCTTTAGCCATGATCTCTCTTGAGAGCCCGGAGATTATTCCCGAAGAAACTGTTTTCTGCAAACCGCCGAGCACGTTGCCAATGGCGACAACAGATTCGCCAAGTTGTAGTTTTGTTGAGTCTGCCAGTTTAATAAACGGTGTTTTTCCTTGGTTTTTGATTTTTAAGACGGCCACGTCATTATCTGGATCGCGCAAAAGTACTTCGGCAAAGTATTTTTTATTGTTCCAAAACACCCAATAATCGCCGGCAACTTCAAAAACCACGTGTCGATTAGTAGCGATTAGGCCGCTGTCGGAAATAAAAAACCCCGAACCAGTTTCCAGCTCGACAAAACCGTCTTTTTCCTGATTTTCTTCCTGGATTTCCTTGTTTGGCTTGATCAGGACCACTGAAACCAAGGCGGGCGAGACTTTTTCAATGATTTTCGGTATTTGTTCCATTTATCTTTATTATATCTTGACCGGGGTTTTTGGCAAACTTTTTGACACGCATCCTGCAGTGTGATAAATTTTAGTATTATTAATTTCGATCTGTTGATTTTTTGACAGACAGTTTTTAAATCTCATCAGATAAAAAATCAATGAAAAAACTTCAGAAATTTTTCAAAGAAAATTTTTCAAGCATCTTTGCTCTAGTCGTAATGTCGGGTATTGTCGCTTGGATTGCAATCCAGGGTCCTTCGCAGCTTAATCTGCCCAATCCGACGGTGTCGCCGGACATTGGTTTGTCGCCCGAATCTCGTTATTCTCCGATTATTAAAGATTGGCCATTCTTGGGTAATGTTGAGGCTCCGGTTGTTTTTGTTGAGTATGGAGATTACAACTGTGGGTACTGCGGGAAATTTAATCAAGATGTCTTACCAAAGATTAAAGAAAAATACATTGATACCGGGATGGTAAAGTTTGTTTTTAAAGATTTTGTGATTTTCGGCGAAGAGTCGCAGCTTCTTGCCGAGGCGGTTCACTGTGCGGGCGAACAAGGAAAGTTTTTCGAGGCCCATGATTTTGTTTTCCAAAATGACCTTCAGGGTTTTTCCGCGGAAAAACTTGCAGAGAAATTTGCAACCTCGCTTGGGGTTAATGCCAGGCTTGTTTCGGAATGTTTGAAATCAGGCAGATACGTTGACTTAATTTCTGAGTCAACTCAGGAAGCAGCTTCTTTCGGTCTGACCGGAACGCCGATGTCGATCATTAATGGTAGGTTAGTTGAAGGGGCTCAATCACTTAGCGTTTTTAGTGAAACAATTGAGGCCGCATTGGAAGATTAAAAATGACAGTCAAGATTTATTCAACTGCCACTTGCGCTTATTGTGCGATGGCCAAGAAGTTTCTTAATGATAACAAGGTGCCGTTTCAAGAGATTAGGGTTGACCAGGATCGCCAGGCTTTGCAGGAAATGGTTCAAAAAACCGGTCAGATGGGCGTGCCGGTGATTGACGTTGATGGCAAGGTTATGGTTGGGTTTAATCAAAAGGTCTTGGCAGATTTGGTCGGTGTAAAGATTGATTGAGATTTTTATCCCTGGTCTTTACGGTTTTGACATGTGATTTTTGAGTTTTGAATTATCTTTTTATGTTTGACGTTATCATTATTGGCGCTTCGGCGGCTGGGTGTTCAGCAGCGATCTATCTTGCTAGGAGAAATATCAATTTCAAGCTGGTCAGCTTTGATTTTGGTGGCGAGATGGTCTTGTCGGGGGAAGTGTCAAACTATCCCGGCCTTGGTCAGACAAACGGCATCGAGCTGGCGCAGAAATTTTCTGAGCATCTTGAGCTTTATAAGATCAAACCAGAACTTGGTTACAAGGTTGCGTCATTAGAAAAAGTCGGCGACATATTTTCAGTAAAGTTTAATGGTAGCGAGTATCGGGCCAAAGCTGTTATTTTGGCAACCGGATCTCACCCAAGAGAGCTGGGCATCCTCGGTGAAAAAGAACTGCGGGGCAAGGGTTTGAGTTATTGTACTGTTTGTGACGGTCCGATTTTTAAAGACAAGGACATTGTGATTATCGGTGGCGGCGATTCTGCAAGCGAGGCCGGTATCATGATGAACGAGATCGCAAAGAAAGCTTATGTTTTAACGAAGAATTCGGTCATGAAAGGTGACACGTCTTTGATAAAAAAACTTCAGCGTTGTAAAAACGTAGAAATCATCACCGAGGCGCAAACAACAAAAATTGACGGAGAAAAATTCGTTTCTGGCGTTGGCTATAAAGATTTGAAAACCGGACAAGAGAAATTTCTTTCAGCCGAAGGTGTTTTTGTCCATATTGGCATGATCCCGAACACTGATTTTCTGAAAATTCCTGAGTTGAAAACGAACGAGCTCAGAGAAATTATTATTGACAAATCTTGCCAGACAAATGTTTCCGGGTTTTTTGCTGCTGGTGATCTGACAGATGTCCAGCATAAGCAGATTGGTATTGCTGTCGGTCAGGGCATTTGTGCGGCTTTATCCTGCGTTGATTACTTGAATAAACTCTCGGCTTGAGAGTCAACATGAGGTTTATTGTTATCTTGGACAATCTTCGTTCGGCGCACAATGTCGGCTCGATTTTTAGAACCGCCGATGCTTTGGGCTGTGAAAAAATCTATCTTTGCGGCACAACGCCAACTCCAAGTGGAGCCAGCCTTTCGGTCACGCTTAAGGCGGGCCGTGAGCTGGTAAAAACAGCTCTCGGGGCGGAAAAAAACATTCCTTGGGAATACAAAAAAAGGATTTCAGATCCATTGAAGTTTCTCAAAAAACAAAACTTTCAGATTATTGCCTTGGAACAGGACAAAAACGCGATTGACATTAGGCGTCTGAAGGTTAAAGCTTCTGGCAAGATAGCTTTAGTTCTTGGATATGAAGTTAAGGGCGTGTCAAAATCAGTTTTGAAACAGTGTGATAAAATAACAGAGATTCCAATGTTCGGCAAAAAAGAAAGTTTGAATGTTGCTGTCGCATTTGGAATCGCAGGATATTGGATTAAATTTTCAGAGAGAAAAGAATAAATCTATGAATATAAGAATACCGTCATTTGAAAAGCCAAAGGAAAGAATCACCGAGGCTTTTTCAGGTGGGAAAATAAAAATATTCAGTGATCTTTTTTCCGTTATCAGAGGGTTGGAAACGATTGGTGACGTCAGGGCTGGTGATGTAATCTTGGACATTAGAAAATACTTGAGGCGGGAGGATAAGAAGAAATTGTCAGAGCTGCCTGATGGCGAAGGTCTTTCAAGGGTGATTGTGTCTTTGATTAACAAGCTTTTGGATGAGATGGGCGTAGCGCAGGATCAAAAGCTTCCTCAAAAAATATTGGAAATTCTTGGGATTGAAGGAGACTGGGTGGTTGAGGTAATAGATATAAACTCTGCTAAAGTTAATGTTTATACTTATGTTGATGCTTTGACTGGCAAAAAAGCTGGGACAGCGGATACGGTTGCTAAAAAAAGTAGAACCATTACTCTGGCTCAAATTTTCAATCTTGAATAATTCATGAACTGTATTTTCTGTAAAATCATTTCCGGTGAATTGCCGAGCGCAAGGGTTTGGGAAGACGACAAACACCTGGCGATTTTTGACATTTTCCCGAATACGAAGGGTATGACCTTGCTTCTGACCAAACAGCACTTTGATTCAGATGTTTTTAAAATGCCGGTTGAGGATATTAAAAATCTTTCTGTGGCGGCAAAAATACTGAGTGAGTTTTTGAAAAGGGGCCTTGGTGTTGAGCGCGTGGCCATGGTTATGGAAGGCACTGGCGTGAACCATGCGCATATCAAGATGTACCCGATGCATAAAGGCGAACGTGAGATGGAAGAAACGAAAGAAATCGCGTTTTTTAACGAGTATCCGGGTTATATCTCAACTCAAATTGGTCCGAAAGCTGATTTTGAAGAGCTGAAAAAACTTGCCGAAGAGATAAAAAACAAGAATTAATAATTAAAACATTCTTGAATCTTACAGCGTTCGAGAGCGGGGGCAGATTGAACCCGGAGTTACAGCAGTATGCTGACGGGATCAGGGAATTGGTGTCGGAGATTAGGTCTTTTGCTGAGATTGCCAGGGATGCTTCTTCGCCTGATTCGGGTGCTTATTTAGAAGTTTTTTCCGTTGTGTCTGATTTGGCAAGGAGCCTGGAAAGACAGTATGGCAGGAATCGTTGTTTACATGTTGTTGCTTGGCATGTTTTGGCCAGCAGTACAGCTTGGGATATGGAAGACGGTAAAGAATTTGAACTTGATTTTTCCGGAAAGGATAATATTTATAATAAATTGAAAGATATTTTGAAAAAATTAAGAGCTAGCAAAAAATAAAATGCAAATACCGCTAAAAATCGCGATTAATGGCTTTGGTCGGATTGGCAGATTAATGTTTCGTCTTGGCTTTTCTGATCCTGATTTTGAATTTGTGGCGATTAACGACTTGGGAGATGCGGAAAATCTTGTTTATCTTTTGAAGCATGACTCTGTTTATCGGGACTATCAAAAAGAAATTAATCTTGAGCAAAAAGAGCAGAAATTTTCAAAAACCGCAAGCGCCAGTTATTTTTCAATAGATGGTAAACCCGTTATTTTCTTATCTGAAAAAGATCCGGCCAACCTGCCTTGGGGCGAGCTTGGTATTGATCTGGTGGTTGAGTCAACTGGCGTGTTTGAATCATACGAAAAAGCCAGAGTGCATTTGACGGCCGGAGCCAAAAGAGTTTTGATCTCCGCGCCAGCAAAGGATGAAGACGGCGAGAACGGAAAAACAGTTTTAATGGGCGTGAATGAAGACGAGCTCAAAACCTGCTTGATTTCTTCAAATGGTTCATGTACGACAAATTCGGCCCATCCTGTCATTCAGGTTTTGCAAGAAAAGCTTGGTATTAAAAAGGCCATGCTCGCGACAGTCCATGCGCTGACTTCAACTCAGAATCTCACAGATAGTCCGACAAAGGGCAGTGATTTCCGTCGAGGCAGGTCTGGGCCTTACAACATTGTACCGTCGACAACGGGCGCAGCTACGGCTGTCACGAGAGCAGTCAAGGATTTAGTGGGGAGGTTTGACGGCGTGGCTTACCGAGTGCCTGTTATTTGTGGCTCTGTGTCAAACATCACTTTTGTTTCTTCGCAGGTGACAACTCCGGAAGAAGTTAATCAAATTTTGCGAGATGCTTCCCAAGAACCAAGATGGTCAAAAATTCTAAAAGTTTCCGATGAGCAGTTGGTGTCTTCAGATATTATCGGTCAAGAATATGGCGCTATTGTTGATTCTTTGATGACCAAAGTCGTTGACGGCGACTTGGTTAATGTTTTGTCATGGTATGACAATGAAGCAGGGTATACGAGAACATTGTTGGAACACGCGAGAAAAATTAAAGAAATACTTTAATTGTTTTAAGCACCAAACATCAAATTTCAAACAACAAACAAGCTCAAATATTTGAATTTTAAAAACTTAATATTTATTATTCACTATGAAAAAACTAAAACTTGACGAACAATTTGAT
>MHHX01000017.1:6368-24349 GCA_001817215.1 Candidatus Brennerbacteria bacterium RIFOXYC1_FULL_41_11 | reverse complement strand
AATGTTTTCGGAACCGAATCCTCTTCTAATGTCGGCGTTGGCAACTACACCTATACGATTACTTGTTCAAACCAATATGGCTCTGCTAATGACACGGTAACTGTTTATGTATCTAATCAAACATTTCAAGGCGTTCTGTCCATTTCAAAGTTGGCCAGAGATCCGGCGATCACAACTTCTTCTGTTTACTACGAAAATCTATACATGATTCCCGGTAGAGAGGTTGAGTTTTCAATCGCGATTACCAATTCGGGCTCAACTCAAATTAATAATCTCTACATTCAAGATACTTTGCCGAGTGGCTTATCCTATATTTCCGGCTCAACCACGATTGATGGCGTTCAGACAAGCGACGGCATAACATCTTCGGGGATCAATGTCGGTACGATATTGGCGGGACAGTCAAAAACCGTGAAATTTAGGACAAGATTAAATGACAACTCATTCTTCACCCAGTCTTTAACCTTAATTACCAATACTGCGTATGCAAGAGGGGATAACGCTTCTCAAGTTCAGGATATGGCCAATGTTTATGCGATTAAACAGGGTCAGGTTTTGGGCGCGGCTACAGTTGATACCGGAGCCGATGCTAATACCTTAGCGGTGTTAGTCACCGGATTGGGCTCAGCTTTGTCGTTATCTGGTTTGCAGATTGGTAAAAGAGTTTATTGGAAGAACAGAATTGCGCAGGTCCGTTTGGACGGCGACAATTAAAGTTAATTAAAATAGAAAAGCAAAACTCTGGCACATTCCCGTGCCAGAGTTTTGCTTTTGGTGTTAAAATTAAATCATGATTGAGTTTTTTTCCGGATTAATTGCTGTTTTTATGTGGTTGCCTTTTGGCTTGGTTGGATTCGGCCAGGAGATTTATTCTAATTTTTTAAAGCAACCGATTGTGAACATTAAAGAGCCTGGGATTGTTTTTTCTTTTAAACAAGTCGAGCGTTTAGGGCTTGACCCACGAATTTTTTTTCTTAAAACTCTTGATGATTTCAAACCGCGATATTTGCGGGTGATTGCTTACTGGGATCGGGTCGAGAAAAAAGATAATGAGTTTGATTTTTCAGAATTGGATTTCCAGATGCAAGAATCTTCAAAGCGAGGAATAAAGACTACATTGGCAGTCGGAGAGAAGGTGCCGCGATGGCCAGAGTGTCATTACCCGGATTGGGTTAAGGTGGTTGATTCAAAATCAGAAAGGCAAAAACAAGTGCTTGATTATTTGCGGGCAGTGATTTTAAGATACAAAAATTATGAAAACCTTGAGTTTTGGCAACTGGAGAATGAGCCATTTTTGGCCTTTGGAGAGTGTCCGGATTTTGACAGCGAGTTTTTTAAAAGGAAGCTGGACTTTCTGAAAAGTTTGGACGATCGACCAGTGGTGATTACAAGCTCAGGGGAGCTTGATACTTGGTTGCGTGCGTTTGTGCACGGTGATAGAATCGGTTTTTCAGTTTATCGTCGTTTCTTTCTTAGCTTGCCCGATAGTTTCTGGCAAACTAAAATTGGGAAGATCGGATTGGACTATCCGTTGCCGGCAAGATTTTACAAAACTAAATATGATTTTTTCAGGTTTTTGTTCGGGAAAGAAGCCATGGTGACTGAGTTTCAATTGGAGCCATGGCTAGACGAAAGCCCAACCAAGGTTGACCTGGATCGTCAGTTCCGCGAGTTTGGGCTTGACAGTTTAAAAGAATACTTGGATTACGCTAAAAGGCTTGGTTTTTCAAGGGTCTATTTCTGGGGAGTTGAGTGGTGGTATTGGCTTGATCAAAAAAACCATCCGGAGTTTTTGGATTATGTAAAAACTAACGTCTTCAATGATCAAAGCGTTTCGCAGTAAATTCGTCAACCGAGCTGCTTTCATATTCTTGTTTTTGCTCGGGGTTTTAATTCTTGGTGTGCTTATCTGGTATGTTGATTTTAGGGAGATTGTCTCTGCTTTGGGGAGATTATCAGCATGGCAGATAGGGGTTGTTCTAAGTTTTATTTTTATTGTTTTTTTGATTGCTGCTTGGCGCTGGCAAATCATTTTGCGTGGCTATGGGTATGAGATAAAACAGAGCAAGCTTTTCGGTCTGGTCTTTCGTTCGGCGGCTATTTCTTTGGTATTTCCGTCTTTTGAGATTTCAGGAGAAACTTTCAAGGCTTTTCGGTTGCGGCGTCATGAAATTTCAACACCGGCGTCTTTCGCTTCGGTGTTTTTTGACTTTTTCATGGTTTTGATCGCTAATGTCGTTTTGGGCATCGGACTTTTGATCTACGTTTTTTTCAGGGGGCCGCAAGATGAGTCGATGATCTGGCCGATCATCGGTCTTTTGTTTGCTGGAGCCTCTCTTTTTCTGATTCTGAAAAAATTTTTTGAACGAGGTTGGTTTTCAAAAATGATCGTCGAATCAAGCCCGGTCGTTCATTACGTCGACGAAAAAACTCTCGAAGATATCAAGCTTTTCGATTTTGGTATTTCTTTTTTTCTGAAAGAGTCAAAGAGATATTTGTTTTCCGGGCTTTTTGTTTCTCTACTCGGTTTTTTATGGGAAATGGCTCAGATTTTCTTGGGACTTTACTTTCTTGGCCAACGTCCGGATTTTTTGACGGTTGCCGTGTTTTATTTGGCGATTAACTTTTTTAACAGCATGCCTGTTTTTGGCGGCATCGGTTTTGGCGAAGCCGGAGCGTTTTTGGCGGGGACTTCTTTGGGCGTACCCGATTCTACTAGCTTGGCTCTGGCTTTGATTTTAAGAGTGAAGCAGATTGAGATCTTAGTTATTGGCGCCTGGCTGTTTGGCAAGGACGGGTTATTCGCTTTTTTGAAAAAAGGCAAATATTGAGTCTTTTCGGAATTTAATCATGGCTTTATTGTCTCGCAAGATTAAAAAAGAAGAATCTTATTGTTTTTATCAGAATGACAAGATCTAGAAAAAATGATCGATGTTTCAAGTAGTACAGATCATACTCAAGTTTATTTTTGGCATCTTGAATTGAAGCCCCATATGGATAGTTGATCTGCGCCCAACCAGTTAGTCCCGGCTTGATCAATTGTCTTAAATGAAAAAACTTTATTTTTTCCTCGAGACTTTTTGTGAACTCCGGACGTTCGGGCCTCGGCCCAACAAGATTCATTTCTCTTTTAAGAATGTTTAAAAGTTGAGGAGTTTCATCAAGGTGAGTCCGGCGTATGAGCTTGCCGATCGAAGTGATTCGAGGATCGTTTTCCTGTGCCCAGATCGGGCCGTTTTTTTCTGCGTCTTTTACCATGGTTCTAAATTTCAGAGCCTCAAAAATTTCTCCTTTTGCACCGATCCTTTTTTGCCTGAAGATCATCGGTCCGGGCGAGGACAATTTAATTGCCACGGCGATAAAGAGTAAGATTGGTGAACTGACAATAATTAGCATCAATGCCATGGACCTCTCAACAATCTCTTTGGTGAAGCTATCTTTTTTTATTTGCGAAAGTTCGAATGTCGGTGAGTCGAGGTATATTTTTCTTAACTTTTTTTCAAAGAAGGTTTCCGGGCGCAACAGCTCTATTTTAAATTCGGCAATTCTTTTGTAGATTTTTTCTTCTTGGAAAAGTGAATCAGCGATAATGATCTTTATCTTCTCGTCTTCAATAGTTTTCTGGAACAAATCTAAGTCTTTAGAAAAATCTTCGGTTAACCAGAGAATTTCGGCGCCGAGGCTCTCAACTTCTTGTTTTAATTTTTCTGAAAGTTCTTTGTTGTTGGTCAAAAGTAGAATCTTTTCTTGATTGTTTGCGAGCAGATATTTCTCTGCGACGGTTCTTAAACAAATAAACATGATGGAAAATAACCCGAAAAACAGAATTAAACTACCCTTGGGTGCGATGGTGGGTGAGTATCGTGAAATAAAGTAGAAAAACGCAATCGAGCCGATGAAATTAAGGCCGAGGGCTGTCAAGCTTGGGAATAGCCAGTCGCTTTTTTTTGCTTCATAAAGCCCGAAAGCGTAAAACGTAAAAAGACATAAAAAGAAGACGATCAGAAACATAAAAAATTGAGACCAGAACGGCAGTCCGTGCCATCTTAGGGCGAAGATCAAAAAGAATATTATCCAGAAGGATAATGTGTCTGCCGCCAGATTAAGAAATCTTCTAAACATGTTTTCAGTATAACCTATTTTCAGTTTTTTCTGGCCAGAACTAAACCAAAAATGTTTTTTACGCCGTTCTTTTTTAAGATTTTTCCGGCTTCAAGCAGGGTGGCTCCGGTGGCGCAGACGTCGTCGATTAAAATTACGTTCAGATTTTTTACTGTAATGTCTGGATCGATTTGGAAAGATTCTTTTATATTTTGCAGTCTTTTTTCTTTTGATTTCAGATGAGCCTGAGAGATTTGAGTATTTTTTCTTCTGAGAGTTGTTATGAAATTAAGGCCTGTTTTTTGTGCAAATTTTTTTGCTATAATTTTTGATTGATTGAAACCACGCCAGCGTTCTTTTTTGGCGGACAAAGGAATAAAAGTGACGACCCAGTTTTCATTTTTTTCTATGCCCAGCTGGTTTTTGAGATTTTCAAAATATCTGAATAAAATATCAGAGAAAATATCTCCGAATTTTTCATGGAAATCATACTTATATCTGAGGATTAAAGGTTTTAGATAGGGGTCGTTGTAATTTGCCGCAGCGCCAAGACCACAAATAACGGTCCGGTGTTTTTCGCAGCCGTCTGTTTTTGTTCTCTCGGTAGTGATTTTTTTATTACAGATCGGGCAGAAAATCCACGCATTGAGATCGATTTTTGCTTCGCAGTCAACGCAGATAACTCCGGCGGGGTTCGTGTTCTTGTTTTTTGGCTGGTGGCAGAAAAAGCACGAAACTGGAAAGAAAAAGTCTAAAAGGCTATTTAAAAATTCTCTGGACATGGTTATAATAGAACAATGCCTCAGTTTGATTTTAATACTGTTTTCTCGAGAATCAAAGATCTTGATCTTAAAGCCAGTTTCCGAAAGATTGGAGCATTTTTAATGCCTTTTTCATCGGTTTTAGGCATTGATATTGGCACGACAACGATTAAAATCGTCGAGCTTGAGCAATCTGGCGGCGAGGTTTCTTTGAAAAATTATGGCATGATAGAAAATTTTGGCCATCTTGAAAGGGAAAATGCGGCTATCCAAAGCTCCGGGTTAAAGATTGTTGACGAGATGACGGCGGTTCTTCTCAGGGAGCTTTTAAAACAAATGGGGCCGACAACAAAAGAGGCCGTGTTCTCGTTGCCAGCTTTTTCGTCTTTTGTCACTACCATGGACCTTCCCAATATTTCCGAAAAAGAGTTCAAAAGCGCCATCCCTTATGAAGCCAGGCAGTATGTTCCCATCCCGTTGTCGGAGGTGGTTTTAGACTGGAAAGTTTTGCGTCCGATACCGGGCAGTACGCCCAATCGGATTCAGGTACTATTGGTCGCCGTTTCCCAAGACGTGGTCAATAAATATTATCGTATTGCCGAGCTTTCCGGATTAAAACTCAAGGCCTTGGAGCTCGAATCGATTTCAATGGCTCGAGCCGTGGTGCCAAGCGATCCGACGCCAACCGTCGTCGTTGACGTTGGATCCCGCGCGACCTCGATCTCTATTGTTGATGAGCGAGATGTTCGCATGACTCATGATATCGATACCGCTGGGAATGACTTGACTATGGCTATCGCCAGGGGCATGAATCTTTCGCCGGTTAAAGCAGAGGAAATAAAAAAGAACTACGGTATTGCCTCAATACAGAGCTATCAGTACCTGCCGGGTTTGATGACGCCTTTAATTGATTCGATTGTTTCTGAAATTCAGAAAACTTCCAAGCGTTATCTCGAAAAGACTAAACGCGAGGTCAAGAGGGTTGTTCTTTGCGGCGGTGGCGTTATCCCGCCGGGTGTAAAAGAATATTTTGAAAGAGAATTGAAAATGCCCACAGAATTGGCAGACCCCTTTTCGAATTTATCCTATTCGTCAGATCTTGAACCAGCTCTGAAATTGGTTAAGCCTCAGTTTTCTTCTTCAATTGGTTCGGGCCTGAAGCTCTTTGTACAAACATAGTTTGTTTATCCGCTTGTTTTTTGATTGAATTTTGGGATATTCTCATAGTTAAAAGATTAATCAGTCTTGTTGAAAATAAAGTACAGGGTATAATATTAATAAATCGATCATGTCAACATCCGCAAGATCTCAAAGATTGCCGATAACAGGTTTATCTTCTCCGAAAAATTTTGTTTTCGGCAGCCTAGCCTTTTTATTGGCGGCGGCCTCTTTATATTTATTTTTGTCTGGATACTTAAAATTGGTTGAATCCAGAATCAAAAGTTCTGACCGGGAGATTCAGGATATTGTTGCCTCAATCTCGCTTGAAGAGGTGGAAAAGGTTATCACTCTTGATGCTCAAATTCGTGGTCTTAAAAAGCTTTTGCCCAATCATTTTTATCTGTCATCTGTCTTCGATTTCTTGGAAAATAATACAAATCCGAAAATTTCTTTCAAGTCATTAAAGGTTTCAACTCTCAACAATCAGATTATTTTATCCGGTACGGCCAAGGATCTTCAGGATATTAGTATCCAAGCGGCGGCTTTTAAGCAACACCCGGACATCAAAGACGTGATTTTGAAAGACGTCAGCAACATCGGTCTTGCTTATAACTTTCAGCTGGAACTTTTATTTTCAAAGAGTTTGATTTTAATAAAATAGTCTATGAAAAGTTCTTCTCAAGTTTTTACTTCTTTTTTGTTTAGCTTCTTGATTATTGTTGCCGGAGTTTTCATTATCTTCAGTCCGGTCGCTGATGTTTGGCGACGATTGGGGGAGGCTCGAATGCAACTGGCCGAGAGACAAACTACGGTCCAGAGATTAAAAGAGTTGATCGCAAAGTTCAGGGAGCAGGTGGCTTTATTCGACGATCTTAATCAGCAGACAGTGGCGATTTCAGACGCCCTACCTTCGAGCTTGAAGATTCCGGAGATCCTTGTCAGCCTTGAATCAATTGCCAAACAGAATAATATTTTAATCAAGAGAATTTCTTTTACCGTTCTCGAATCCCGTTCTGCTTCTGCGGTGGAGACAACCGGGTTTACGAATTTCTCTGCCACTCAGCCGAAACAAAACCAAGAACCCTTTCCGATCTCTGTTCAGGTAGATGCTTCCGGAAATTATCCTAGCGGAAAAGCTTTTTTGAAGGGAATTGAAGATGAGCTACGATTAATGGATGTTAGAAACTTCGAGTTTATTCCGACCAGGGCGGGGGAATCTTCTTCGAAGCAGGAAAACAATCAATCTCTTTTTAATATGAAACTTTCCATCGACGTTTACTCAATTAAGAAGCCGCAGTTTACTTTGCCATAAAAATAATCATGGAAGCTACACCTTTACCACCGATGCCACAATCACCCTTGTCGCAAGCGCCTCATCCGTCGCCGGTTTCTTCACCAGTTCAGGCTCAAACACCTAAATTTGCCGCGCCGAAGCGGGAAACAAGAGCCCTTCATGCGCCAAGAGCATCATTTTTATGGGTTTTTCTTTTCATCATTGCCGTATTTGTTTTTCTGGCCGCTTATTTCGTTTTTTCCAAACCGAATACCGGTCCGGCTTCTTTAATTTTTTCAAAAATATTTCCTCCGGAATCTGGTTTGATTAAGCTCCAGCAGGTTGACCTGGATGTTGATAGCGTTATTAATCATCCGGTCTTTGGACGTTTGAAAGAGAAGGGGGTTTTACCAATTCAGATTCCGCCCCTGGGTAAACCGAATCCCTTTCTGTAATTTTATTTAATGTCATTTAATCTTGTTCAAGTATTGTTGGATCAGGGTCTTTTAAATCAAGGCCAGGTTAAGCTTTTGGAAAAAGAAGCGAAGAACAGAAACGTTTCTCCTGAACTTCTTATTTATGAGCAAAAACTGGTCCCAGACGACAAGATTCTCGAGGTTAAAAGTCAGAGCTTGAACTTGCCGGTTAAATTCTTTGGTGATGAAGAATCAATACCGCGAGAAATTTTACTTTTGATTCCTTTTGAATCCTCGAGGCATTACGAGATGATAGCTTTCGCAAAAGACGCCGGTGTTCTTCAGGTTGGCATGGTTAATCCGGAAGAGTCTTCTGCTCAACAGGCATTGAAATTTATTGCTCAAGGTTTGGGTCTTGATCTAAAGATTCACTTGATTTTAAAAAAAGATCTTGAAAAATTAAGCAAGGGTTATACCAGTTTCGGAGAAGAGATTTCAAAAACCCTGAAATCCCTCCAACAACAAGCACAAGGGGCGGCTAAGGCCTATGTCGGTCAAAAAAAGACTATCTCCCTTGATGAAACTTTTGATGTCACGGCCGAACAGGCACCGGTTATTAAACTTGTTTCTGATATTTTGAAAAATGCGATTCTGCAACGCGCGTCAGATATCCATCTTGAACCCGAAAGGAATCGTCTGCGGGTCAGATATCGTATTGATGGAGATTTGTTTTCTGTAGTTTTCTTGCCGGTTGAGATCCATCCGGCGATTTTAACGAGGATCAAGATTTTAGCTGATTTGAAGATCGATGAAACTCGTAGTCCGCAAGACGGTCGCTTTTCGGCTTTTATTGCAGGTCGGCAGATAGACTTTCGTGTTTCAACTTTTCCGACTCAGAACGGAGAAAAAGCGGCCTTGAGGATTCTTGACCCCAATTCCGGTTTAAAAAATCTTGAAGATCTTGGTTTGTCTCCATGGAATCTCAATCTTATAAAAAACGGTTTGAAAAGACCGTTTGGCATGGTTTTGGCGACCGGCCCGACTGGTTCAGGAAAAACCACGACTCTCTATGCGATTTTGCAGATTCTTAATCAAGATTCAGTCAATGTGGTGACCCTTGAAGATCCGGTCGAGTATTTTATGAATGGAGTAAATCAGTCTCAGGTCATTCCAGAGATCGGTTACACTTTCGCTTCCGGGTTAAGGAGCATTTTGAGGCAAGATCCGAATGTTATTATGGTTGGTGAGATTCGTGACAGCGAAACCGCTGAATTATCGGTTCATGCAGCTTTGACCGGCCACGTTGTTCTTTCAACACTGCATACAAACAATGCCATCGGTACGATTCCCAGACTCTTGGATCTTGGCGTGCAGAGGTTTTTGTTGCCTTCGACCCTTAGTTTGATCGTAGCTCAAAGATTGGTTCGTCGGCTTTGCCCGGATTGTCGTCAATCAGTTCAGGCTTCTGGAGAGATTCAAAAAATTATTGAGGAATCTTTGGCTGGCTTGCCGGATGAATTGAAAAAACAACTGTCTTATAAAAAACCTTTTTCTGTTTATGATTACGGGACAACTGAGTGTATGACCTGCAAGAATAAAAGAACGCTTGGCAGAATCGGCATTTATGAAATATTTCAGATGAGTCCGCAGGTGGAAAAGATCATTCTTTCCGGCGGTGGTGAGGCCGACCTTTGGCAGGAAGCGAAAAACCAAAAAATGATCAGTCTAAAACAAGAGGCGGTTCTCCACATGCTTGAGGGCAGGGTGCATTTTTCCGAAGTTTTGAGAGAAACGGCTTGAAGAAACTAAAGAAAAATAGAAAATAAAAAAAAGAAACAGAATGACTCAAGATTATAAACAAAAAATCGGACAATATCTGGAATTGGCTCAAACGCAGGGTTCTTCCGACCTTCATCTTGGCGTCGGCAAAAAACCGACCCTAAGGATTGATGGTTCGTTGCTGCAGTTGGCGAAAGAACCAGTCATGTTGAAAGAAGATCTTGACGGTTTTATCAAGGTTTTGTTGAACGAAGAACAACAAAAGATATTTGTGAGTCAGAAAGAGATTGACTTTGGTTTTACTCATGAGGAAAAGATCAGATGTCGCGCAAACGCCTATATGCAAAAGGGCATGATCGCGATCTCCATCCGCTTGATTGCCATGGATATTCGAGGGATTGAAGAGCTGAATTTGCCGCCGATTTTACATGAATTCACCAAACTTTCCCAAGGCTTCTTTCTTGTTGTCGGACCTGCCGGTCACGGTAAATCAACTACGCTGGCCGCTATTGTTGACGAGATTAATCACAATCGTTTTGATCATATTTTGACAGTTGAAGATCCGATTGAGTATTTGTTCAGCCCAGACAGGGCCTTGATTGATCAGAGAGAAGTTGGTGTTGATACGATATCTTTTAATAAAGCCTTGCGTTCAGTCCTGAGGCAAGATCCAGATGTGATCATGATCGGAGAGATGAGAGATCCGGACAGCATCTCAATCGCTCTGACTGCCGCAGAAACAGGCCACTTAGTGTTTTCGACACTTCATACGAATAATGCCGCTCAGACAATCGACAGGATTATTGATAGTTTTCCGGCTGAGCAACAGGGTCAGATCAGGTCTCAGTTAGCTTCGACTTTAGTTGGCATTCTGTCACAACGTTTGATTCCTAGGATTGAAGGCGGCCGTGTGCCGGCAGTAGAGGTCATGTTTGCCAATGCTGCGGTCAGGAACCTGATCCGCGAAGATAAGACTTATCAGATTGATTTAGTAATCGAAACTTCTTCGGAAGACGGTATGGTTTCTTTGAATCGTTCTTTGGCTTCTTTGGTCAAGCGCCGTGAGATTACTCAGGAAAATGCCTATCTGTATTCTTTGAATCCGACAGAGCTGAAAAATCTTTTGGGCGGCGGCGGACAGATAACTGGTTTATAATAAAGCAAGATCATGAAGTTTTCTTATAGTGCGAAAAATGACAGAGGGGAGTTGAAATCCGGCTTGATTGATGCTTTTTCGGAAGAAGCGGCTATCGCCATGCTTCAAAAAGCCGGTTTAGTTATCTTGAAGCTTGAAAAAAGCAAGGAAGAAACTTTTGCTCAGAAAGTTAGTTTCGGTTTGAATAAGATAAATCTGAAAACAGTCGCTGTTTTTACTCGGCAGTTGGCGACTCTATTTGAAGCTCAGGTTTCGATTACGGAATCTTTGCAAACTGTTGTCAATCAGAGCGACAACCCCGTTCTAAAGAATGCTCTTTATCAGGTTTACACTGACATTGAGGCAGGCATGTCTTTTTCTGATTCGCTTTCGAAGCATCCTTATGCTTTTTCTTCTTTTTATGTCAACATGATCCGCGCCGCTGAATTAACCGGTCGGCTTGATTCGGCCTTGGCCTATCTTGCGGATTATTATGATGCTCAGGCGATTATTTCAAGCAAGATCAAGAACGCAATGATTTACCCGGTTTTTTTGCTTGGTCTTTTCGCGGTGGTGATTGGCATCATGGTTTCCGTGGTGATTCCTCAGCTCGGTAGCGTAATTCTTGAATCCGGCATTCCTTTTTCTGAATTGCCGGTGATGACAAGGCTTTTAATCTCGATGGGCGGTTTTGTTCAGGATCATTTTCTGATCATTTTAGCTTTTATTCTTGGTGGCATTTTTATTCTTTATAAATATTTTTCTTCGGAAGAAGGCAGGATGTCTTTAGGAACAATCCTTTTAGGATTGCCGATTTTTGGTAGTTTTTTGAAGAGAATTTTTGTCAGCCGTTTTACAGAAACCTTTAGCGTTTTGTTAAAAGGTTCTATCCCGGTAGCTCAAGCTCTTGAAATCTCAGCTGATGTTGTTGGTAATCCGTATTATCAAGAGGCGATTTACAATGTTGCTGATGGCGTCAGGCAGGGTGATAACATTTCTGATCTTTTGCAGCAATATCCTGATTTTTTTCCGCCCCTGGTTAGCCAGATGATTGCGGTCGGCGAGAAAACCGGTAAACTTGAAGAATTACTCTCAAAAGTTTCAAAATTTTACTCTCGGGAGGTTGAGTCTTTGGTGAATAATTTGACCGAAATCATTCAGCCGGTTTTGATTGTATTTCTGGGCGTTTTGGTCGGTGGCTTGATTGCGGCAGTGATTTTGCCGATTTACCAGATTGCTCAACAGTTTTGAGGTGGTAGAATATTAAGCGGAGATAAAAAATAATAAAACTATGAATAAGTTATACAAGAAAGGTTTCACCTTAATCGAGCTTTTGGTCGTGATCACTGTTATTGGTCTTTTATCAGCCATGGTTTTGGTTGGTTTGTCGGGGGTCAGGGCGCAGGGTCGTGATACTCGTAGAATCGCGGACCTGAGAAATACGCAAAACGCTCTGGAAATTTATTTTAATGCCAACACGGAGTATCCTTCTTCTACGGATTGGGACAGTTTGGAAACTGAATTGATTAATGCCGATATTGGCGTTAAGAAGCTTCCGCGTGATCCATTGTTATCAAGGAGCTATGAGTATGCTGTCTCTGGTGATGGTTTGCACTATGTCTTGATGGCCGGTCTTGAAAGTCAAGACAGTCAGGCGCTCAGAGAAGATAGTGATGGGGTTGTTTATGGCGTTAGTTGTGAGGATCCTTCTTATTGTATTGAACTCTAGTAAAATTGTTTATGATACGAAATTTGTTGCCTGATAAGATCAGCAACGGGTTTCGTGTTAAATTTATTTGACCATGTTTTATTTTTTTAGTTTTTTGGTCGGTGCGGCAGCCGGCAGTTTTATCAATGTTTTGGTTTATCGCTTGAATCCGGAGAAGGGATACGATTCCAGTGCGATTAAGGAGATCTCTGGGCGGTCTTATTGCGATTCGTGCAAAAAAACCTTGCGTTGGTTTGAACTCCTTCCGATCTTTAGTTTTTTGATCCAACGCGGCCGATGCTGGCGCTGTAAAGCCAATATTGCCTTTGAATATTCTCTGGTTGAGCTTATTTCCGGGGTAGTTTTTACATTGATTTTCTGGCGGCTTGAGCAGTTTTTGTTTTTTAAAACTTTGGCAAACGACTGGGTATTTTTTGCTACGGTCGGTCTTTGGTGGCTAATTTTTGCCTGTATTTTGGCAATCTGTGTTTTTGACTTCAAATATTATCTGATTCCTGATTTTTTACTTTATTTTTTGGCTGGTAGCGGTGCGATTCTGCAGGTATTTTATTTTTTTGTTTTTGATTTTTTCTTAAAAACAGAAAAACTCAATCAGCTTTATTTTTCCGGAGAGCTGTATTATTTGCTTGGTTCTGAGAATAGATTTTTCGGCCTTGGAATCGGAATTTTGGTAGCGCTTTCTGTTTTTGGTTTGGCGTATTTTTTGTCTTTTGGTCGCGGCATGGGGTTGGGTGATGTTTTTCTCGCTTTTGGCTTGTCCTTGGCTTTGAGCTGGCCGGACATTCTTGTCTTGATATTTTTGTCTTTTTTGATCGGGTCTTCGCTCAGTCTTTTTTTGATTTTTTTCAGACGCAAAGGCATGAAAGATATCGTGCCGTTTGCTCCGTTTCTTGGTTTTGGACTTCTGACTTTGTTTTTGTTTGGTGATAAAATAGTTCAGGGTTATTTAAATTTATTCCCGGGGTTGTTTTTATAGTTTTTAATGAATAAAACTTTACGTTTTGTGTTCCGCGGTCTGCGCTTTTGGGGTCAGTCAACGCTTGAGATGCTGGTGGTGTTTAGCGTAACTACTCTTTTTTTGAGCATGGTTTTGGGTTTCAATCGCACGGCCAAGAATCAAAACGAGTTTTTTCAGTTTATTGATCGGTTTATTCTTGATATCAGGAAAGTACAGGATTTATCGTATCTCAGTCAAGAGTATAATGGTCCGGAACAAGACTATCGAGGCACGGTGCCATGCGCGTACGGCATGCTTTTTGACGCTTTGAGAAAAGACCGATATACAATTTTTGCGGCTTTTAGCAATGATTGTTCTGGGATTCAAGGGGGAAATTACGAGGCTATTGAAATCGAGACCGTTCTTTTGCCGAGTTTGATTAATTTTGGTCAGACAAGCTCTAATCCAGTGATTTTTGTCCCACCTTATCCGAGGACTTTATTTTTCCCACAAGCAGATTCAGCAATCGTGCGTCTGGTTTTGAGGGGTAGTGCCAATTCCTTTCGTGATGTTTCGATCAATAAAGCCGGCCAGATCGGTCGCGTCATCAGCGAATGAAAGATGGATATGAAAAAACTATCAGTTAAAAATGGATTTACTTTGGTTGAGCTTCTTGTTGCGGCGACATTGATCATGTCTGTTTTTGGCAGCATTTTGGCTTTAGTAAATTACAGCATTTATGCCATGTCTTTCATCAGAAATAACCTGGTCGCGTCCTTTTTGGCCCAGGAGGGAATAGAATTGGTTATAAAAAAGCGCGGAGAGAACTGGATTGCCGGTGAAAATTTTAATCTTGGTCTCGACCCTGGGATTTATGAGGCAGATTATGTTGATGGGCTTGAAAAGCTGCCCGATTTGTCAGAGCAAAGGTCGCTTAATTTTGACGAAAACTTCGGTTATCAGTACGGTTCGGGTCAGGTAACAGATTTTATGAGGCTTATCTCGGTCAGTGAGGTTTCCATTGATCATCTGAAAATCAGTTCGGTGGTGAGCTGGAAGAGCCGGAATAAAGATTTTTCCATAGTTGTCGAAGACCATCTGTACAATTGGTTTGGCGTGGAATCGGAATAAGCCATGTGTTTCAAACTATAAGATATGAATTTTTTTAAAGCTAAAAACCCTGTTTCTCTTAAACACTTGAGGGCTCATACCCATGGTTTTACTCTGGTGGAAGTTATGATTTCTTTTACTCTCTTTGGTCTTTTGGTAGGTGTCATTACCGGTTCTTTAATCAATGTTTTCCGATCTCATTTTTATGTTTTTAGCACTTTGAACTCGCAGGCTAATCTGAGATTTCTTTTGGAAACCATGACGAGAGAGATAAAAGAAGGTAATAATCTTGTTTTTGATTCCGAAGCTCGAACTTTGTCCTTTGCAAACAAAGACAACTCTCTTGTGAGTTATTACTTGGAACATGGCGTGGTCTACCGGAACGAAGGCGCAGAAACCCTACCGATTACCTCAAACGATTTGGACGTTCTGAAGTTCGATGTTGCCGGATGTTTTGATAGCGCTCTTTGTCAACCGAGCGTCACCTTGCTTCTTGAGATAAGCCAGAGAGTAAGGTTTCAGAATCAACCGTTTTATTTACAGACAACGATTACTCAAAGAAGGGTGGGGGTTTAACCTGGGATTTTAAAAATATAAATGAAAACCGCGAAATCAACAGTTAAAAATTTCAGAAAAGACCTCGTTGTGCCGGATTTGTTTCGGCGCCGTGCGGACTTTCTCCGCCATGGCTTTCGGCAAAGTGCTGGGCAGATGATGTTGATGGTTATCTTGTCTTTGTCAACGATTTTTATTACCGGTACGGTTATCAGCGTTGGCGTGACTAAAGAATTACGACGGATGAATACAATTCTTGACTCGGTTAAAGCTTTTTACGCAGCCGATGCCGGCGTGGAGTGGAAGTTTTACTCAATTTTGAAGAACGATTCAATCGAACCTCCTTTATTATCAAACAACGCTTCTTGTTGCGGTTTGCAAGATATTGAGTTGATTGTACCGGAAAATCCCGGAGAAAGAATAAGGATCAAAAGCGTTGGCCGTTCGCCGGCCTCGAGCTCGCTTTATATTATTCGGCGTTCTATTGAAACAAATACTAACTGGTGAAGTTTATTATGTCGCCTATTTTCCCAATTGGGAAAATAGGCGACAACAGTATGAAATAATAAAAAAATTGAGTACCTCATCTTAGACAAATTACCAAGGAAGAATTCAACAATAACTTTTAATTTAATTGAAAAATGAAAGGAGAAACAACCTATCGGATTCTTAAATTTATCGAGGACGGAATAACAACGCTCATTGACTTGCAGCTGGCAATTGCTAAATCCGGAGGTTATGCCAGTGGCAGAAAAATTGATTTTAATTTTGAAAAAATCCATCAGAAAAGAAATTTTTTTACTGACTGGTTATTTTTAACAGAAGAAGGTAAAAAAGAAAGCAGGAGATTCAAGCAGTTTCTCTCAAAGCTTAGGCGCCAAGGTCTGGTTTCATTTGATGAAGATCGGAGATTGTTTTTAACAGCGGACGGTCAGTCAAGAGCTCAAATCTTATCTGTGAGAAAAAAGCATCGTGATTTTAATAAACAGTCAGATAAGACATTCAAAATTATTGTTTTCGATATTCCCGTCGGGAAAGATGAAAAAAGATACTGGCTACGTTCGGCGTTGAAGAATATCGGATTTAAGATGCTCCAGAAAAGTGTTTGGATCGGTAAGGTTAAGATTCCGGAAAATTTTTTGGAGAGCTTGGAAGATTTTGATTTGCTCGATAATGTTGAGATTTTGGAAGTGACAAAGTCAGGTAGTGTAAAAGAGTTTAAAAGTACTTGAGTTTTTTTCTCAAATTATCGCCAGTTCTCCCAATTGGGAGAACTGGCGATAGTAAATACATAAATGCAGAATATTTGTTTGTCTTGACTAGTAATAAGGCCCTGGGTTGCTTGATTCATGATCAAGAGGTATAATATTTATGCTGATTTATTTTTGTTTATGCGAAAAAAAACCATTTCCGGAATCATTATGGCGATTGGTTTTTTGCTGTCACCGTTATCTTGGTGGAATGATGTTTTCATCAATCTGCCGCTGGCTTATCTGGGAGGCGTTTTTGCCTCCCTTGTTTTTAAAGACTGGTTTTTTCCGGGAGTTTTAGTGACTTACTGGCTGACAAACATTCTGGGATTTTTAATGATTCATTTTGGAGTTAATGGCCTCACTTTAAGAGAGGGCGAGACACAGCGATTTCATAAAAAAGAAATTATTGTTTATCTTGTCGCGACTATTGTTTATACTTTGGCAATCTTTGTTTTGTTCAAAAGGGGGATTGTGAAGTTACCCTGGGAGTATTTTATGGGTGGTTAATAACCAACGGTGAGCCTCGATAAAATGTTTTGATAATTTTATTTCATCTGTCGCCAGTTTTCCCAATTGGGAAAACTGGCGACAGATGGTGCGTGCTTTTTTAGAGTTATCCATGGGCTTTATTTGATTTTTGTGTTTTCTTGACAAACCCATACGGGGGGGGTGATACCATTCTCATCTCTCACGAAAAGAGGTGAGAAAAATGCCCACGAAGTATACAAAAAGTGAGGATAAGGATTGAAGCGTAAGACTTTCCTGCACAAAGCATACAAAGAGCGTGAAAGGTGCTCTTTGTATGCTATTTGATATAATAATTTTTATGAAACAGAAAAAATTGAAAGCAGGTGTGGTTTTTTGGCAAGACGCTCTGTACAGCGATTTTCAAAAATTCCCTGGTTTGCCAAATCGTGTCAATGCAAGCTTTGGGATTATTCATATTAGAAAGAGGTTTGTGGAGGTCGGGATGAACTGTGATTTTGGTCGTGCCGGAGACTTGCTAAAGATTATTGACGGTATCATAATACCTAAAAAAACAATAATAAAGATTGTTCAGATGAATGGATTTGAAGAAATTTTCGAAAATTAATGAAAGAAACATTAAGATTAATCATTGTTTATTGGGAAGATGCTTGCTTGTTTGGTCATAAGGAATTATCATTAGTTTTGCCACAAAAAAAACTGTTGGCGAGTATCTGGGTGAAGAAAACGGTTTTTTGATCGTGAAAAATTCTATAACTTTTAATTATAAAAAAGAGCAAAAGAAATTCCAGACGGGAAGGGGGCAAAAACACAATTTTTTTCTGATTCCTCGCGGCATGGTGAGAAAGGTTATCAAATCTTACTGAAGAGATTTTAAGAGAATTTCGGCTCTTGAGAAGTTATCCACAGGCTTGATTTGCATTGAAATTATAGTGTTTTTGTGCTATAATTTTTTATCGTATATCTTGCGTGAAAACGTAAGATCCATCATGACTACTAAATAAGAAAGGAGATTGTCATGAACAGCTCTTTGAAACGTCAACCTTTGTTCTTGGCTCCGACCTTCGACCTCCGCCTGGTTCTCGTGGCTTTGGTTGTTGGTATTACGGGCGTCGTCATGGCAGACTTCTTTGCTATGCCGATTATCAGTCTTTTCGTCGGCCTTGTCGCCATCTGGCTGATGTGCGGCCTTGATCTTGGCGCTTCAAGTCATGTTCACGGGCTTGCATGGGCTGAGACACCTCGTGGTGAGTTTCGGCCGCGCAATCTGAGCCACGATTTGGTG
>MHHX01000017.1:0-6284 GCA_001817215.1 Candidatus Brennerbacteria bacterium RIFOXYC1_FULL_41_11 | reverse complement strand
GTTTCCGCTGCCGGGCCTGCTGTGACGCCTGCGGCTTTGACGCCAACTGCGGCCAGCGCGCCGACCTTCACGCCGACCATGACGCCCAGCCCGACTGTCACCTTCACGCCGACCATGACGCCCAGCCCGACCGCCACGCCCAGCCCGATGCTAGTTGAAGACACGACCTGCTACCACACGGACGACCCTCTGGAGCGCTACAATTGCTTCATCTTTGAGGTGTTTGCAAAGCAGTGCTTCATTGAGGAGAGGGCTGGCACTGCCGTCAAAGACACTAAAAGCCGGCTGGTTCTCGAAGAAGCAGGGTTTGTGTATTTTTATGGCATGTCGTCAGAACAACGCCTTGCCGAGCCGAGGCTTTTCAATGAGATGTACTATCTGGAGCTTGGCATTGAAGAACGGGGAGTCGGGTGGTGCCACATCGGCGTGGAGAAAGTTCCGGGCACATACTGGTCCGACTTTTTCAAACTCTTTTTCGTGAGAGAGTCTGACATGGCAATTGTTTTTGCCATGGTCAGAGACCCAGATGCGGCGGCGTTAACAGCCACGCCGTAAAAAAGAAAAGAGCCGCTAATCTTAGCGGCTCTTGACTTTTAATATACTGATTCTAAAATAATATTATTGGCAAAAAATCAATGGCTTTTTTCAAACGTTTGTTTTTGGATAAAAAAACAGTTTTTATAATTTTGATTGTTTTGATAGCGGGCGTTGGATATTTTTTGTTTCATGAGTTTTTTCAAAGAGGCAGGGTTCTGGCGGTTTCAGAGGTCCCTGGCTATGAATTTTCAATTAAAAACAGAAAAGCGTTGGACAGGTTTTTAAAGGAGTTTGGTTTTTGGGAGTTTCGCTGGAACGCGGGGAACAAGGAAAATATCAAACGGCTCAGAGTGGTGTTTACAGATAAGCCACAAGACTTAATGGCTGAGGTTTCAGATGACGGCAAGACCAGATCGTCTTACGGCTACAGCCTTTCTCAGGATGGATTGGTTTTGAATTTATTCGCGCAAACAGTGATTGATTCAAATACTGACATTGAAAAAATTGGAGGTGAAGCACAGTATTGGCTGATGAGAATGGTTTACGACACGTATCTTAAAGAAACAGGCTTGGTTGTGGACGATCAAGACGCGGTGTTTTTTGAGGAAAAAGATTTTTTTGGTTTGTTTTCTGATCAGAAGCGTTTTTTTGAATTAGAAAGATCAATATGAGATTATTTTTTGTTTTCAGCCTGATGTTTTTGGGAGTGTTGTTTTTGCCGAATTTTTTGTTTAATTTTCCGGGATATATTGAAGGAATTTGCTGTGAAAATTCTGAAGAGTGTATAGATGTAATATCAGCTTGCCAAGAAAATCCACCGGGAACCCCACCGAAGAGATCCTGTGACTGCGTGTGGAAGACTGTTGGAGAAAATGGGTGCGATACTGGAACTCCACCCCAAAACACCTGCGTTATCTCTGGCGGATCAGCAGGAGACATTTGTCATCTAGACTGGACTGGAAAAGAGTATTATTGGGGAGAATGGAGTGAGTGTAAAAAAGATACAACCGGCGTTACGCAGAACTGTTATCAAACAAGATACTGTGATGGGTATTGGAATCTTTATCAGATAAACAAATGTACTTGTCCGGCAGAAGGCGGGGGTGGCGGAAGCAATCCCTTGGTCTGTCCGGCAGGCACGGTCAAAGAGCGGGTTTATTCCTGTCGTTCGGCTCCTGGTGCTGGGTGGAAGTTGAGCACTGGCTGTGAAGCGGCCGGGAAAGTTTGTACAGGAACTCAGGTTTGCGTTTCAAAACTGGAGTGTAAATGCCCGAGTGGAAAACAGATGGAGGTTTATCCTCCGGCGGGGTGTGTTGCCGGTTCTACTTGTCCATCTGGATATACGGACTGGCCGGGATTAAGCAATCTCTGCACTCGGTTGCTAGGAGGTATTCGCGACCCTTATAGCTATTGTTTCAGATGTGTTTCGAATACTGCTCCACAGGTTGATTTGAAGGCCAATGATTTGAACGGTCCTGTTTCGCTTGATGCTCCGGCGAGCTATGTTGTTTCTTGGACACTAAAGGGTGGCATACCAACTTCTTGCCAAGCTTCTGGAAACTGGAATGGCGCGAGAGATATTGGCGGCGGCACACAAAACTTTAGCAATATAGCTAAAAGCATAAAGACATATGCGCTTAAATGTGAAAATCAGTATGGTTCTGATAGCGACAGCGTGGTTGTGAACATTGACCAAGAGGTTTTACCGACTGTTGACATCAAAGCCGATGGTTCTGACGGGCCGTTAGATTTAGTATCCCCAGCTGATTACACTTTGAGCTGGACAAGTACTAATGCTGTTGGACAGTGTACGGCCTCTGGAACTGGCTGGTCAGGTCAGAAACAGTTAGAGGACTCAGCTCAAAGGAATGATATTTCCCAGGGTTCGAGAACCTACACGATCACTTGCTCAAATAAATACGATTCAGATTCAGATAGTGTGACGGTCAATGTTGGTTCAGCTAATATACCGCCTCCTCCTCCCGGAGAAGCAAGTATTTCTGATTTCAGGATCACAAACTTTAGGCTACAAGAGACTGCGGATGGAGTGAATTATTATCAGGTTTTGAAAGAACAGATGGCGGTTCAGCATGCTAATTATCAACTCAACCTTGTCTGGACTGTTGCCGGAGCTGATTCTTGCACGGCCTCATGCAAATACGTGAAGATAGACGATTACTTGGCTAATCAGGATTTTGATGATTTAACAGCTCAACCTTGGCCGTGCGCCAAAGACATTAATGGTGACACGACTTTTTCCGGCAATATTGACCCGGAGTCTGGGGTAGCGAAAACAAAACCTCAAGAAGCAGGCGTGCTTCGCTATCGACTGAGCTGTGAAGCGCCTTTGGGTTCTGACACAGCCGATCTTTTGGTAGTAGTTCAGGATGTTAAGTGGTTTGAGACAATTCCAATCCTTAACCTCAGAGTTCCTGGTGTTTGGTGGGCGAATATTTCCGGTTGGTTTAATAACCTTGATTTCAGGGGTTTTAAAGTCGGTTTGGCAAAGTAGGTCCATTATGGTGGATAATCTGTGCAAATAAGCTCTTTTTGAGCTTATTTTGCGTTTCTGACTGGTCATTGACGTTTGAGATAATCTGATTTAAAATAAATCTATGAAAAATAGGCTTATTAAATCTGAGCTTTTTTCCGGCACTACGCACTCGCGCCTTTTTAATATTGTTATTAATAAATTAAAGCTTAAATAAAACCCTTGTTTGATTAACAAGGGTTTTATTTTTTAAATACAAACTCATGAGTGAACAATCTTTCGAGGGGAAAATCGTCTGTTTGTACGATAAGGTAAAGGTAAGAATGGCAGATGGTTCTATCAGGGAGTTTTGTATAGTTCATCCTGATGAAGCAGAGGTGGCGGTCGGGAAGATTTCTAATGATTCTCCTGTGGCTCAGGCTGCTTTGGGATCTCGTGTTGGTGAGAAAAAAGAGTATATTGTGGCTGGCAACAGGTTGGCGGTTGAGGTTTTGGAGATTACGAAGCCGGTTTAATAAAAAAGTTTTCTGTTTTAATTTCACTCGTATTCAAAAACGTCCCTTGGGGGCGTTTTTGAATTGACAAACCCATACGGGGGGGGTGATACTATTCTCATCCCACACTACTCATGCTGAGTGTGGGGATAAATCTCTCACGAAAGGAGGTGAGAAAAATGGCTGATAAAAAAGGTGGTCGTGGTGGCAACCCGAACAAGGGTCCTGGAAAGCCGCCCAAACCGAAGACTGGTAGCACTAAGAAAAAGTGAGCCAACAAAACCTGGGAGTTGGAATATACTCCCAGGTGTTTTTAAAAATATATGACAATAGACACAAAAGAAGAAAAGTTAAGAAGGAAATTGAATGTATCTTTAGATTTCATCAAAAAGACTAGATTTGTTAATCTTATAAAAAACATAAATAAAATTAAAGTATTTGACAAGAACGGATACGATACTGACGTAAACGTAAAGACAAGAGTTTGGTACGTTCAACCAAAGACTATAAAATATTCTTCAGTAGAATATTTGTCTTCTCTATTCATACACGAAGCTTGGCACGTTGAACAAGAGAAAAAGGGTTTAAACCCGAACGGAAGAACAAGAACGGAAAGGGGCGCCTATCTTAAACAGAGGTTATTTTTAGAATTATATGGAGAGCAATATGAAGTCGATTGGTTAGATAAAGAATATAAAAGAAAATGGTGGTTGGATAAAAAGAGAGTTTTACCAAAATTTAAAACATTGTCAGGCTGAAGAAATAAACTTTCTTATAAAATTTTCCGCCTGTTTTTCCGTTGTGATCCAGCGGATTTTTTTGTTTTTCTTGAACCAGGTGTTTTGGCGTTTGGTTTTGTTTGACAAACCCATACGGGGGGGGGTGATACTATTTTTATCTCTCACGAAAGGAGGTGAGAAAAATGGATATCACCCCCATTGCGTTCCTCTTTGCGGAGGAACGGCTGGAGGGAAAGTTGGTTGGGATTACTGATCCAACCGGAGACGGCTCGCCGTCGGAAGACGACGAGTAGTTCAAATTGACAGGTTGGGTTATGCAATAACCCAACCTGTCAGTGTACGTTATTACAAAGGAGTTAAAATGGCTTGTTTGATTTGGTCTTGCGAGGAAGATTCTACAGTTGATTGGTTTGTGGGAAGGTATCTGAATCACAGCGAGATCGCGTGGTTTCGATTCGATGTCGAAAGATTCCCTGAGATGATTACGGTTGATCTTGGCGTCAATCATTGTAAAATTCATTTTTCTAGTTCAAAGACGATCTCTGCGGACGAAATCAATTTCGTCTGGTATAGAAAGCCCAGACCAAGTGAATTCAGGGTTTTGCGGCCGACTCCAGAGTCAATTTCCTATATTCGAGATGAAGCCGCGTGGGCTCTCACAATGGTTCATAAAAAACTTTCGCATGCCATCTGGATGAATTTACCAGATCTCAACCTGAGAGCAGGAGATAAGATTCGTCAGCTGGAAATTGCGGAACAAGTTGGTTTTCGTTGTCCTAAAACCATTGTAACTAATGACGCCTCTTCAGCCATAGATTTTGCTACAGATTATGGAGGGCAACTTGTCGTCAAGCCGGTCCATAAAGGAAGCTTGGGTTTAAAGTTTGTAAAGAAAGTCTTTTACACAACGATCCTGAGTGCCGAGCAGATACAATCTCGGGCGGTCGCCATCTCTATTTGCCCATTGATTTTTCAAGAACCAATTCCAAAACTTTTTGAGTTGAGAGTGGTGGTGGTCGGAGATGACTGTCATGCCGTGAGATTAGACTCCCAAGAGCGTTCTGAGACCATTGTGGACTGGAGGCGAAGTCCTGGGCTAGTGAGACACTCCATATTCTCTTTGCCCGAATGGGTTTCTGATAAATGTGTGCGCCTCGTGAGGCAGGAGGGTCTTTTATTCTCGGCGTTCGATTTTATCGTAACCCCAGAAGGAGAGTATGTGTTTCTTGAACACAACCCGAATGGACAATTTGCCTGGTTGGAAGAGTTTACCGGTATACCAATTGGACAGAGTTTGATGAAGTTGTTTGAAAATTACGACATCCGAATGAGAGGCGTTTAATTGAACGCCTCTTCTCTATTTTAATTATCAATTTAAATATTTTTCAGATTATGCTAACGTTATTTTAAATCATGGAAAAAGTAGAACAATCACTTAGAACAATCTATTCTCTCACTGTCAATAACTATAAATTCAGTCAAGCGATAAAGGAATTTGAATCTTTGGCGAAAGGATTTCCAGAGTTATGGGGAAACGAGTATTTTTTAATAAAACTGGCGTTTTTTTACGATCATTTAGCATTACAACAAAAAAAGCGGCAGGCTCGATTCAAGATGGAAAATTTTGCCATGGAGCTGTATAAAAAAGCGTTAACTTTAGATACGAAATCTACAAGCGCTCTCTGGGGTATCGGTAGGGTTTGGTGGCACAGGAAGAGTAAGAAAGCGATTTCATACGCAAAAAAAGTTTATTTTTTAGTTAAAAAAGACGGCGAGCCGACTGGTTTGAAGGCGCAGGTAATAGGTCTTTGTTATAAAGCTGTTGAGAATTATGAACGGGCAGAATATTGGCTTTTACGTGGGTATGAAGAAGGTCCACCTGATTCTGGTTTGACCCTGAACATCTGTAAATTTTATTCAGATGTCGGTGATCATCGGAAAGCTGTTTTATATGCAAAAAGACTAAGAGGTCAGCTTGGGCGTGAAGATGAAAAAGTCAGATCTACTAAATTTGCGAAAGAT
>MHHX01000016.1:2620-5992 GCA_001817215.1 Candidatus Brennerbacteria bacterium RIFOXYC1_FULL_41_11 | reverse complement strand
ACACAATTATCATCATGACTTCGAATGTCGGCAGCGAGTTTATAAAAAAGATGTCCTATCTTGGATTTTCAACTTCGGAGAGGCAAGAAACTAAAGATTTGAAATCGAGAATCATGGATAGTCTGCGCCAGAGCTTCAGGCCGGAGTTTTTGAATCGGATTGATGAGATTGTTGTCTTTAATCCTTTGTCAGGGCATGATATCCAAAAAATAGTTGAGCTTCAGTTGAAAAAGATCCATGAAAGGTTGGAATCAAAAGGAATTAGTCTTGACGTTTCTGTTTCGGCACGGAAAATTCTGGCTGAGCAGGGTTTTGATCCGAATTTCGGTGCGAGACCCCTAAAGCGGTTGATTCAGAGGCTGATCATTGATCCTTTATCGGAAAAAGCCCTGGCCGGGAAGTTCAAGAACGGTGGTCGGGCTGTTGTGGCCGGCATTCGGGGGAAGATTGAAGTGAAAGCCTAGCCTCTTTCTCGGTTAAACCAGATGGAAAAAATGAAAGATTACTGGTTTGCCTGGGGGTTGTTTTTGCTATGTTATCTTTTTGGACTTAGTTTTTTGTCTTTTTTTGGATTATTCTTTCTGGTTTTATGGTTTTTAAAAAAGAAACCGCTGTTTTGGTGGTTTGTTTTATTGTTGTTTTTGGTTAACATTTTGGTTTTCAGAACATTGACTTTGTTCTTATTTTTTTCCTTGCTGTTCTATCTTTGTTCCAGAGAAAAAAATCGAATGTTATCAGTCAGCGGAAACTTTAGTTTTCTTCAGTGGCCGTTGATCTTAACTTTTTTCGTTCTGGTTTTTGATCTTTATTTTTTCTCAACGAATTTCAGGTTCATGCTTGGCGCTTCGTGTTTTTTATTTTTTTTGATAATGTTATTTTACTGTCGATATTTCTTTAAAAATGTTTCTGTCATTTCTGACCTGATCTTGAGTTTTGTGTTTTCTCAGCTATTCTTTATTCTTTATTTTCTTCCATTTGGTAATATTACCAATGCGGGTGTGATGACAATTTCGTTGCTGGCATTAGTGAATTATCAAAAAAATCATTCCTTGAAACAGCTGTTGGTTTTGATGATTCTTTGCGCCTTGCTTTTGTTTTTGTCAGGTATTAAACCGCGTTGAAATTCCGATCGTGAGTTGTTAGCCAACAATGTTTATTAATCAAGAACTTTTGGTTCCGGCCGTGACGCCGTTTTTCCTTGAAAAAGGCGGAGATTGGTTTTTAGATAACTTTTCTCGTTTGAAAACCTCGTCATTATCCGGAACGAATTGGGCAAAGCGGGTTTTATTTCTGGAGACAAGCTCTCAGGTTAAACTTACTGAACTCTTCAGGAAACTTTCTGATCTTGGCTACGAGAAAGTTCGTTTTGTTGAAGCTATCGGCGAGTTTAATTTCGCCGGCAGCGTTTTGTCTATTTTTTTACCCGGTAATAGTTTCTTTAAGCTTGAGTTTTTGGGGACTACGCTGGAGAGAATCGTTGCGGTTAAAAAAGAATCATCTTCTCGAAAAAAGAATCTTCTTCCGGACGCTTTCCAGGCTTTGCCCGGGGATTGTTTTGTACATTTGGATCATGGTGTTGGCATCTTTGCTGGTTTTTCTGTAAACCTGTCGTCTGAAAATATTTTTTTTGATTACGAAGAATATATTTCATCAAACGGAAAAGAAGGTTTTTTTGTGCTTGAGTATGCTCCCGCTCGAAACGGAGCGAGGCCAGATAGGCTTTTGGTTCCGTTCCATAAAGCCGAAAAACTATCTCTTTATTCGGGCTTTGATAAGCCAACAATCCATAGGCTTGGAAGTCAGGTTTGGATGATGACGAAGAAAAAGGCTAAAAGAGAGATTGTCGAGTTTGCGAAACAACTTTTAGACCTTTATGCTAAAAGAGAGACAACCGGGCGTTTGCCCTATCTGGAGTCTTTTGAAGCAGAAAAGATACTCGAAAGCAGTTTTCCTTATACGGAAACTCCTGATCAGATAAGAGCCTTGAAAGAGATAAATAGAGATCTGTCTCAACCAAAACCCATGGACAGGGTCTTGGTCGGTGATGTCGGTTTTGGTAAAACCGAGGTAGCGCTTCGTGCTTGTGTCAGGGTAGCATTATCAGGCAGGCAAGTGGCGTTGATCGCGCCGACAACGATTTTGGCCTATCAGCATTTTCATGTTTTCAAGGAGAGGCTAAAAGATTTTCCTTTTGAAATTTCTTTTCTCTCCCGTTTGGTAAAACCTCAGGAAATCAAAAGACAAAAACAGAAAATAAAAGAAGGGAGGGCAAATATTATTATTGGCACTCACCGCCTATTGTCCAGTGATCTGGAATTTTGCGACCTGGGTTTTTTGGTTATCGATGAAGAACAGAGGTTTGGCGTGAAGCATAAAGAAAAACTTAAGCATCTAAAAAATAATATTGATATCTTGTCTTTGTCGGCGACGCCGATTCCGAGAACTCTTTATCTTGGTTTATCGGGCTTGCGGCAAGTTTCAGAGTTAAGGACGCCGCCGCCGGAAAAACTGGCAACGAGCACTTTTGTTTTGCCGTTTTCTTGGGAAAAATTGAAAGAGGCAGTGCTCTTGGAGAAGTCAAAAAATGGCCAGACTTATGTTTTATACAATCGCATCGCGGTTTTGGAGAAGATCAGACAGAAGTTGAAAAAAATGATGCCCAAGATAAAGGTATCTGTTATTCATGGCCGTATGGATGAAAAAGAACTTTTAAGATCAATCACAGATTTTCGCGGGCAGAAAACAGACCTGCTCTTGGCGACGACCATTATTGAAAATGGGCTTGATATTTCTAATGCCAACACGCTTTTGGTAATTGATGCGTTTCGTTTGGGCTTATCAGAGGCGCATCAGCTTCGGGGCAGGATTGGCAGAAAAGACAAGCCGTCTTTTGCTTATTTTTTTTACTCGAAATCAAAAACTTTGGGCGATAAGGCAACCGAAAGATTGCGGGTTTTGAAAAAATACCAGCATCTCGGCGCCGGCATGGAGATCGCAAAAAAAGATCTGGAGCTTCGGGGTGCCGGCAATATTTTGGGCAAAGACCAGTCCGGCACGATCAATTCAATCGGTTTGAATCTGTATTTGGAGATGTTATCGTGGACACTAGAAGAGCTGAGAGACTAACTTAAATTTGACAAAAGACTGCCCTTGGTATAATATTTAGCAGAAAGGAGAGTGCTGAATGTCTAAAATCTTTTTACTCATTTCGGCTGTGCTTATTATCGCCTCTCTAATCTTGACTGTTTATATGTTCTATCGGCTTATTGTCAGGATTAGGCAGATGTCCTGCGCTCACACCAACTGGATTTTGTTGGAGCAGCGGAACACTATTCCTTCATGGCGCAAACGGGTATGTGCGGCATGCGGTCT
>MHHX01000016.1:2065-2550 GCA_001817215.1 Candidatus Brennerbacteria bacterium RIFOXYC1_FULL_41_11 | reverse complement strand
GGCCAAAGCCCATATTTTATTTATTGCAGGCACTACAACAGTTAAGATAAATGCGGTTTGACATAAAAGTTTTCATCATACACGTGCTGTGCGTTTGATCTTGGAAGCTAAAATTAATCAAAAACTTACTGTGGGGTTGACAAAAACAACGGATTGAGAGAAACTTGGCTGACGTTAATCTATCAAAGGAGGCAGAGATGGAACTTTTGAAAAAAATTGGCAAGGCTTTCGTCTGGGTTGTTGACCTGACCTTTAGCCCAGGATTCCTGTTCGTGGTTGGCATGGCCGTTTTTCTCGCTTACATTATTCTTGGTGGTTTGTGGAAGTAAGAGGCCATAAAGATAATGATTAAGAATCGCGTCTTGGGAAGACGTGATTCTTTTATTTTAATATCTGGCAGTGCCTGACGTGATTTGCGTTGCGTCGTGTGGGACTTGACAAAATTTAGGCACAAGGAGAAACTTAGCTAAAGTTTTGCAGGAAGG
>MHHX01000016.1:1828-1986 GCA_001817215.1 Candidatus Brennerbacteria bacterium RIFOXYC1_FULL_41_11 | reverse complement strand
CTTAGGGCAAGGTACGTTCAGTTTCCTAGCTCTGGGCATGAGGTTATTATTGTCGACGGGTCTGTCATGTTTGAGGTTAAAAGAGGCGAAGTTAGATCGAGAAAAAAGAAAGATGGCTATCTCGGCATCGATCGCGTTGCGCAAGAGATCCTGTCTCA
>MHHX01000016.1:0-1738 GCA_001817215.1 Candidatus Brennerbacteria bacterium RIFOXYC1_FULL_41_11 | reverse complement strand
AGAATCACGTCGTTTTACGCGTGATTCTTTGTGTTTGGGACTGATAACGATTCTAGATGCCGAGCCAATCAATCAAGATTGTTTTTGCTTTTGGAAAAACGTCTTTTTCAAGAAGTTCTAAATCTTTTTTTGAGAATTTTTTCAAGACGAATGTCTCAGATTTTTCCTTGGAGTCGTTCGGCCTGATGCCGATCCTAATTCGGCAGAATTTTTTCTTACCAAAAATACTTTCAATTGATTCAATGCCGTGGTGCCCCGCCGATGAACTTTCTTTATTGGTAAACTTTATTTTGCCAAAAACCAGGTCTGAATCATCTTGAATGATCAAGGCATCTTCCGGCTTGGCTCGATAGGATTCGAGTATTTTTTTTACGCTTTGCCCGGATTCGTTCATGTAAACCAGAGGTTTTGCTAAAACGATATTTTTTTCTTCGATTATCTCTGCTTTAATTTTCTTATTTGATTCCCAGTTCGTGCCGGTGGTTAAAAAATTCAAAAACAGCCCACCGATATTGTGTCGCGTGTTCTTGTATGTTTTGCCTGGGTTGCCCAGGCCGATAATTATTCGTTGATTATTCATGATTGTTGTTGGCGATTAATGGGTGCGGCTTGTGCGGTGCCAGGTTGTAAGTTGCCGGCCGTTGTCTTTAAATAGTCGTTCCTGGATCGTACTCGCAGTCATATGCTTTTTGTTATTTACCGTCGGGTTTGATATTCTTCTTGGCTTTATGTTATGATATCTTTCATGAGTTTCAAAAAGACGAAAATTTTCTTGATTGAACTTTTAGAGTCAGCGTTGTTGTCTTTGATTATTATATTACCAATTCGTTTTTTTATCATCCAGCCGTTTTTTGTTAAAGGTCAGTCAATGGAGCCGAATTTTCACGAGAATGATTACCTGATCATTGATGAGATTTCTTTCAAGCTTCGCGAACCGCAAAGGGGTGAGGCTGTGGTTTTGCGTTCGCCATTTGAGAAAAACTATTTTTTTATAAAGAGAATCATTGGCTTACCGGGTGAAATTATCACGGTTGAAAATGGTGAGGTGAGGGTGTCTTCTGAATCGAATCCACAAGGAATGGTTTTGGATGAGATTTATCTTGAAGACGATATTTTTACCGATGGCAATCTGGAAATCAAGATTGGGCTTGATCAGTATTTCGTGATGGGGGATAATCGTCAGTATTCTTATGATTCGCGGAGATGGGGTTTGCTTGAAGAAAAAGATATTATTGGGCGTGTTTGGTTGAGGTTGTGGCCGGTTAACGTCGCAAAGGTTTATGCTCGGTGAAATTAAGTTCGCCGGGTTTTTCTAAAGGCGACATGATGCTCTCTTTGTTTCCAGATTTTAATTTTGAATTTTTAAAATATGTCTCGTCCGCCAAAGAAAAAAACTTCTAAGAAGAAATTTTTTAAAGAGCCCCTGCAGTCTCCAAAGGGAATGCACGATATTGTTTTTCCTCAAACAGTTTATTTTTCAAAACTGGAAAACATTTGTGAAGATCTGGCTGATTTTTTCGGTTATCAGAAGATCGAGGTTCCGGTACTTGAGAGCAAGCTTTTGTTTGAGCATGGCGTTGGCATTGGCACCGATATTGTTGATAAAGAGATGTATTCTTTTCAAACCAAAGGCGATGATTGGTTGTCTTTGAGGCCCGAGTTTACTTCTGGCATTATTCGCGCTTATATTCAAAACGGAATGCAAAACTTGCCGGAACCAGTAAGGCTTTGGTCGTGG
>MHHX01000015.1 GCA_001817215.1 Candidatus Brennerbacteria bacterium RIFOXYC1_FULL_41_11 | reverse complement strand
TTATCTCAAAAGACAGGTCCACTTCTTCGCCGGGCTTGATCTTGCCGGTAAAGCTAAGTGCTTGCTTGATGTCTCCAAAACCAACGGTGTATAAATTCAAACTCGGCTCTCTGTTTGCTTGGTTAAAAACGATCAAACCAGAGACCAGGGCAAAAAGAATAAAAAAAATAATTATCTTATTCTTTTTTGCGAGTTTCAAAAAAATTCCTTGTCTCATTATTAACTCTAGATAAGATTAAATTTTATTGTGTAAGGAGCCGCCGTGTTCGTATCAAAGTAAAACGGTGTGAAGATCAGATTTTTATCAAAGATGAACTCGACAGTTTTTGAACTCCCGGGCAAAACATTGCCAGTTGAAATCTTTTCGCTCCTGAGATCAAGCCCCCCATGTAAAACATTGAAATTAACAACGTTAATCGTAAAAGTAACCTTGGTGCCGCTAGCCACATTAATAACATACATTCCGGCCGCTATATCATCAACATCTACGGTCACTAGTTTTCCCTTTTGAGCCGGCGTCGGGCTTAAACTTGGTCCGATGCTGGGCGTGAACAAAGGTAAAGATGAATCTACGGGTGACGGAAACGGTGACGGCGACAAAGACAAAGATGGCCGCGGAGAGGATTGAAATCCAAATCCCAACATTCCTTTCAGATAAAAATATCTAAAAACAAGCAATGAGAAAACAATGATTAAAAGAGCTGCAAAAACAAAAAATAATTTCTTAAGCATATAATTTTTTTTCTTAATAAGGTCATTCGTCTTGACCAAGACTCAAAACGTCAGCCCATTCAATAAATTTTCTGCAAAATGAGAATTGATCGAAATTACCTTCTTCGCGTGCGAGATACTCCAAGCATTCTTTTTTTTGTTTCATAACCTTGATGCGTAAAATCTCAAAATTTCTCGCTTTTTCGAGATTGGCCTGAGCTTCCCTTTCAAGACTCAACACGCTCGAGCGCAACCCCCAAAAATACGCTCCACCAGAGATAAGGGCCACTGTCATACCTAAAATTAAATAAGGTTTTATTCTCGATCTAACAAGCATGATTTTTATTAAAGACTGTTCAATTATATAACAAATTCCAATTTAGACAAATTTCATCTTATATTTCCGAATTCAAAGAATATTGATTTCTTAAAAACGAACAAAGAAGTAATATTCACCAAAGATTTGGCAATATAAACAGCGGCTCGATAATCTTTATATCTTCGGCTCGAAGTCTTAACCTCATTGTTTTTTACTAAAACCGAACGACCAAGTTTTTTGGCCCTCAAAACAAGAAAAAAATCCTGATCAAAATTCACTTTCGGGTCAAACCCGCCGATCTTTTCATAAACCTTTCGTCTAATCGACAGGTTAAATCCGGGAAAATATTTTATTTTAGAGGCGATCAAATTTACAGTTTTTTCCGCCGCTCGGACCTTCAAAGACCTTGGAAACATTATGGCTCCGCCACCGGCGCAAACAACGCCTGGGTCTTCATAGGCCCCCTCGTAGTTCTTCAACCAATCCCTTGGCACCACAGTATCGGCGTCCGTAAAGACTAAAATTTCTCCACAAGCTTGTTTTGTACCGCAAATCAAAGCAAAAACATTGCCCTGTTTTGGTTCGTCAAGAACCTTAACAAAAGGAAAGCTCAGGGCTATATCTCTTGTTTTATCTGTCGAGTTATTGTTGACAAGTATCACCTCGTAATCTTTCTTGCCATAATCAAGATTGACCAAAGACTCAAGGCCTTGAAACAAAAGCTTCTCTTCATTAAAAGCCGGAACGATTATTGAAAATTTAAGCATCTGTTAAAAAATCATTGGACAATAACATTGAAAAATTTTGTCTTGTTTGATGATTGCGTTTCTTCCCATGGCCGAGAATACAAAAAACTCAAAATGCCTTCTCCTTTCTTTGGGGCTTGAAAAAAGAAAAAATCCGTACCGCCACGTCCCAATTGATTTCCCGGCGCATCCTCATATTCTTCTTTTTCCAAAACCAAAAAACTCTCGTCGTAATCAGGAATCCAAGCATAACCCGTTGTCCGATTACTCTCAAGATAAACGTAAAAAGATTCGCCTGCCTCCACCTCAATCAGCGCATCATTAATATTAAAAGATTTTGATCTGGCGACAAAAAGAAAATAAGTTAGTAATGCCAAGCTCAATACAACAATCGCCAAAATGACAAGACTGAAATTTTTTTTCTTCATATTAAAGTTTTTGTCAAATCCGACCGCTAACGGCCATAAATGCCAATAAACTCAGATCGATCAACCACGTGCCCGATCATGGCTTTTTCAACCTCGTGTTTGCTGGCGCCCTCTGACAGATCTAACAAACAATCCAAAACGTAAAGTTTAAAAAAATAACGATGTTGACCAAAAGGCGGACACGGACCATTGTATCTTGTCTCCCCCCAGGAATTCACGCCGATAACACCGGGTGGGTTCTGTCCTTCGGCAACATAGCTTACATCTGGCGGAATATTGAAAACAACCCAATGAGTCCATGTGCCCGCCGGAGCATCGGGATCGTCAACGGCCAAAATCATTGACTTTGCCTTGGAATCAACACCGGAAATCTGGAGCGGTGGATTAATGTTAATACCATCGCAAGTGTGAACTGACGGCATTTTTTCACCATCGTAAAAGGCCGGACTGAAAAACTTAAGCATTCAACTTATTTGAGATGATTTTTTATAATCGCCTGGAGTTCTTTGATGTGCGATTCCTTATCTTTCTCTAGTTTTGACCAAAAAACCTTGCAGTTTTTGCAATTTTTTGCGTCTTTCTTATACATCTTTTTAATTCTCCAAAGTACCTTGTGTTCTTCAACTAGCTGAAGCATCAAGTTATAAAGATGATTATCAAACATAGTTTTCAAATTTTAATTGCCTATTTAATTTTATCATCCAAAATTCAAATTAAACGTTCAAAAATACGCAAATTATTCCGTATACCAAATTTCTGGACCAGAACCTCCATAATAATCCATTTTCATAACATGGACTCCTGGTTCTAGAAAATCAGAAGCTGGTTTATCAAACAGAAAAGACTCGCGTGGTCCTAAAGAAACGGAATAATCAACGAACTCAAAATCAACTTTCTCCTCACTGTCATTAAATATTTTCAGCTTCTGGCTGATAAGAACCCTAATGCATCTCGGATACGGAGCCCCTCCGGCAATATGAATGCCAATAGTTCCAACTTCATAATAGCTGGCACAAGTTCCCGATACCGGCGATTCGTAATCTGCCTGCTTTTTTTGAATCGCCAAGGAACTCGGCTCTAGAGAAATAATGCTGAGAATAGAATTTGCCGGCGATGGCGATTGATTTCTTTGGAAAACGAAAAATTTCACAAACAAAGAAAACAATAACACCCCGATTGATCCGACAACAAAGCCGAAAATAATCTTTTTCATGCCTTTTGCTGCTTTTTGATCAGAATATTCAAAATAAACGCCATCGTGAAAAAAACCGTACCGAAAAAACAAGACGTTAAAAATGGATTCGGGCCATAAACAGGACAACTTAACTTTGCCACGCATCCCTGCCATGGTTTGGCATTTAACCAATCGAAAAGTTCATGACAAAAATTACCCCAGGCAAAGACTGTGCCGGCGAAAAGAACATAAAACTGGATCTTCAATAACTTTTCCATTTTTTCATGCGTCCCTACTGTTGACAAATAAGAAATATAATGATATACTTATATTACACGAGTGGGCTGCGGGTTGTGAGAATGCGCACAACCTGGTCAAGCGGAGCTTGATACGTCCACTCGCGCTGAATCATTGAACGAGCAGGTAAAACCTGTTCGTTCTTATTTCTCTTGATCTGATTTTAATGTTTTCCAGTGATACAAATACAGCGGCAAACCGACAACGATCATGGCCAGGGCATTTGCTAATGTTCTTTGCCTTTGCGACTCTTGCTGTTCGCGATTAAACTTTTCCAGTTCTTCTTTGGGAATTTCATTAATCGCCTCTATTTTCCCGTCAGGCGCAATAATCGGTCTCGGATATTCAAGATAAACATCAGCTTTTTTGAAAACAAAAGTTTTCAAACCAAGATCAACCAACTGAACCGAGCCAATTATAACGACAATCAATCCGATCGCAGAAAATAAATAAAGATATATTTTCCTGATGACAGACATGGCGACTAATAAATTAAGTTCAAACCCAACACATCTCCGATTGTCAATGTGTCTTTTTTAACCTCATTTTTCGAACCATAACCATACATAGTATTTTCTTGATATTCAGTCGTGTAATGATCGTCAAGTCCAAACCAATGTCCGATCTCATGAGTCAAGATATTTTGCGCGTCATAAGTGTTTTGTACCGAACAAAGATTGGAAATGTTATACGGTGTCCATGACCAAGAAAACTTTTTGTTCATGATTGTATCAACCTCAACTGCCAGTCCGGTATTGTCGTACCAAATGTAAGTCACGCCCAGAGCCGAACCGGAAGTTCTGCCCCAAGTGACAATATTCTGTCCGTCAAAAACTGCCCGCGAAACTGTTGTATTGACTGGATTTTTGGATATTGCAACCTGCCCGAGATCTAAGGCGCCAATCCAGGCATCAAAAGAAAGATCGGTTATCTCGGCGACATTTGAAATAATGCTTGATGGAACCGAACTTGGATTTAAAGTATATTCAAAAATTGCTGGCAAATGCCAGCCAGCTGAATTATCAACTGCCAATGAATCATTATCCGTTAGTCCACATATGGGAACCGGCGACGGCACTGGTTTACCTTTTTGTGTTTCCGGTTTTTCTTTATAAACAAAAATCCTAAGCTTCAAATCAGGTCTGCCATGTACTGAATAAACGCCCTCTTCTTCGGGCAGAATCGGTTCTTGTTTGGCAAAAACTCCTTGCCACCCAAAAACGACCATGCCAATTAATAAAACTAACCCAAAATATTTTTTCATGTTTAATTTTTAATTATCAACAACTAAGTTAATTTTAACAAGCCACAGTTTTTTGTCAAAGCCAAAATTACAAAAGAATTATCTCAAAAAAACCCTTGGAAATAGCTTAAAAATTGATATAATCAAAAAGTATCATTCCGGTGCCTACCCGAAGACGGACACGGCACCCAGTATCATTCCGGCGTGGCGCTCCGCCAGCTGGCGGAGGTAGCGCGAGGGACTAGTATTAATCTTAATTAATGTATACGGTCTACGTTTTGTACAATGCAAAGCACGATAAAATTTACATAGGCCAAACTTCGAATCTCGAGCAAAGGCTAAATCTTCACAACGCTAAAACATTAGGCAAAAAGAGCTATACAGCAAAAATTGACGGTGAATGGAGGCTAATAGATAAAGAAGAATATGAAAACAGATCTATGGCTTTAAAAAGAGAAAAGCAATTGAAAAGTTATAGGGGAAGAGAGTTTGTAAGAAATCATTCCGGCGTGGCGCAGCGGTAGCGCGAG
>MHHX01000014.1 GCA_001817215.1 Candidatus Brennerbacteria bacterium RIFOXYC1_FULL_41_11 | reverse complement strand
GTCAATTTTTGAAAAACCAGTCATGATTATAGCCCATACGATTCCTGGCAAAGGCGTTGATTTCATGGAGTTTGATTACAAGTGGCATGGTTTGCCACCGAATACTGGAGAAGCAATCGAGGCCTTAAAAGAGTTAAGAACATTAAAAGGAAAGCTGGAAGAGGATTAACCCCCACACCTCAATATGTTTTATACGTATTTGTTAAAAAGTAAAAAAGATAAGATGTTATATCTAGGCTCTACTAATAACTTAAGGGCGAGGCTTATTTTACACAATAAAGGACGCGTGACTTCTACGGCTAAAAGGGTTCCAATGGAGATTGTTTACTATGAGGCTTATAAATCTGAGAAAGATGCAAGGGTGCGCGAACATAATCTAAAGTTAAGATCCAATGCGTTTCGTCAGCTTAAACAAAGAATTAAATTAAGCCTCGCTTAAGAGGTGTGGGGGTAAATGTTCAATCCAAAACTTTTTTTGAATCCTGATCTTTTTTCTGAGAAAGTAGACAAAAAAACCACTCGAGCCGGGTTTGGTTCTGGTTTGGTTAAGGCTGGTGAGCTAAACCGGAATATTGTCGCTTTGACAGCCGATCTTCGTGATTCTCTGAATATGGGTGAGTTTGCGAAAAAATTTCCCGATAGGTTTTTTGAGTGTGGTGTGGCAGAACAGGGGATGATTACAATCGCTTCTGGATTGGCTGTCTCAGGAAAGATTCCTTTTGCGGCATCTTATGCCACTTTTTCACCCGGTAGAAACTGGGAACAGATCAGAACCACGATTGCTTACAACAATGTTCCGGTCAAAATAATCGGCGGGCATTCTGGTTTATTGACCAGTCCTGACGGCGCGACGCACCAGGCTTTGGAAGATATTGCTTTAATGCGGGTTTTGCCGAACATTAAAGTGATTGTGCCATGTGATTATTTTGAGGCTGAAAAAGCAACTTTTGCCATGGCAAAAGATGAAACGCCGAATTATTTACGTTTGAGTCGGCCGGAACTGCCGGCTTTAACGACAGAAAAAACTCCGTTTGAAATCGGCAAGGCCCAGGTTTTTTGGGAAACTAAAAATCCACAAGTGACGATTATTGCTTACGGAGAAATGGTTTACTATGCTTTGCTTGCAGCAAAACAGCTTGAAGAAAAAAAGATTGAGGTTGAGGTGATAAACCTTTCGACGATCAAACCTCTCGATACAAAAACTATTCTTGAATCAGTTAAAAAATCAGAAAGAGTAATTACAGTTGAAGATCATCAAGTTGCTGGTGGCATGGGTTCTTGCGTGGCAGAGTTTTTGGCAGAAAACTACCCAGTCAAAGTCAAATTCCTTGGCGTTCGTGATTCTTTTGGCGAATCTGGCACGTCAGGAGAGCTGTTGAAAAAACATGGCTTGACAGTAGAAAACATTGTTTCTGCCGTTGAAGATTTTCTGGAATAATTTGTTTATTAAATTCTTGTGTAAGACTCGGTTTTTTGTTTTGTTTTTGTGTCCATTATATGCGCGATCGCGCATATAATGGACACAGCCATAATTTTTCGCCGAGGCCATGGCAGAATCATTTTTCGTGTCATCTTATTGATTTTGTAATTCAGAAACAGTTTTTCTGAATAATTCTTTCTTATTGAACGGTAGATACAAACCGTATTTTTGACCTCCGGAAGTTTCAATCATTACTCCGGGCGTCCAGATAGCGCCAAGATGAATCGACGAGATTTCTTTGATTGGTATAGTAATGTTGGCGAGAATGCCGAACAGGCCATTGTAAACAACCCTGTCTTGGAAGACCTCGGTTTTGTTGCCAAGGAAAGAAGCTTTAAAAATGAGTTGGTCCATGTTTGTTATTTCTTGAATATTAATTTATTATAACTCTGATGGCCGCTCAGCGTGCGGTTGTCACTGACGGCAGCCACCAAGGGGCTGCCGTCTTTTCTGTTTTGCCACGGATAGCTTTGTTGTATAATAAGTTAATTAATTCACTAATTTATTGTTTTTTAATGAAAAGTTTTGACATTATCAGTATTGGTACCGCCACTTTTGACGCTTATTTAAGGGGATATCAGAATCTGGAGATAAAGAAAAACGGCTTTGGTCTGCAATGTTTTCCTTTGGGCGCAAAGATTGAGGTTAGGGATCTTAACTTTAGTTCTGGCGGCGGCGCGACAAATACGGCTTTTACTTTTGCAAAACAAGGATTGAAAACCGGGTGTGTGTTTGAGATTGGTCGTGATGAGTTTGGTCGGCTGATTTTGCAAGAACAGAAAAAGCAAAAAATCACAGTCTTTCCATTTTTGAATAAAAAAATTGCAACCGCACTTTCGATCATCTTGATCGATAATTTTGGCGAGCGGACAATTTTTGTTTTTCGTGGCGCTTCCGGAAGTCTGAATTTGAAAGAAGCTTTGTTGTCAAAGATCAGAGCCAAATGGGTTTATCTTGTGCCGGGAGCAATGAAAATTAACGACGTTGAAAAAATTATTACCCATTTCAAGAAACAGAAAACAAAGATTGCTTTAAACCCGTCAAAGAGCTTGATTCAGCAAGGCTTGAAAAAACTTTCAAAAGTTTTGAAACAAACCGATGTCTTGCTTCTGAATCAGGAAGAAGCAGCGTATTTGACAGGATTGTTATACAAAGAAGAGCAAAAGATCTTCAGAAAGCTTGATCAGTGCGTTCCTGGAATCTTGGTTATGACCGAAGGTCCGAAGGGTTTGAAAGTTTCTGACGGTAGTCATGTTTGGCGTGCCAACACTTTTAAAGAGAAAAAAGTCGTTGATCGATCTGGAGCGGGCGATGCTTTCGGTTCAGGATTTGTTGCTGGTTTGATTCAAAAGAACGAGCAGTGCCAAAAAGGCGTTTGCAGTGTTGATAATATTTCTTATGCGATTCGTCTTGGTTCTGCTAACGCCACTTTAATGGTGGAAACGCTGGGTGTAAAAACCGGCATCTTGTCAAAAAAAGAGTTTGCTTCATCCCCCCGTTGGAAAAACCTTGAGATTAAGATTGAAAAGATCTGATGGAAAGTTATCAGCAATTGGCGAAAATTTTGCGTACGGATCAGGATATTATCAAAGGCATCGACGCAAAATCAGGAGTTTTGGACGCAATGATGAAAGAAAATCAGGTTTTGATTCATAAAAGCTTGAAGTCATTAGAGATTGATCGAGACTCTACCTTGAAAGAGATTATTTCCGGGTTGTCTTTGAAGTTGGAAAGCGACGAGAATAAAATTAAAACATTGTTTAGCGGAGTTAGGCTGACCGAGAGCCGAGATTGCAAGAAGGTTCTTGATTATGCTGACCAATTTTTGAATCCGAAAGAAGGTTTTTTCATGAAAAAGGGAAAAGCGGTTGAGTTTTTGAGACGCCATCCTCCTGAGAATATTCTGAAGTTTCTGGGATATAAAAACATTGACGAAGCTTTGGAAAAAGAAGATGTGCTAGAGCTTTTTGCCACCTTGCGTTTCGGTGAAGAAAAAGACTGGTTACACGATGTTTTTTTTAAACAGTACGAAGCTTTGACTCCTGGTGATTTTGAGAAAAGAAAGATCAGTCATTTTGCTTTTCCGGCAAAATTCGCACCCTTGGCTCAGGAGTTCATCAAGAAAAAATATCATAACCTTTCGCACTTGAAAGAACTCGGCGTGATCTTTGTTGTGCCATTTGCGGCGGAGAATTTGAATTTGAGTCTTGTTCCCGGTCAGCTGATGAAGGTTTTTTCCTTGGCATTTCATTATTTTCATGAGGTGATGTTTTATTCCGATGTTTTTGAATCGCTTTTGGCAAAACCTGATTTTTCAAAAAACCTGATCTCGCTTTTGCGTGGCGATGTTTCGGAACCCAAAATTAATCTTGATTCAAAAACTTGGTTGGTGACGCAAAGATACCTTGAAAAGGACGATCCTTTTGAACTTGGGCTTTTGGCGCCACACATCAATCCCGAATCAATGCATTGGGCAAAAGCACAGAATGATATTTCAAAGATTAATTCTGAGTTTGAGTTTTGGTCAGGGCTTGATTGGGTCGGTGATTATTTTAAAGACGAGGTCAACAACGATGTGCTGGTCAGTTTCAATCTGGTTGATATTGCCATGTCGTTGGCGGATAAAGAAAAACAAGTGATCTATACTTATCATCAAAGAGAAGCAATGTGGAACAAGTTGTTTGCGTCTTTTTTCGGTTGGGAAATATTGGAAAATTCAGCCAAAGAAAATATTATCTCTGGCAAGATCGGGTTTCAAAAATAATGGAGTTTGATTTTGAGATCAGTAGCGAGTTGAAAGATCTGGCGGAAAAGATTGAATCTTCGCCAGATAATTTTTTCGTTGCCGGAAAAGCCGGCACGGGCAAGTCGACTTTGGTCAAATACATTCAGGAAACTTCGAAAAAAAACTTGGTGGTTTTGGCGCCGACAGGCGTGGCCGCAGTTAATGTTGACGGGCAGACGATTCATTCATTTTGCGGTTTGCCGTTGAGTTTTATCAATAAAGAAGGGATTCACGAGCATCGCGACAAAAATCTTTACCGCAACCTGGATCTTTTGATTATTGATGAGATTTCTATGGTCAGAGCCGATGTTTTTGACGGCATGGATTATTTTTTCCGGATCAATCGTTTTGACAAAACTTTGCCTTTTGGAGGTTTGCGCGTGATTTTGGTTGGTGATCTGTATCAGCTGTCGCCGGTGGTAGAAACAAGCTTGCGTAGCGCTTTTCGTATGCACTATAAAACTCCGTATTTTTTTTCTTCAAGCGCATTTTCGCAGAATCGTAGATCTTTCAAGCTGATTGAGCTACAAAAAATTTATCGCCAGGAAGACGAGAGATTTATTAATGTTTTGCATGAAGTCAGGCATAGTCAGTTATCTAAGGATAGCCTTGATCTGATTAATCAGCGCACAATCACTGAAGATGAAGAGCCGGACGAGTCTTTTATCGTTTTGACGTCAAGAAACGACATGGCCAATAAAATTAATCAAAAACGTTTATCAGAGATTGAAGCTGGAGAAAAGACTTACGATGCCGAAGTCACAGGCCTGTTTGAAGAAAAATCTTATCCGACAGAGTTTGAACTGAAGTTAAAACCAAGCGCCAAGGTTATGTTTTTGAAAAATGACCACCATGGTCGTTGGGTGAACGGTTCTTTGGGGTTTGTTGCCGAAGTCGAGGACGATTTTGTTACCGTGGATCTTGATGGCGTTATATTTGAAGTTAAAAAAGAAGTTTGGCAGAAAATTAAATATGTTTTCAATGATAAGACGAAAAGGATTGAAGAAGAGGTGATCGGCACATTTACACAGTATCCTTTGCGTTTGGCCTGGGCCGTGACTATTCACAAATCTCAGGGCATGACTTTTGATAAGGTCGTGATCGATCTTGGCCACGGCGCTTTTTCTCATGGTCAGACATACGTGGCTTTGTCGCGTTGCCGGACTCTGGACGGGATTTATCTGCGGCGACCAATTCGGCAAAATGATTTTATTTTCGATAAAGACGTAGTGGGGTTTTATGAATTGTTCGAGGACGGGGTTTAACTATTCTGGTATTCTCAAGAATATTAGAATAGCTTAAGATCATGGCCCAGCCGCAAT
>MHHX01000013.1:3637-5899 GCA_001817215.1 Candidatus Brennerbacteria bacterium RIFOXYC1_FULL_41_11 | reverse complement strand
TTTGAAAAACAAGAGTGTTTGGTTTTCGGGATTAGCGGCTTTGCCGCAGGTAGCTTATCTTTTTTTTGCTTTGAAATTCAGTGGTGGCCAAGGTTTTACGCCGTGGTTTGGCTGGATGGCGTGTAAACATTCTTTAAGTTGGTTTTTTTGCGATCAGGGCGTATTGGGAACCGACAGTTCTGTTTTTTTGTTTTGGCTGAAGAATTTTGGAGCGGTCTTCGCGGTTTGGGTCGTTGCCATTTTTGTTTTTCAATTCATGAAAAGAAAAACCAACCTTTTTAAATTGAGTCTTGCGAGCATTGTTCTTTTTATGATACCCAATTTAATTTTGTTTCAGCCCTGGGAGTTTGATAACAATAAGTTTTTGTTTTGGTGGTGGGTGATCGCCATTTTGTTGGTACTGGTATTGTTTGATAGCAAAATGGTCAAAAGTCAATCCGCTAGTTGGCCGACGAAATTTAAAATCCTAAACATTTTACTGGTTATGTTTATTTTTTCTTCGAGTCTATCCGGGATTATTGACGTTGCTTATCGTTTGCGACCAGGATTAAAAATTGAGAAAAATACTCGCAACTTTGGTTATTATGGAGAAAAAGAAAAGAAGATCTCTGGCTGGATAGAAAATAATACAAAACCGAACGATATTTTTTTGACATCAAGCTCACCGACTCAGTTTGTGCCAATGCTTTCGGGTCGGTCGATCTATCTTGGGTTTACCGGTTGGGTTTGGACTCAGGGTGGGGGAGCGATTGTCTCTGATAGGCAAGCGAAAATTCGTGAATTCGTGAATTTTGGCAATACGAAAAACCTTTGCCAAGACGGAGTGAGATACTGGTTTTTTGATGAAGAGTTTTCGCGTGAATACCCTGCTCCTGAGGATGGGTTTCCTGACCTTCCGATTCTTTTTGAGTTTGATTCAATCAAAATTTTGAGCTTGGATTGCGATAGGGATTAAAAAATAAAAATGCATCCTGTTCTCACAGGATGCATTTTGTTTTTGTCGTGACTGTCAGCGGGTGGCATACCAGACCCGCTGGCCTTCGCGCCAGAGGAGAAGGTTGTAGCCGCAGGCCTCGGCCGGCTGGACCTGTTTTTCGTTCAGGTTCAGATTGGCCTGTCCGTTTTCGCAGTAGAAGGCGAGGGTGCCGTTCGCGTCGAGTACGCCGTGAATCGGAGCATTCGCGTCGAGCGCGCCCGGCGCGCTCGACTTGGAGAGCCGCTGCCAGTTGGCGCGTTCATATCCCGCCGTCAGTTCGGGGTGGCTGAGGAATGGCCCGGCGCTCATCTGGACGCCGACATTGCTGGAACTGGGCTGCGCATCGGCGCTGTTCCCGCCCGCGTTGTTGGACATGGAGAAGAGGGCTGCGCCCAAGAGCACAATCACAAGAATGAGAAAAATCTTTTTCATTTTTACCGGGTCCTTAGTCCGGGGTGTGCTGGTTTACGCCAGCACTTCATAGAAGCAAGATGCTCGCTTTAAAAAGCTGCCAGATTATGGCATAAACATTAATTAAAGTCAAGGAGATGTAGCATCCTGGCGTCTAGTGGTTTTATCTGTAATCATATTTTAGATCTTTGTTAATTTTGATTGGATTTTATTTGTAAAACTGGTAAATTTATTATCAAAGATTGAGTACTACAATGTTGGGAAGATTATTTGAAAATAAAAAGATTCTGGCTATTGCGTTGATTGTCCTTGGATTGGCAACCAGATTGTTTTTCCTCGCCAATCCAGCCGAAGTTGTTTTTGATGAGGTTCATTTCGGAAAATTTGTTTCAAGTTATTTTACTGGTCGTTATCATTTTGATATTCATCCGCCGTTAGGAAAAATGATCATTGCCACCGGAGCTTGGCTTGGCGGTTATGGCAATTATGTTTCTCAGAACGGGGTTTTCGATTTCAGGAACATTGGCGATGATTATGGTTCAATGCCGTATCTTTGGTTTAGGGTTCTTCCTGCTTTAGCTGGAGCCTTGATTCCTTTGGTGATTTTTCTTTTTGCTTCTGAACTTGGCTTGAGCCGGCTTTTTAGTTTTCTTGCTGGTCTTTTTGTCGTTTTTGAAAACTCAGTTTTGGTTGAGTCCCGTCTTGTCTTGATGGATGCGTTTTTGATTTTGTTCGGATTTTTAGGGCTGTATTTATTTTTTCTTGCCAGAAATAAAGGCTATCCATTTTTGTCGCTTTTGCTAAGCGGCTCGATGTTCGCGCTGAGCGTCTCTATCAAATGGACGGGGTTGGGATTTTGGGGAGCGGCAGGGTTG
>MHHX01000013.1:0-3487 GCA_001817215.1 Candidatus Brennerbacteria bacterium RIFOXYC1_FULL_41_11 | reverse complement strand
TCTGTCTTTCAGATACATTTTGCGATGTTGCCTGATTGTCCGAAACCCGAGGAGGGGAACGGTTGTGATTTTATGAGTAAAGAATTTCGTCAGGATGAACTTAACCGTTGGCAGGAGTTTTCTGAGTTAAACCAAAAAATGTGGTCATATAATAAAGGAATTTCGGCGTCACATGAATATGGTTCGAAAGCTCTTGGTTGGCCGTTAATGATAAGATCTGTTTACTACTGGGTTCAAAATGTCTCGGAAGGAATAAACTCAAGGATCTATATGATCGGCAATCCAGTAAACTGGTTTTTGGGATTGTTCGGGATCTTTGCCTTTCTCTTTGTGTGGATACCAAGAGAAAAAAAGATTATTTTAGGGCTTCTTTTTTTGGCAAACTTTTTGCCTTTTATCTTGGTGGAAAGGGTCTTGTTTTTGTATCATTATTTATTTGCTTTGATTATTTCTTTTGTTATTTTCTGTTTTGTTGCCGAATCTTTAACAGATAAGCTTTCCGAAAAAAAACTATTTCTTATGTTTTGCCCCCTGATTTTAATTATTTTGTTCGGTTTTGTTTTTTTCGCGCCTTTGAGTTATGGCCTACCTCTAACTGATGGCCAGTTTGAGGATCGTCAGTGGTCTGGTTTGTGGTTTTCTGGGAACAGTCAGCTCAAGCAGATCTGTGAAAAACAGGGGTGTTCTGTGCTAAAATGGATTGTCTATTAATTTTTGTATTTACTTACTAGCTATTAGCAATGTTTATTGTTTTTTTAAGCACTGTTTTGATTGTTCTGATTGCCCTGGTGGGCAATTTGATTATCAGAAAGATTGGACATTCGCACGAGATCATCATGCGATTGGTCGGATTTTCTTCCGGTAGCTTGTTGGGCGGTGTGTTTTTTCATCTGTTGCCGGAAATGGTTGCAGAGAAGATTCAAAATTTTTCTTTCGGCCTGGTGCTCTTGACGATTTTGACATATCTTTTGATAGAAAGGTTTTTGTTTTGGCGCCACAGCCATGATGATATTGATCATTTTCATGGTCAGTCCAAGAGCATCGGCTACATCAATCTTTTGGGAGATACCGTGCACAATTTTATTGATGGACTGGTTATTTTCGGCGCCTACAGCATTGATTTTAATTTCGGGTTGGTGACGACACTGGCAGTCGCTTTGCATGAAATTCCTCAAGAGATTTCGGATATGGGCGTGCTGTTGTTTTCTGGATTCAAATTTAAAAAAGCGATTCTTTACAATGTCTTGGCTGCCAGTTCCGTGGTCTTGGGCGCTGTCTGCGGCGGCCTGCTGTTTTCAAGGTTCGAATCTCTTTTGCTGTATCTTTTGCCGGTGGCTGTCGGCGGATTTTTATACATTGCTGTTTCTGATATGTTGCCGATTTTAAGAGAGGAAAAAAACAAAAAGGAATTTCTATTGAATTTTTTCTTTCTTGTTTTGGGCGCGTTATTTATCATGGCGTTTAAGAACTAGTTTTTTGCTGTTTAATTTTTTGTGCGTCGGAATATTTTTTTAGGCAATCACGAGAGTAGTCAGTGGAATCCTGATGGTATTCTTTGTGGCGGGTAGGTCAAGAAAGGTAGAAAACTTGACAATCAGTCTGGTTATTTCTCTGCCCTTGACTTTACGATCGCCCGCGTTATAATTGATGATTATCCGCTGCAACTTAAAAACTGTTTTTTAGCAGCTTTGAGAAAAGCTGTTTTGTTTTGTCCGTGCTTTTTACACGGATATAAAGGTTGCAGGATGGAAGTACTTAAAAAACTTAAGTTAATTGGTGAAGTGTAAATTGTAAGTGCGAAAGTATATTTTTTGAGGATCAATACACTTTGGCAAGCTCAGTATAAAAGAAGTTTTAATTAATTTTTTTATATAAATTATTGAAGCAATACTTGTCCTGAGTTTATCGAAGGGTCAATATTTTTTCGGTTGTCCTTATTTTGAATCATTTTTTTGATTCTTTTTCTGAGGATTTGATCCTGGTCCAGGATGAACGCTGGCGGCGTGGATTAGGCATGCAAGTCGAACGGGTCTGACGGATCCCGCAAGGGGCTCGTCAGACCAGTGGCGAACGAGATAGGAACACCTTGGTACCTTCCCTAGAGTCTGGCATAGCTCGTCGAAAGACGGGGTAATTCCGGATAGTCTCGAAAGAGTAAAGACGTAAGTCGCTTTAGGATGGGCCTAGGCCTGATCAGCTAGTTGGTAGGGTAACGGCCTACCAAGGCTATGACCAGTAGGGGAGCTGAGAGGCTGTTCCCCATCGGGGGCACTGAGACACGGGCCCCACACCTACGGGTGGCAGCAGTCGAGAATATTCCACAATGGGCGAAAGCCTGATGGAGCGACGCCGCGTAGAGGAAGAAGTATTTCGGTATGTAAACTCTTTTTCAAGGAGAGGAACTTCGGTGACAGTACCCTTGGAATAAGGAGCTGCTAACTTCGTGCCAGCAGCAGCGGTAACACGAAGGCTCCAAGCGTTATCCGGATTTATTGGGCGTAAAGCGCGCGAAGGCTCTTGTCTTCTCGCAAGAGAACCGAACATGTAAATTATTTATGTGTGCGGCAAGTTTGATGTTAAAGCTCACGGCTCAACTGTGAGATCGCATCAAATACTGGGCAGGTAGAGGTAAAGATGGGCTGACGGAACGCACGGTGTAGGGGTGATATCCGTTGATATCGTGCGGAACACCAAAAGCGAAGGCAGTCAGCTGGCTTTATTCTGACGCTGTTGCACGAAAGCGTGGGTAGCGAACAGGATTAGATACCCTGGTAGTCCACGCCCTAAACAATGTTGACTAGTCATTGGGAGCATCGACCCTTTCAGTGGCGTAGCTAACGCATTAAGTCAACCGCCTGGGAAGTACGGCCGCAAGGCTAAAACTCAAAGGAATAGACGGGGACTCGCACAAGCGGTGGACCATGGGGTTTAATTCGATGGTAAGCGAGACACCTCACCAGGGCTTGAAATTCTGCCGTCCTATTTTCTGGAAACAGAAGAAATTCGCAAGAAGGGCAGAACAGGTGTTGCATGGTTGTCGTCAGCTCGTGCCGTGAGGCGTTCCCTTCAGTGGGGTAACGAGCGCAACCCTTGTTGCCAGTTATATGTGTCTGGCAAGACAGCCGAGCTTGACTCGGAGGAAGTGAGGATGATGCCAAATCAGCATGACCCTTTGATGCCCTGGGCGACACTCATGGTACAATGGTCGGGACAGTGGGCTGCCAAGCCGTAAGGCGGAGCTAATCCCTAAAACCCGACCTCAGTTCAGATTGAGGGCTGAAACTCGCCCTCATGAAGTCGGAATCGCTAGTAAACGCAGAACAGCTCGCTGCGTTGAATACGTTCTCGAGTCCTGTACTCACCGCCCGTCAAGTCAAGGGAGCCGGGAGGAGATGAAGCCTCGACGTTTGTCGGGACAAATTTCAGCTTGGTGACAGGGACTAAGTCGTAACAAGGCATCCGTAGCGGAAGCTGTGGATGGAAAATT
>MHHX01000012.1:4842-68254 GCA_001817215.1 Candidatus Brennerbacteria bacterium RIFOXYC1_FULL_41_11 | reverse complement strand
GGTCCGATGTTGAATTTGAATGGACCGCACCGATTCTGATCGCGGTTCCAGCTCAAGGTCACTTCCACGAACGCATCCTGATCGGGGCCCGCGAATCGCGGCGGCGGGGAAAACGTCATTAGTCCGACGATACCCTCGATGCCGTCTCGACTATCATCCAGCATGTGAACTACAACTTGTCGTGTCATTGTTCCTCCTACAGAAACAGATTTTGTGCTTTTCGAATAATAAAACTTTCTCTTGTAAAAGTCAAATAGTTGTGGTTTAATTATCGACAGTTCCACCCAGACCACTTTGCAGAAGGAGACTCCATGAATATCATTCAATTCGCAGGATTCAGCCAGAATGAGGTTGATGCCATGATGCCTGTTCTGGTTGAAACCCTCGGTCTCGGGCATCAGGTCTACAGCGCCTGCCCCGTGGCCGCCGTCTTGCTCTATGACGAGCAAGGCAAGCGCCAAGGCTCCGGCAAGATGATTATCATCCCAGGCTTTGATGCCATCCGCGCCAAACTGTCTCTGCTGAACGATCTGTCGCAGAAGTTCGGCGTGCCTGTCACTTGCAACATGGCCGAGGTTAAACTCGCCGTGGGCGGAGACCTGTTCTGATCATCCGGAACATCAAAAGAAAGAGACGCTCTCAATGAGCGTCTCTTTATATTTTGTTTCTATTAATTTCAAGCATAACGGCTATCTCATTTGTCTCATTTTAAGCACAGAACATTCCGACCGAGACGGATCGGGGTGATATAATAAATTTGTCTAAATAACGTTGTGATATAAAATTATGGACAAAAAATGCTATAAGCAATGTCAAAGTTGCGGAATGCCGCTGAAAGCAGACAAGCAAGGTGGCGGCACTGAGCAAGACGGCTCGAAAAGCTGTGTATATTGCAGTAGTTGCTACAAAAACGGCGAATTTATCAACCCAGGGACGACTCTTAAAGAGATGCAGGAACTGGTTAATAAAGTTCTTCGCGATGAAATAAAAATGAACCGTATTTTCTGCTGGCTCGCGGTGCATCAGATTCCAAAACTCAAACGCTGGAATGTGCCCAAATAAAAATAAGCACTATTGTAAAAAACTTCAACCCGAAAACAAGATAAAAAATCTTTCCCGAGAAACCATTGATTACATTAAGGAAGCCTTGGTTATTGTTGTTCTGAATCAAAAAGAGCTGAAAGATTTGTTGGAAATTAATGGTTATTCTGGCAACCCTGAACTCAAAAAACTTTTCATAGAAAAAGACGAACAATCTCTAACCATATCAGATTTCTTAACAGAACTTTTAAAGCAATCAAACAATTTTAATGAATATTTGATAAAAATATTCGATATGTTTTTCGAAAGAGATAAAGATTTTCAAGTAAAAAGAAAAATCTGGAACCAGATGGCTGTTTCCGATGAAAAATCTAAAAACAGTTTAGAAAAAGAGTATTCGGTTACGATAAAAGTCTAGGTAATTTCGTATTTCTTACGAGAGCTTATGCTCAGCTTGATATTTTTCTTTGAAATCCATAAACTTTTGAACAATAGTTTTGAAATCCGTTAGTCCAAGCTGAAAAGGTTCATTGGCTTTACCGAAAACAATATATCTTGTTTTGATAAAATCAGGATCAATGTAGATAATCTTTCTTTGCGGATCAACCAAAATATCATCCATCTCCACATAAGCATGGCCCCGTATCGTGTTCTGTTCCATCGGTGATTCAAGCCATGATTTTTCAATAACCTCAACATAAATCGGTTTTAAACCGAAAGATCTGACAGCAGCGATAAAAAGAATTGCATCGTCTGTGCAGCCGTTAATGTAACCATCCTTTAAAATCTGTTCAGCTGTCCTTGCTGGTCTTTGATTCAAAAATACTTTTTCTTTGTCTCTGCCGTAAACAAGGTTTAACTCTTTAAGTTTTTTTAAAACGAAAACAATAATTTCGCTTTCGGATTTTACGTTATCTGCTTTGAATACGTTTTTTAAGTATTCAGTCGGTTCAATTAAAGTTTGTTCCATAAAAAATAAAATGAGTTAGGAATCCTAACTCATTTTATTACATATTTTACTGTTGTGCGAGTGCGGCCTGCAACGTCTTGATTCGGCTGTCAATATGGCTACATAAACCATACCATACGTCACAGTATGGAAAGAGTGGCGTAAACGTACCGTTACCGAGATACCGTTCATACGTACAACCATTGTTACAGGCTCTCTGGAAAGCGCAGTTCTGACATTTTGAGGGCAGGACCCTCCTTTGGTTAAGCCAATCTGGGCCTAGCCGTCCACAGTTCTAGCTCGAAGCGGCCAGCACGAGTCAATGTGATGTTTTAAGACCGGAGAGTGTTAAAATACAACAAATAAACTCCACGTGCTTACACCAGGACACATCGCCACATCTTACTTGATAGTTGAAGGCGCTAGAAACATAGGTGTCAACTTAAACAACGAACAAATTCTACTAATAATATTGTCAAGAAACGTTTTAGACGTAGACTTTCTGGTCGGCTTGTTTAATGGCAAAAAGGGAGAGTTGCACCATCAGAACATTACTCACACGCCAGTAGGAGCGTTGATAGTAGGATTATTGTTGGTTTTCATATTTCAGATCAATGTGATTTTGGCTGCCTTGATATTTCTATCTTTATTTATTCACTTGTTTCTAGATGATCTCAGCCATATTTTGTCTGTTCTTAAAATATATAAAAAGAATGGAGAAACGCAGATAAACTGGTTTTGGCCAATAACTAAATATCCCGACAGAAAAGTTATGACATCTAACAAAGAAATTTTGAAATATTATTTGACTAAAGCATGGCTGATTGCATCCCTAGAAATTATTTGTATAGCCATTGCGCTTTTTTGTTTTTATTATGAATACTCCGATTTCTTTTGGCAGGAGGTCTGAAATATACAAATTAGATGACCATAAAGTTCTAAAACTTTATGATTTTGATTTTCCACAACAAAAAGTTGTTGGAGAATTCAATAAAACATTAGCTATCTATAATGCTAGGTTGTTAAACATCCCTAAACCCATAGAGGTGTTTGAAAGAGATGGTAGGGCTGGAATTATTTTTGAGAAAGTAAGTAACACAGCCTTGATAGATCTTTTTCAGAAAAAACCATGGTTATACCTCTTTTATCAGAAAAAAATCACTGATATTCATAAACAAATTCATAAAATTCAAATTAAAGATTTACCAACTCAAGTCTCAGAATTTGAATCGACCATAGCTAATTCTGATAAATTATTGAAGGAAGATAAGAACGATCTTCTGAGAATCTTAAAAAGAAAACATCGTCCTGTTCTTTGTCACGGAGATTTCCACCACGGAAATTTAATTCTTAGAGGTAATGAGTATTACGTAATAGACTGGATGGATGCTTTTGTTGGAGACTTCAGACTAGATGTTGCGCTCACGGCGGTTAATGCCGCGGTCTCTGATGCCCCAAAACATGTTCCTGCTTTTTATAGATATACTTACGAATTATTAAAAAGACTTTTTGGGTTAGATAAGCATTATATAGAATTATATGGACTTAAAGAACAAGGGATGAAAGATCTCATTTTTTTAGCCGCCGGGATACACCTCGTAAGACACAGTCAAAAAAATGATTCTTTGCATCGCAGATATTTCGAAAAGGCAAAAACGTAAGTAATGACTGTCTCATTTGTCTCGTTTTTATCACAAAACCATTCTGACCGAGACTTTCTTTCGTCGAGTACAGGAGAGCAAAGCGGATCAAAAATTCTTCCTGTGGAAAACCAGTATTGCATTCAGGATTATATGAATTAAACTTATATAATATAAACATTATCTATGAATAAAAAACAAATTATCAGCATCTTGGCGATTGTTTTAGTAATAATCGTGGCTCTCTCTGTATTTTTCAAATTTAAATCGCAAAGCGCAGTCGAACTCAAAGCCTCATTGGACAAAGCGTCTTATAAAACGGGCGAAACAATAAATCTCAGCGTGAATCTAAAAAATATTGGGAAGACAGCAACCTGTGTCAGTAATATGAGTATTGGCAGTTTGAGATTCGTATCATTGACTCGTGACGGCGCGCAAGTTGAAAATCGTTCGGCGCCCTCTTATTTCATCACTTCTTTTCCAATGATGTTGCAAAACAGCCTTGTTTCTATTGATTCTGAAAAAAGCATTGATTTTACGTTAAAAAGCGAGCTCGACGATGGGCTTGGCAAGAAAATCTTGAGGATTGTGGAGCTGGTTGACGGCAGAGGAGTATCTACATTTTATAATGTTGAAACTCCTGGCGATTATAAATTCGAGTTAGTTTATAAATATACTGGTCCTGCGTCTCAAGACTGCGCAAAAGTTTTTAAATCCGACACAAATAAAGCCGAAGTAACATTCACAATAACTCCTTAAAAATACATGACCAACACCGAAGACAATAGAAGTTTCTCTAAATTAATTTTACTGGTTCTGATAGTTGTCTCGTTTGTTATGTGGAGCCCTAGCGCCGGAGCGAAAATAGTTGTCGAAGGCAGCCGAGAGTTCAGGGATTCCGTCAATGAATGTTTAAACACATATCGCGGCGCAGAAGGGCTAGTGGGTGATGCCATTAAGGAACTGGAAGGATCTGGAAATGATCATAAAATCACGGAAGGTCCGGAGTGGGAAAACAGCGCCAACGATGCGACAAAAGCTGAAAACGGCACGGGCATTGGCACACATACAAAAGTATCCGCCGGAGAACTTGAGAGAATAAAAAGAGATGTTCCAGAGTTAGCGAATAAAGACTTTTGCACAGCGCTTTTGCACGAGATGTGGCATGCCGTAGATGCAGACCGAGGTTCATGGAGCGATGCGAAAAAGGATGGCGTCTGGGAAGACGAGATTGAGGCAACCATATTTCAAAATTTCATCCACGCTATCCGGGGCGTTGACGCGCGCTTGATGTACGGCGGCGTTGATATTTCAAGACATTTGGGATTGACCGAAACCGAACTTGGGCAAACTCCAGTGTCTAGTCCCGTTCCTACTCCATCACCAACTGTCAGTCAAGAAATGGTCCAACCGAAAGTATCATCTGCCATGAGCTTTTTTCACGTGGCGCCGGGACAATATAGTGAAGTTTATATGGATATCATCGCGCCAGCAGGTGCGAGCGCCTCGGTCGTATTAAGTGGCCCGGCAGTACAACAGTCAAACATGAACGGCACCGTGGAACCAAACGGAAAACTGCGCTTGGCTTGGCGGATATTTCAATACGGCTCTTATTCAGCCTCTGGAACAGTTGACGGACAACCAGTTAGCGGCAATGTTACGGTGAAATAAAATAATATTTAAAGACATTTGAATAAACTGCTCGGCGCTTACAGTGCCGGGCAGTTTATTATTATTTGAACCAGGGATCATCTTTCGTTAAAACTATACAATCACCAAGTTCTTAGACAGCTATTTCTAAAAATTCAACTTATTAAAGCCAGAAAAATATTCTAAACAAAAAATAAAGATGACAAAAATAAAATCTCCATTTGATAAAGAAACTTATCAGAAAAATGCAAAAATCTACAAAATCCTGGCGAATCCCAAGAGGCTCGAAATACTCAACATCATAAAAAAACAAGAAGCCGGTGTTGATGATATTGCTAAAATTATTGGTGCAAAAAAAGCCAATATTTCCCAGCACCTGAAAGTTTTAAAAGATTACGGCTTAGTGAAATTCAGACGCGTTGGCAAGAATATACTTTATAAAATCATAAATCCTGTCATTAGTTGCGCCCTGTCAGATTATGAGCAAAATACACAAACATTTGCGGAAATCTTGACATAAATCACACTGAGAATGATAATAAATACGGTTTCTAATTATTGAAACTGTTTTATGGATAAAATCAAGACTTTTTTAATCATCGGATTCGTCTCGATTTTCTTATTAATTAGTCAAGACGCTGCTTCGGGAGCAACTTATTACGTTGACCAAACAAGTGGATTGGACGGCAATATCGGCACCGCCACGGACCAGGCTTGGCAAACTATAAATAAAGTTAATTCTTCTTCGTTCAGCGCCGGAGACTCGATCTTGTTCAAAAAAGGCGAAATCTGGCGGGAACAATTAACCACTCCCAGCTCTGGAGCTTCCGGTACTCCAATTTTATTTGGCAGTTATGGTACTGGAAATAGACCGAAAATTTATGGTTCAACCCAAATTACCACTTGGGATAATTCTTCTATTCCGGCAGGAACAGGGGATCTTTCTGATGAGAGTTTCGAGGGAACTGGCTACGAAGAAACTTGGACTGAAACTGTGGGGTCGGGCAGTATTGTTGATGAAGACAGCACCGATATTACTCCACCGACTGATGGTGGGAGCCAAATTCTTAAAGTTCAAAAAGTATCATCTAATTACAATGCCAAGACTTCACGGGATCTTGGTTCTGAACAAAACACTACTTATGCTCGTTTTTATGTTTACATCACTGCCGAAGGTATGGCTAATGGTCAAGAAATTTACCTTGCCAGAGGATTAAACGCATCATTAACAATGCCTTGGTATTTTGGCATAACTCAAAATTCAAGCGGTGAAGTTCGCTTTCGATTCGCTCTTTATAATAACGGTACCACCGCATACTATAGTTATCCCAGTACGGCACCGGGAACTGGAAGCATCAATGTTAATCAATGGTACAAGGTTGAAGTAAAATACGATGCCACTAATTTAACCTGGGAATGGAGGCTGGATGGAACAAGCTTATATAGCGGTTCTTTAACGGGAACACTGAGAAATCCTCCTAGATATTTTGAGCTTGGCGATGCCGGCCTGAGTTTGACCATGACTGCTTACATCGATAGATTCGCTGTAAATAGTTCTTCCTATCTGAGCGAGTCACAAGCGCTCCCAGCCAATGTTTGGAAAAGCGCAATCGGATCAGCCCCAAGCGGGGCGTGGTTCATTACTCCAGACAGCGTTGTCCATTGGGGTGATAAGAAAAGTCAGTTAACTGATCTGGTGGCTCAATATGACTGGTATCAAGGGAATAATTATGTTTTTACATATGCTGTCTCAGATCCAACAGCATTATATTCCGCGATGGAAGTAGCCACGAGAGATTATGCTGTCTACGCTGACAACAAAAGCTATCTCACCATACAAAATCTAGAAACTGTTTACAATGGTCTAGCAGGGATTAAAACCCTTGAGGGTTCAGATATCACTATTAGTGGCAACTCGACTCACCATACCGGAGAGAATTTCGGTACAGGATCGCTAGGCCGATCTTTATGGACCAGCGGCACAGATAATATTTTGATAGCTTCCAATATTGTCCACAACTCAGCACTTTCGGGAATTTGGACTTACACTGGAACTGACAATAATTCAGGCATAGTGATTGAAAATAATGAATCTTATGATAATGGTCACACCAATATAGATGTGCTTTGTTCAAAAGCAAGCATCATGACGGTTTCTAACGTCACGATTAGATATAATAATGCTTATTTCACGTCAAGCTACCCGGATTTAAATGTCGGTTCAAATAATTATTTTATAAGCGGCCAAAGCAGTTGCACGGTTTCCAATGTTAATGTTTATCACAACCTCGGTTACAATACTGCAGGCGCCCAGCTCCAACTTAACTACAAAGTTTCCAATGCCAATATTTATAACAATACTTTTGTTGGCACTCTCCCTGGAATAAATGCTTGGGTTAGTGGCATCAATATTGACGCTGTTACCGATGGTACAACCAACGTTGTCTTAAAAAACAATACCGTCCAAGATATCTATTCCGGAGTTGGCGGCGGAGACCGGGCGTTTGCCTATAAGGATTTGAACTCATTCTCCGCGGTTAATTATAACAACTGGTATCAGGCGGCTGGCGGTACAAGAATCTACGCCGGATTAATTGGCAGCAGCAGCTATCATTATGATGATTTTGCTTTATACAAGTCGGATACTGGATTCGATGCCAGTGGGTTTTGGCAAGATCCGGTCTATGTTTCAACATCCAGTCCAAACTTAAGGCTACTTAGAACCTCGGGATTGATTGACAATGGAGTCAATCTTGGCATAACACTGGACTATGCCGGCACCTCGATTCCGCAAGGCGCGGGATATGATATTGGAGCTTATGAGTATATTCCGCTGAACGTCACCATCAACCAAGCTGTCGGACAATCAGATCCAACCAGTTCGTCAACAGTTGATTTCACGGCAGTTTTCAGCGAATCAGTGGCTGATTTTGCTACGGGAGACGTGACATTATCCGGGACAGCCGGAGCGACAACGGCCATCGTGACCGGATCCGGCACAACCTACAACATCGCTGTTTCTGGCATGGCCACATCCGGTACCGTGCTAGCGTCAATCGCCGTAGACAAGGCTACAGGCTCAACCGGTAACACAAACGAAGCTTCAACTAGTACTGATAACTCAATAACTTACAGCACGACTAATCCTCCGGTTTTAACCTCAATCACCATTTCTGATTCTTCCGGTTATACCAATGATTCAACTCCGATCATCTCCGTAGTTTCTTCGAATAATCCGTCGCATGTGGCTTTCAGTTGTAATAGCGGCAGCGACTGGTCAAGCTGGATTGTCTACAACGACAGCATCTCTTCCTTTAACATCACCTCTGGTGCCACTGGCTGCACATCAAGCGATAGTTCAAAAACAATCACTGCCAAACTGAAAAACTTAGCCAGTGAAGAATCCAGTACCACAAATGATTCGACGTATTACGACACAACTGGGCCGTCTATTCCAACCACACCAACGACAACAACCGGATCTGCAGATATCACCCCAACCTGGACATGGACAGCATCGACAGATGCCGGAGCCGGATTGGGGTCAACACCCTACACAGTTCAATGGTGTCAAAACCCGGATCATTCTGGTTGCTCCACCAATACCGCCACCTCAACTTCCAACTCTTTCACACACGCCACCTCATTAAATTATGATACTTGGTATTTCAGGGCAAAAGCTACCGATGCCTTAAATCAAGAATCATCTTTTTCTGGCAATGGCTCCATAACCCTGACTGCTTCTGGCGGCGGCGGAAACATCAGTGGTGGAGGAGGAGGCTATGTGTTTCCCTCGCCAACACCAACGCATACAAACATATCAACTTACGCTACAACCACTCCAAATTACGGCGAAGGTTTATCTGAAGAAGAAAGGCAGAGATTAATCAAAATACTCACGGAAAAACTGAAAGAACTTCTAACTCTATTAATAAAATTATTGACAGAAAAAATTCAGGAGATGACCCAGACTAAAACCTTAACCTGAAATTAAAAATCTTCTTTATCGTCTTTTATATATGTGATTACTAAAAATCACAATAATTTTACTATATGATCTCAATAAAAAACCTAAGTAAAGAATATTTTGGCATCCCGCTTTTTGAAAGCGTGTCTTTTTCTATTAAAAAAGGCGACAAAATAGGGTTGGTCGGTCCAAACGGATCGGGAAAAAGCACAATTATAAAAATTATTCTTGGAAAGATCGAAGCTGATAATGGTAGCGTAAGGGTTGAAAATGAAAAAATCGGATATTTGCCTCAAGAACTGCCGTTTGCGCCGGAAGATACCATCGAGAGCTTTTTAGGGTTTGGAGACAAAATAAAAATAAAAAATGCTTTGGGCAAAGTTAATTTCAACACCGCCGTAAAATTTTCCGCGAATGGCGAAGAACAAGAAATCAGAACGACCGAGAAACTTGATCCGAACCTGAAAATAAAAACTCTTTCCGGCGGACAAAAAACAAAATTAGCCCTGGCGAAAATTTTTTTGCACCGACCGAGCATTTTGATTCTTGACGAACCGACTAATCATCTTGATTTCCGAGGCCTTGAATGGCTTGAAAATTTTGTCAGAGAATTCAACGGAGGAGTGTTAATTGTCAGCCACGATCGAAGATTCTTAGACAATACAGCAAACAAAATACTTGAGCTTGATTCTGCCAACGAAAGATTTTCTGAATTCCATGGGAATTACACAGATTTTTTGATTGCCAAAGAAACGCAGTCGGAAAAAGAAGGCTACGAATACGAAAAACAACAAAAACATAAAAAAAGACTTGAGCTTTGGCTGAGTCTCAAAAAGCAGCAGGCCGCAATGGGAGGCGACAAGAAAAAAGGCAAACAGGTCAGGGCCATGAAAAAACGCCTTGAAAGAGAGGTTTATTCCCAAGAGCTAAAAAGACCAAAACGAGAAAAGACAATCGGATCAATCGGTTTTGACGGTGAAACCAACGCCGGGAAACTAATCTTAAAATTAAAAAATATTTCAAAACGTTTTGGCCAGAAACAAGTGTTGAATGGTGTTGCGCTTGAGATCAGGGGTAAAGATCACGTGCTGCTAAAAGGCGAGAACGGCTCCGGAAAAACAACCATCGTAAAAATTGCCACTGGCATTCTGAAACCGGATTCCGGAGAGATCAAAATCGGCGAAAAAGTCAATTTTGGATACTTTGCCCAAGAACACGAGATTCTGAATCCTGAAAATACTGTTGAACAAGAGCTTTTGCAAACGTTGCGTCTGAAAAAACTCGAAAAAGATCCGAGAAAAATTCTTGGTCAATTTCTCTTTTCCGGAAACGACATTTTCAAAAAAGTTTCGAACCTCAGCCTCGGCGAAAGAGTCAGGTTGATTTTTGCCAAACTGACAAACCAACAAAACGAGTTTTTGATTCTTGATGAACCAACAAACCATCTTGATATTTATTCTCGAGAAGTGATTGAAGAGGCGTTGATGGATTTTGAAGGCGCCATCCTGATGATCTCCCATGACAGATATTTCCTGGATAAAATAAAACTTAACAGAACCCTTGAATTAACAAACGGGGAGATCAACGAAACTTATTGTTGAAGGACTGAAAAGTTTCTGCTATAATATACATATCAGCAGGCCAAAAGGCCTTTTTTATTTTCTAACAGCAATGGAAATCAGAAATATCGCGATTATTGCCCATGTTGATCACGGCAAGACAACTTTAACTGACGCCTTGATGAAACAAGCCGGCGTTCTTATTGAAGGAACGACCATGGATTCAAACGATCTGGAAAAAGAGCGCGGGATTACGATTTATTCAAAAAATACATCGATCATCTATAAAGATGTCAAAATCAATATCGTTGATACACCGGGTCATGCTGATTTTGGTTCAGAAGTCGAAAGAGTCTTGCGTTCGATTGATTCAGTGCTTTTGGTCGTCGATGCTCAAGAGGGCCCAATGCCTCAAACGCGTTTTGTTTTGAAAAAATCTTTGGAATTAGGCATAAATCCGATCGTTCTGATCAATAAAATTGACAAAAATGCCGCCAACCCCAGTCTTTGCCACGATCAAGTTCTGGAACTATTCTGGGAACTTGGCGCCAATGAAAAACAAGCCAACTTCCCGGTTGTTTACACAATCGGCAGACTTGGCATTGCCAAAAATTCCTTGGATGAGAAATCCGAAGATTTAAAACCCCTGCTTGAAACAATCATTAAGCACGTCCCTAACGCAGCCGACCAGACGTCTTTGAGTAAAGATCTAATGTTCCAACCTTTTAACTTGGCTTATGACAATTTTTTGGGCAGGATGGCGATTGGCAGGGTTTATCAAGGTTCCATCAAACAAAACTCAAGTGTTTTTGTCAAAAACTCCGACGGCAAAACAAGAGCCGGAAAATTAACAAAGATCTTTAGTTTTGAAGGCATTGAAAGAAAAGAAACAACGGAAATACAAACAGGAGACATTGCTTTGGTTGCCGGCATACCGGATATCAATATTGGCGAAACCATTACTACCAACGCAGACGCCACGCCTCTGCCGGCGATTGCCATTGACGAACCAACAATAACTCTGAATTTTCTTGTCAATAACTCTCCTTTTGCCGGGAAAGACGGGAAATTTATCACCTCAAGACAGTTAAGAGAATATCTTGAACGCGAGCTCGAAGTCAATGTCGGTCTGCACGTTGATTTCTCAAAAGCCGACAGCTTTAAGGTTTCGGGGAGGGGCGAGCTACACATTGCCATTTTGCTTGAAAACATGAGACGCGCCGGATATGAACTTCAAATCTCCCAGCCCCACGTGATCATCAAAGAAGAAAAAGGACAGAAGCTTGAACCTTTTGAAGAGTTGATCATTGACTGCCCCCAAGAATATCAAGGCGTCATTATTGAACGGCTTGGCAATCGAGCGTTTTTCTTAAAAAACATTTTTCATAAAGAAAATGCAGTCAGATTATTTTTTGAAGGTCCGACCAGAGGCTTTCTTGGTTATCGCAATCAGTTTGTCATCGATACCAAGGGAGAAGGCATTTTATCCTCACGGGTGATTGGCTTTTTCCCTTATGCCGGAGAAATCAAAAGAAGATCTGTCGATTCCATGATATCGATGTCTATGGGCAAGGCCTTAAGTTTTGCTCTATGGATGCTTCAAGAAAGAGGGTTGCTTTATATCGGTCCGGGAGTGGATGTTTATGAGGGCCAAGTTGTCGGAAATACATCAAAGGGAATTGAGATGATGGTTAATCCAACCAAAAATAAAGCCATGTCTAACTTCAGAAATGCCAGAAACGATGAAGAGATAAATCTTAATCCTCCTTACGAACTAACAATTGAACGCGGATTTGAAATCATGGCTGGCGATGAGTTTCTCGAAATCACGCCCAAAAATGTCAGGTTAAGAAAAGAACTCTTGACTGAAGTTGAGAGGACAAGAAACAAACGCCAGAAGAACAAAGAATAAGCAAGCATCTCTGCAAGATAAAAACCTGCTAAAATACTCTCAAAAGCAAAATGCAGGATTTTAAAGAAGCTTATAATCAGCTCAACAAAACGCAAAAACAAGCCGTTGATACAGTCTACGGCCCGCTTTTAGTTGTGGCTGGGCCGGGATCTGGCAAAACCCAGATTCTAAGTCTGCGAGTCGCAAACATTTTACAAAAAACCGATACGCTACCGGGCAATATCCTTTGTCTGACTTTCACTGACGCAGCCGCAGTTAATATGCGTAAACGGTTAGCCAGTATCATTGGTAAAGATGCTTATCGTGTCGCCATTCATACTTTTCACGGTTTTGGCACAGAAATTATCTCGCGGCACCCTGAATTTTTTTACAATGCGGCCAGCTTTTCTCCGGCTGATGAGATTGCCCAGATTGAATGCCTGTCAAAAATCTTCAAAAACCTGTCGTATGACAACCCTTTAAATAAAACTTACTTTAATCAAGGCTTCAGTTATCTGAAACCGACCTTGAAAGCAATTGGCCAGGTAAAAAAAGCTGGTTTATCGCCTGAAGAGTTTCTTGAAATCATCAATCATAACCAGAAGATTTTTGAAATTTTGAATCCTTTATTCGAAAGTATTTTTTCGAAAACAATTTCAAAAAGCATTATTCCAGAAGCAAAAAAAATGATGACCGCGTTTGAAACCTTGAATTTCTCCAAAGATTTCCCGGTGCCTCATTTCGGGCCAATTAACGAAATCATCAAAAAAAATCTGCTCTTGGCACTCGATGAAAGCGGAGACGAATCAACAAAACCGCTTACGGCATTTAAATCAAGGTGGCTGATCAGGAATGAAGAAAAAAGAATCTGCTTCAAAGACTCGCTCAACTTCGAAAAAATGACTGCTTTGGGCAGAGTTTACAAAGAGTATTCCGAAATCATGCGCGAAAGTGGCTATTTTGACTTTGACGACATGCTCTTGGATACGATCCAAACTCTCCAACAAAATAAAGTATTGCGTTATGAGCTGCAAGAACAATACCAGTTTATTTTGGTTGATGAGTTTCAAGACACTAATGACGCCCAGATGCGATTGCTCGATTTGATTGCTCAGTCAGAGATTTCACCCAATGAACCGAATTTAATGGCTGTCGGCGACGATGATCAAGCCGTTTACAAATTCCAAGGTGCCGAACTTTCAAATATTCTTGATTTTCAAGAAAGATACAAGGCGCCGATTATCTCACTTTTAGAAAATTACCGTTCCACTCAAGAAATTTTGGAACTGGCAAAACAGATAATCCGACAGGGAGAAAACAGGTTGGAAAATAAGTTAGAAGAATTGAAAAAAGACCTCGTCGCCATAAATCCAAAAAAACAAACAGGAGAGATATCCTTCAAATCATTCCCGACAAACGTCCACGAGTTTCATTGGGTAGCTAAGAAAATCTCGGGACTGATAAAAGCCGGAGAAGAACCAAACGAAATTGCGATTATAGCCAGAGAACACAAAATCCTCCAAGAAGTATCAACATATCTTCAAAAACAAAAAGTTCCTGTTTCTTATGAGCGGCAAAGAGATGTCTTGACTCAACCGCACATAAAACAAATTATTACTATCGCTGAGTATGTTTCTTCTCTTTCAGGAAAATCTGAATCAGAGGACAACCTCCTTCCGGAAATCTTGAGCTATCCTTTCTGGGAAATTGACAGGATAAAAATCTGGCAAATATCTTTAACTGCAAATAAAGAAAGAAAACCATGGTTAGAATCAATGCTTGAATTTCCCGACAAAAAAATCAACGCTATCGCGAGGTTCTTGATTGATCTATCGGGAATAGCGAAATACGAAACCCTTGAACATGTTTTAGATTCAATTATTGGTTCGCCGGTCGCCTTAACAGACGAAGAAGAAGTTGTTGAGAATGTCTCATACCTTACGCCTCACACAACACATCGCTCCAGCCCCCTTAAGGAATATTATTTTTCAAAAGAAAATCTGAAACACAATACCCAAGAATATCTCTTATTTTTATCGGCCCTGAGAGTGTTTTACGGCGCCTTGAGAGAATACAAACAAGGAGAAATTTTAAAAATCCAGGATTTGGTTGAGTTCGTAAAAATCCATCAGGAGCACAAGCTTTCTTTACCTGATCAGACTCCGTTTATCGATTCTCAGAACGCTGTCAATTTGATGACGGCCCATAAAGCCAAGGGCCAAGAATTCAATACTGTTTTCGTTTTATCCTGCCAGAATGATATTTGGGCAAAAACAAAAAACTTTTCCCTGTTATCATTTCCGGGCAATCTGTCGATTGCACCGGCAGGAGATACCCAGGATGACCAGTTAAGGCTTTTTTACGTTGCCTTAACTAGAAGCAAAAGAAACCTTTTTCTCAGCTCTTACGAAACCAATGAAAAAGGCGATCCTTCTTTGGCACTAAACTTCATTGTCAACAAGTTTTCTTTAAAAGAAGATACTCTTGACAACGACGAAATTATTGAAGCAATTTCAAGCCCGATTTTGGCTTTGCATGCACCACCTTTTAAAAATAACGAAAAAATCTTGTTGGAACAGTTTCTCCAAGAATATAAATTAAGCCCGACGCATCTGAATAATTTTCTTGACCTTTCTCGAGGCGGTCCGCAAAACTTTATTGAACAGAACCTTTTATTTTTTCCACAAGCCAAGAGTCCATCCGGGTCTTTTGGTTCGGCTATCCACAAAGCCGTTGAGCAGCTTCATGTTTATCTTAAAAACCAAGGAGAATTACCAAAGCTTGATTTTTTGCTGCAAAAGTTTGAACAAGCCTTGAAAAATGAAAGGTTAGGTGATCAAGATTTTTCTCAATACTTATTAAGAGGAAGATTAATTCTGAAGAATTATTTTGATAGAAACCAAAATAATTTTAGCCAAACCGATCAGATTGAAGTCAACTTTAGGAACAGGGGAGTGGTTTTGGGCGAAGCTTTGCTCACGGGCAAGATTGATAAAATTAAAGAGATGGATCCCAAAGAAATTATCGTTTTTGATCTGAAAACCGGCCAGTCATTAAGTAACTGGCAGGGCAAGGGAGAGTATGAAAAAATCAAGGCTTATAAATACAAAAACCAGCTTGGATTTTATAAGCTTTTGATTGAAAATTCGCAAGATTTTTTAAAGTATAAAATTAACCAAGGAATCTTGGAATTTATTGAGGCCTCAAAAAACGACAACCCGATTCTTGAACTTAATCTTGAAAAAGATTTCATTGACCGTTTGTCAAAGCTTGTCCAAACTGTTTATTCACGGATTGTAAGCCTTGATTTCCCGGATGTTTCAAAATACTCTCCAGATATCAAAGGAATTTTGGAGTTTGAAGAGAGCTTAGTTAATAGTAATTAGTTATCGGTAATCAGGATGGTAAACAGCAAAAAGGCATTTGAATTATTTTTGAAAGTATCAAAAATCTTAAATAAAAATAAGATTACTCCGTGTCTATACGGTTCTTTGTTATGCTATAAAATTGCTGGATTCCCCAAAAGTGTTGGGGATATTGATTTTATAATCCCAAAACAGTTTTTGCAAAAAAGATTTAATTTCTTTAAAGACTTAATTGAGAAATTTGGATACAAACAAGACCCGAATCATATTCACGAGTTTGCCAAAGACAAAAAAACCCTGTCTTTTGAGAGTTTTGAAAACATAGAAAAAATATCCAAGCGTAAAATAAAAAAGAAAAAGTTTGAGGCGAGGAACAATTATTATTACCTAATATCCGTTCGCGATCTGCTTCAAATTTACAAAATGGGACTAAAAAGAAAGTGGAGAAAAATAAAGTATCTCAAAAAAGATAGTGAGAAAATCGCTGTTCTGGAAAAACATCTGGAACATGACAAGATATAATCACATTCTCTTAATGAAAGCCGGACCATACTGCGGCTACGGCTTGGAAGAAATCATTAAAATTAAGCAAAAAGAAGAGAGAGCAATCGGCAAATTCTTCTGGGGATACTCCGGTGTGTTTTGCCGACCGGGTTTAGTTAATGCTTTTGTAAAATCTTCGCAATCAAGTAAAGTTATTGGCTTATTCATAGAAACAAAATCATCATATAGCACAACAGAACAAGGAAAATTTACAGAGTTTTCAGAGGACAAAATTCATTGGCAAAAACTGCCAAAACAGGTTTTATTAGTCGGCAACACGCGAAAACCGCATTTTGCTGTTTGCGGCAAAAATCTAAAAAGGCTCAATAAAAGAATTAATCTCTCTGATTACAAAATCTTTATGAAAACCGGCTTATTCCCACATTTTGACAAAACTCTTAATAATTATTTTAGGAGCCGAGTTGATAAGGCTCTCGGAGTCTATTCACTAAGCTCAAGTAAAGATGAATCTTCTGTAGAAATCAAATGTTCTTACGAGTTGATAGAACCATACTGCGTTTATATCCGATAAACAGCAAAACCGTCCCGCTGAGCGGGACGGTTGCTTTTTGATTAAATCCTGCATTTATTGGCCATGACCACGCTGCCGTACCCCTCGTATCTGAAAGCCGCGACAATAGCCCACCTGGCTGCCATCCGACCAGGTTTCCATCCTCGATGTTTCTCAGGATCCAGCCTTATTTCCTCAAGCTTTGGCGCCGCGTAAATACATTCCCCATTTTCACGTTTCATGGGCCCAACTTCCAGGACCCTGTATGCTTTATACATTTTCCCGCCTGCTGACACAAAAATCATATCTACGGCTACCCACGGAAGGGAAAAATACCGATCCGCCACAAGGACTCTGTTTCTTTGCATTCGTGCCTCCTTAAAAGGTCATTGGAATTTGCTAAATTATACCCCAATTTCCCTGATTGGCAAACCCTAAGAAGCGTTTTGTTTCTTCGGTTTTATCTTTGCCATCTGGCAAAAATCCCGCTTGGCAACAAGCGTCCGGCTGATTTTTCTTTCAAGACTAACTCTCCTGACTCAATTTTGCCACCAAATTTTTTTGTTACGTTTTCCAAAAGATTTTTCAAAGCGATTGATGACAAATCGGCCGTATAAGCATTTATTAAGAAGAAAACCGGATCAAGGGACAATATTTTTTGAGATTCAAAAACAAGTTTTGGCAGATCAAAAGCAAGTTTCCAGATTTCGCCTTTGATACCATGGCCGAAACGTGGCGGATCCATGATAATGCCATCATATTTATTGCCGCGTTTCGCTTCTCTCATGACAAACTTTAAAACATCGTCTTCGAGAAAGCGAATCTGCTCCTCTGACACAGCGTTCAACTTCGCATTCTCTTTTGCCCAAGAGTTAATACTTTTTACCGAATCAACATGCGTTACTTCAGCTCCGAATTTTGCGCACACGACTGAAGCCGCGCCCGTGTATGCAAAAAGATTCAAGACTCGCAATGGATAATCCTCGGTCCTTCGACTTCGCTCAGGATTTCGGAGCGCGCTCCTCAACCACTCCCAATTTGAAGCTTGTTCGGGGAATATACCAATATTTTTAAAATCAGAAAACTTGAGCAGAAACTTAAAGTCTTGCCAGTTAATTTCCCACCTATCGGGTATCGTGCTTATTTTTTGCCATTTCCCATCTGCCTTTGATCTTCCGGAAAACTGTGCCAAGACTTCATGCCACTCCGATTCCGGCAAACTAGGCAACCAGATGGCTCGCGGATCAGGCCGGATGATTCTGAAATCACCAAACCGCTCCAGTTTCTTGCAGCCGCCTGAATCTAAAAGCTGATAATTTCCCCAAGTTTCAGGATATTCAACAAAAATCTTATCCATGTTAAGATAATTTTAACATAAAGCTCAATAAAGATGGTTAACGTATCTGACCAACAAAGAAGAAAAAAACTGGCAGCTTATATCCTTGCCCAGTGGTATCAACAAACAAGTTTTAAAATAGACGATGCCGCTGTGGCTTCTGGCTACGAACATGCCACCGTGGCAAAACTAATACCACCGTGCGTCGGGATCATTAGTGTGGGCGGATTGCATGGCAACCATTTTTTTGATGAATCTTTTGCGCCGGAAAATCTGATTGAACCATTAGGAATTTCTTCACGCGATCTAGAGATAATCTCAAATGAAGCCGGTCTAAAATCAGAATCAAAGATAAAAAGATTATTATAAAAACTTCATGAATAAAAAATATATACAGAAAATTTTAATAAGTTTGGCGATTTTGATTATTTTCGCCTCAACAATCTATTACGCAACAAACAAGCAAAAAAATATTAATGATTTTGATGGATACACAAATATGAATAATAATTTGAAAATTGAAGATTTAAAAATAGGAGATGGCCTTGAGGCGCAAAACGGAAAGATTGTTACTGTTAATTATGTCGGCAAGCTTCTCGACGGCAAAAAATTCGACAGCTCCTATGACAGAAACCAACCGTTTTCTTTCACTCTTGGCGCAGGCCAGGTGATTCAGGGCTGGGAACAGGGGATTTTAAGCATGAAAATCGGCGGTGAAAGGAAATTGACAATCCCGCCGGAAATGGCCTACGGCGAATCGGGTGTACCAAACGTTATTCCCCCGAATGCAACATTAATCTTTGAAGTAGAGTTATTGGATGTCAAATAAATCGTGAAAATTAAGTTTTTAAAGAACGGTCTAGAGAACAACAAAAAAACAATCTTGATCGGATCAATAATGATTCTCTTTGCCGTTTTGTTTTCATTTTTTGTTCTGAAAAATATTTATAAAAAAGATATGATTATTTTTCCTGAAAATGCAACGTACTATGTGGAAAATCAAGAAATAAAACTTCAGAATTCTCAAATCTTTTTAAACCCGGTCTATAAAGACCTCGATCAAGACGATGATGAAGACGCAATTTTAATGTTTACGCAAAGCCCCGGAGGCTCAGGAACATTTTTTTATGTCGCCGCGGCTATCAATGAAACAGGGAGTTTCCGGGGCACGAACGCGATCTTGCTAGGCGACAGAATCGCGCCACAAAACATAAATTTTCTTGGCAGCACCGTCGTCGTGAACTATGCCGAAAGAAAACCAGAGGACCCGATGACTACCCAACCTTCTGTCAAAGTCAGCAAATACTTGATTATTGAAAATGGAACACTCAAAGAAACCGACCAACCGGCTGGTTGATATATTGAAGAATAGTTTTTCAATCCTGACCTCTTTGTTTGTGGTCGGATTTATGTTTATCTATTACGGCATCCTTGGCAACAAACCAACGAAGAATTTGACAGAAATTTTGCCAACGCCGATAGTTCAAGACGAATGGTCAACCTACAGAAACGCAAAGTTTAATTTCGAAATCAAATATCCTCGAGAATGGATGGTCTCAGACTTTTCCAGTGACCAGATCGCACCAATATTCAATTTCTATCCGCCAACAGAAAATTCACAATTCATAGTGCAGCCATATATTCATTTTTCAGACGCAGATCACGTTTCTGTTTTCCCTTACGGATATCCGACTGAAGGAATCAACGGGGAATATCAAGAAAGCAACGTCGCGTTAACCGAAAAAACAGCGCAAGCAACCGACTTCATTCTTGAAGACGGAACGCCTTGGGCGACTTTTATCAGCTTTTCAAAAAAACCGAGATCCTGGCAGGAATCTGGTTTCATTTTTTCCGGAGCCAAAATGCCAAACCAAAGACTGGTTTGCATGCGAGGAGATCAACCGATCCCACTCGAAAACTGCGATCCCTTCACCGGAGATTTAATTATCAGATCCGGAGAAATTAACGCGGGCGTCAGGAAACTCCAAGAGATGATGCTTTCAAGCTTCAAATTTATACAATAGACCTTTGTCACTAATCATCGCAATTGCAAGGATTAGTGACAACTGCTCAAACCCCAATGTTGAATTTTAAAACCGTCTCTTCTGTAAAACAGCGCAAAACAGAAGGACTATTCGACAATCAAATTACCCTTCATACCCATTAACCTGTGAGATCCAATCGAACAGTAATACTCGAAAGTACCGATTTTATCGGCAACAAACTCTACTACATCTTCTTGCCCAACCCGAAGCTTTTCAGTTGCGACTCCGAATTCGTCTATCTTTAGATCATGAAATCCTTCTTTATTCTGTAAAACAATTTTCACAAGATCTCCTTTTTTAACCCTTAATTCCGTTAAAGAATATTTGAAATCGCTGGCGGTGAAGACAAAATCCCTGACAGCTCCGGTTCGAGGAGCTTCAGAAGGAGAGGTTGGCAGCGATGACGCCGCAGAAGAAATAACCGGAGACTCCGTTGGCGAAACTGAAATTATTGGAGTCGGGCTTGGGGCCAACACCGGTAAAACTGGCTGTCCGGGACTTGAATAAACCAAAAGCAAGACAACAACCAAGAGAAGTACAGCGGAGCCGCCGTAAATAAGATAGCTTTTTTTCATGGATCAGTAAGAAATTAATTTTTCCGATGTCTCATAAACAATTATAGCAAATGAGGCTTGGCTAATCTGGGGTCGAATAAAACTGCTACAATAACTACATGATAAAACTAATTTTTCTCTTAATCGTTCCGTTGATTTTCGCAGGATCGATTTTAATTTCGCAAATCGTTCAACGCGAACCCCAAAAGATTACACAAATTATTCCGGATAATTTTCTAAACACTATTACCGGTTCAAAAACATTAAACTTGTCGAACAAGGGCCTAAAGTCCTTGCCGGCAGAGATCGGAAATCTTTCAAAGACAGAGGAGTTTTATGTCGATCACAATCAACTTACCGGAGCCTTGCCGGCAGAAATCAGAAAAATGTCGAATCTCAGGATCATTGACGCCTCTGATAACCAACTAACAGGAATTCCGGCCGAGATCGGACAGCTATACAAGCTCGAAGCCATTGATTTCAGTAACAATAAGATTGACACCTTTCCCAACGAGATTGCCAACTTAAAGAATAATCTCAAAACTCTTAATCTTAAAAACAACACATTCTCTGAAACAAGCATCGGCCAACTGAAAACAATGTTGCCCAATACAGAAATAATCTATTAATGAATCGTGCCTGAACTTCCAGAAGTCGAAACAATAAGACGACAGCTTAAGAAAGCGATTTTGAATAAAAAAATCACGAAAGTTGAAGTTTTATCAAAAAAACAGTTTCCGCAAAATCCCAAACTTGTTGTTGGAAAAATAATTATTGCGGTTGAAAGACGAGCAAAACTCTTGATCATCAAGCTGACTCATCAAAAAAATTTGATTATCCATTTAAAGTTAAGCGGCCAGCTCATCTGGCAATCCAATCCGCCAGCTGGCGGACAAAAAATCAAGCTGAAAAGAGTCATCCCGACTGTTGGTGAGTTTTTACCCTCAAAATCAACCCGGGTCATTCTGACAATCGGGAGGGGGAAACTTTTTTTCAATGAAATGAGAAAATTTGGGTGGATAAAGCTTTTGACAAATGTTCAACTTGATAAAGAACTGCAAAAATACGGCATTGAGCCATTTCGAAAAGATTTTGATCAAAAAAGTTTTGCAAAAGCACTCACCAACACCAGAAGACCGATCAAAACAGTTTTGCTTGACCAAGAAAAAATCGCCGGAATCGGCAATATCTATGCTAATGAATCGTTATATTTATCAAAAATCCATCCCGCCATGCCGGCAAACACGCTAAACGCAAAACAGGTTAACGGCTTGAGAGAAAACATCATTAAAGTTTTGAAACTTGGTTTGAAATACGGCGGCGCTTCAGACGAGTACTACATTCACCCCGACACCACTCGGGGGACTTATCAAAACCACTTTTCGGTTTACGGCAAATCCGGTGAATCTTGCAGAAAATGCCGTTCAATTATCAAGAGAATCTCCTTAGGCGGCAGGGGAACATATTTTTGCCCGGGATGCCAAAAAGCTGAATAATCATAGCCTAAGGAGTGCTAGCATTGGTTGCCAGCTTTTTTAAAATATCTAAATTCTTTTTATCCGGACCATTACCATCAAATCCCGGAGTTTCAATAATAAATGCTCGGTCATTTATTTTTTTATTATTCAAAAAAGCTTTAAAAGTTTTTAAACCCATTGTGCCTTGTCCGATGTTTTCATGACGATCGCGTAAACTAGCAAAAGGATCACGACTGTCATTAACGTGCCAAGCCTCAAGTTTTTCTAACCCGATTTTCGCATCAAACTCTTTTAAAAACTGATCAAATTTTTTGATGTCAGAAATGTCATATCCAGCTGACCAAAGATGACAAGTATCGAGGCAAACCTTGACTCTTTTGTCTTCCAAGTCATTAATAATTTCGGCAATTTCTTCCAAGGTAACGCCGATTTTTCTGTTGCCCGCACCTTCAATAATAAACATTGAGTCTTGTGGAATTTTTAATAACACTTTTTCAATGTTTTTCAAAAACTTTTTATATGCTTCTTGAGTTTTGTGACCCTTGAAAGAACCAAGATGAATGATTGAACCCCGAATTCCAAGCGTTGAAGCAATATTCAATTCTTTGATTAAAAACTCAACGGATCTTTCGGCCACCGCATCCTCTCCGGCCAGATTAATCAAGTAAGTTGCGTGGAAATAAACAGGATCTATGCCGAGTTCTTTTTTCGTTTGCAAAAATAGCTCAACTGATTTTTTGTCTGGTTTATTCAACCTCCAGTTTCTTGGCGGCGAAGAAAATATCTGCAAACTATCTGCACCAATATTTTGTGCTCTTTTTAAGGCTTCTGAATAGCCTCCGACTATCGATAGATGCGCTCCAAACCTCATGAAATATGCTAAAATTAAAACTTAAATAATCTTAACTCGTTTAAAAATGAACGACAACCTCATTGAAATCACTAAAAACGGACAAACCAAAAGCCCAAAGCTTCCGGATCACTTAAAAAACTATATTGTCGACATTGACGGCATTATCTGTGAAGACTGCCCTAATGAAGACATCGAAAGAATGAAAATCGTTTCGGAAATTTCGGGTGCCAAAGAAAAAATCAACGCTCTTTTTGAAGCCGGAAATATTATTACTTTTTTCACCTCACGAACAAACGAACAACACAAAGAAATCACCGAGAACTGGTTGAGGGAGCATGGCTTCAAGTGTCACAAGATTATTTTCAACAAACCTCGCGGCGGCAATTATATTTTCGTTGATGACAGAGGATTGGAATTTAAAACTTCTTTATGAAAAACCTTAGTTTTGAAAAGCTAAAAACTTCTAGCGGCGTACCGCTTTACGTCATGAATTTGCCGCACGCCAACACCGTCGCGGCCGGAGTTCTGGTCAAAGCCGGCACCAGAGACGAAATCTGGCCAAAAGAAGCCGGATTGGCTCATGCCTTAGAACATATGGTTTTTCAAGGCACAAAAATATTCCAAGATAGCCAACGGGTCGGCGCGTACCTCGAAGATTTCGGCGGTTATCACAATGCTTTCACCACAAAAGAAGGAACTTTTTTCTACTGCCGAGTACCACAAGAAAAACAAGAAACTATCGGTATCTTTTTGAACGAAATTATCAACAATCAAAGCATTCCAGAAGATAAGATCAAAATTGAGATGCAAAATATTGCCGAAGAGATAAAAATGTGGAATGACGATCCCGGAAGATTTCTACAAATGGCCACTTTTAAATTTCTGTACCAAAACCATCCGTTGTCTAGATCGGGCTTGGGAACGTCCGAATCAGTTTTGTCTTTTGAGAAAAAAGATTTTGAAAAATTCCTGAATAGATACTATAACAACGCGAATTTTGCGATTGTCGTGGCGGGCAATATATTACCGAACGAAGCCCAAAAACTTTTTGACCAGTCGTTCTCCAACAGGAGAAAGTTGAATCCGACCAATCGTAAAAAAATAGAAATAGAAAAATATACAGAAAGAAGACAGATTGAAAAAAAATCTGATATCCAGCAAATACAGTTGATCCTTGCTTCGATGACGGCGGCGTCAGACACAAAAGACTCCTTGACGCTCGAACTTTTTGCATCAATGATTGATGGTGGATCTTCATTTCCTCTTTACCAGGAACTGAGAGAAAAAAGAGGACTATGCTATCACACAGGAACCATCTCCGATCGATACGCTGAGGCTGGATTTTGGGGAATTTATATCGGTACAGACCCGTTAAAATATGAAGAAGCCATAACAGTAGCAATGGACGTTGTCCAGAACAATAAAAACAATGAAAGTCTGAGAAAAAGAGCCATTGATTTAATCCTCGGCAGACTTTCATTGTCATTTGAAAATCCGGGAAGAATAATTGAAAATGCCGCCCATGATATTCTTCACGGCGAAGAACCAAAAAGCTACAAAGAAATAATGAAAGAAATAGAATCGATCTCAATCAAGGATATTGAAAAAGCTGTTGATACATATTTGAAGCCGGAAGATATCAGGCAGGTAATTCTGGCGCCAAAAGATCTGAAAATTTGAGCTTTATGAATAAATCTCAAATAATTCAAAATTTTCTGAACAAAAACAGCGTGGCCGTGAAAGTGCTTGAGTTTTCTGAAACCACCAGGACCTCGCAAGACGCCGCCAATCAAGCCGGGTGCGAACTCGCCAGAATCGCCAAGAGCATTATTTTCAAATTGACAACTCTAACGCCAGAGGTAAGGATTCCGGCCGAAAGCATCGTAGAAGAACCGATCCTGGTCATCACTTCTGGACCAAATCGGGTTTCCGAAAAAAAGCTCAGAAACGCACTATTTCAAACCTATTCTCAAATTCTTAAGAATTTGAGAATAGAAAATCCACAGATCGGCAAGGCTGATGCAGATTTTGTTTATGAAAAAACAGGATTCCCAATCGGCGGCGTACCGGCTTTTTGCCACAAAACACCAATCAAATTTGTTTTCATTGATGAAGATCTTATAAAATTTGACAAAGTCTGGTCGGCGGCAGGGACGCCAAATGCCATCTTTGAAATTCCGACAGATGATTTAATGAGATTGTCAAACGCGATAGCGAGCGATATAAAAGCATAATTCAAATTTCGAAACTAAAAATTAAAAACAAATCATGATAAGTAAAGAGCAGTCGTTAGGTTTAATCCGCGAACATGTCAAAAACGAAAACATTGTTAAACACATGTTGGCTTTGAAAGCTTTAATGGAGGGCATTTATGACGAACTGAAAAATCGAGGCAAATCAGAACAAGGACTTTCAGGGACCAAAGAAGAGTGGGGGATAGCCGGCTTATTACACGACGGCGATTACTGCGAAGGCGTGCCTGACAATATGCAAGGAATTCAAATCACAAAGTGGGCAAGAGAAAAAGCATATGAAATTCCTGAAAATATTGCTTATACCATGGCGGCTCATAATTGGCACAATACCGGCGCCGAACCAAAAACATTGATGGACTGGACGATTTTCTGCGGTGATTCTTTAACGGGCTTGATTGTCGCCACGGCCTTGGTCCTGCCAAACAAAAAAATCGCTGATGTGACAGTTGAGAGGATTTTGAAAAGATTCAGGGAACCAAACTTTGCCAAAGGCACGCGCCGAGATGAGATTGCCATGTGCCAGGAAAAAATCGGTTTGAGCCTCGAGGAATTCATTACAATTTCTTTGAAATCAATGCAAGCAGTGGCAGAAGAAATTGGACTATAAAATAAATCAGCCACCCAATTCGGGGTGGCTGATTGCGTGACGTGATCAAGATTAACCGGATTTCCAGGCCTGTTTAACCTCTTCTGGTAAGTCTTCGGCAATCGTCCAGCCACAACCTTTGACAAAACGGCAAAGACTCTCTGGTTCGGAAAACGAGACCGCGCCGTTAGATACTGCATCAACGAAAGTGACAGCATCTTCGGTGGCGTAACCCTTGCCAGTGACATAAAGAAAATACTGATACCCCCTTACTAGATTTCCGAAGGGCAGTTTATGGACAGTGCAAAAATCAGACATTTTGTCTCCTTTGTCTCAGAATCTCTTGGTTACGAAAGGTGTTTCCGCATCTGACCCTTGAAAGACATGGCATACGCCGGATGACGCGCTCGCGTCCCTAACGATCTTAGCCATATTTTCTGCCAGATCGCAGGCAATTGCCACGGGAAGGTAGCGCTCCACCGCGCAACGAATTTCGAGCCCTGATTCTTCCCTGTACCTAAGGGTCAGCGAACCATCAAAACCCCGTCGCCACAGGAGTGAGTGAATACCCCTTCGTGCCACACCATACCAGGCATTACCCGGTGTCGGCCCAAACAATATTAAAACCGAGATCTTCATTATTTTGCCTCCTCGCAAAATTTGGTTTGATAGCAAAATCATAAACCAGAAAACTGATTTAGTCAAATCAAAGATTTGTCTTCAAATTCTTAAAAACTTGAAGTTGCCAAAAGGGGCGGTTTATTTTTTGTTTACGCCGAAATGTCCTCCCGCTGGGACTCGGACCCAGAACCACTGGCTTAAAGTCCGTCAGTTGACGGATCTACCATTAAGAAAATTATGAATAAATTCTCTGCCTCAAGAAGTTTTCAATTCTTTTTCTCTATCTTGCGCTTTCTCTTTTGAATTAAATATCTCTTTATAAACAACTTTCCAAATTCCATGATTTTTATAGGTAAAAGAAGATTTTTTACTTGGTAGTATTTGATTATGCCTTTTAAGCCGAACGGATAAATCAGAGGTGTAGCCAATATAAATCTTTTTGCTTAAATGGTTTTGAATGACATAAACACAAAATGTATCATTCATAGATTTGTCCTCCCGCTGGGACTCGGACCCAGAACCACTGGCTTAAAAGGCCATTGCTCTACCAATTGAGCTACGGGAGGAAGTTTAATTCTAATTAAAAAATTTTATCATTTTTGCACTGAAAACTCAATTGAAATAGGTTGATTTTCATGCTTTAATAAATCCCGAATCCACTTGAACTTTTCTAAATATTTACCACAAACTACTTAATACATTTTTTATGTTTTCTGTCCTTGTTAATGAAAAGAAAAAAGCCTGGTCATTATTGGGCTTGATCTTAATCCTGACAATTGCTGCAGCAATTTTTGTTTACCCGGAACCATACAATCAGGCCGCTAATTTTATCAATAGCAAAATCTCGTTTTTAAAACTGCCCGGATTCAATCCAAAAACATTCAGGCTCGGGCTAGATATTGCCGGTGGCACATCCTTAACTTATTCAACCGACCTCGCAAACATCCCTGAATCAGAAAAATCTCAGGCCCTCGAGGGTTTGAAAGACGTCATCGAAAGAAGAATTAATATTTTCGGCGTAGAAGAACCAAGAATTGAAATCTCAAAAGCCAGCTCAGAATGGCGCTTGATTGTCGAACTGGCTGGCATCAAGGATATTAACCAGGCTATTCAAGCTATTGGCCAAACGCCGTTCTTGGAGTTCAAAGAGGAACGCGAAGAAACTGAAACTGCCGTGATTCTTGAAGCCCAAAAAAATAATGATCCGAGAGCCATGCTCGAAGATCCTTATTTCAGAGCAACTTCTTTAACCGGTAGATACCTAGAAAAAGCCGAAGTTCAGTTTAATCAAACGACTTACCAACCAAATGTCTTACTCAATTTTGACGAAGAAGGCGCAAAAATATTTGAAGAATTAACCCTGAGAAATATCGGCAAAAGAATTGCCATCTTTATTGATGGCGTGCCGTTATCGGCGCCGACAGTTCAAGAGGCTATTAATAACGGCTCAGCCCAAATCACCGGCCAGTTCAACGTTGAAGAAGCAAAAACTCTGGCAAGGAATCTTAATCAGGGTGCCCTGCCGGTACCAATTAATTTGATTTCGCAACGTTCTGTCGGCGGTACACTTGGATTTCAAGAACTGGAAAAAAGCTTGTTTTCCGGCCTGATTGGATTCGTCATCATCAGTTTGTTCATGATCTTTGTTTATCGGCTCGGCGGCTTTTTCTCCGTTATTGCCTTAATTGTTTACGTGCCATTGGTTTTGATCATCTTCAAACTGATTCCCGTCACCATGACCTTGGCTGGAATTGCCGGCTTTATTTTATCTATCGGCATGGCTGTTGATGCCAATATCCTGATTCTCGAAAGAATAAAAGAAGAACTGAAACAGGGCCGGGAAGTAAACGCGGCTGTCAAAGAAGGGTTCTTGAGAGCTTGGCCGTCAATCAGAGATTCCAATGTTTCAACAATTATCACTGCTTTAGTGCTTTACTTTTTCACCACCTCGGTTGTCAGAGGTTTTGCTTTAACTCTTTTGATCGGAGTGATTGTCAGTATGTTTTCGGCTATTTTTGTTTCAAGAACATTAATCATGGCTTTCATGTCGCCAAAAGGAGTGAATCATAAGCTGTGGTTTAGGGCGTGAGGCGAATTCAAGATTCAAAGACCAAAAAGTAAACGTGAAATTAAAAATCCAAAATAATCAAAACCAAAAACAAGAAATCGCACACCTTAACTTTTAATTTTGACTTAAATTTATGTATGACATCATCAGCAAAAGAAAGATTTTTTACATCATCTCCGGCATCACCATTTCTTTAAGTCTTGCCGCCTTGATCTTGTGGGGTTTGAAATTCGGCATTGATTTCACCGGCGGCAGTCTTTGGGAATTCAGATTCACAGACAACTCTCCGGAAAAAATAAAGGTGGAAGAATTATTAAAGCCCCAGATTCAGGGAGAACTTTTGGTACAAAAATCAGAAGAAGGGATATTTTCGATCAGAACCAAGGAGATCAACGAAACAGACCATCAAAAACTGGTTGCTTCTTTCAAAGATTTTTCTCAAGACTTTGAAGAACTAAGATTCGAAACGATTGGCCCGACTGTCGGCAAGACCTTGCAATCGAAATCATTACAAGCCATCGTCATGGTGGTTCTTGGCATCTCGCTTTACATTACCTATGCGTTCAGACACGCTTCCAGACCCGTTGCCTCATGGAAATACGGTCTAGCAACGATCTTCACCTTATTCCACGATGTCGTTATCCCATTGGGAGTTTTTGCTTGGTTAGGTAATTTCAAACATGTTGAGATCGACGTTAATTTTGTCACCGCCATGCTGGTGATCATGGGGTTTTCCGTCCACGATACCATTGTCGTTTTCGATAGAATCAGAGAAAAAATCAGAACTTCGAACACAAAAAATTTCGTCGAGCTGGTGAACCTGGGACTGAACGAAACCCTGGTTAGATCCTTTAATACCTCTTTGACGGCTATCCTGGCCTTAGCCGCGGTTTATTTCTGGGGCAGCTACACTTTGAAATACTTTATTCTGGCAATGTTAATCGGTATCGGCGTCGGCACTTACTCTTCAATTGCCATTGCCAGCCCGATGATCGTTGAGTTCTGGCTCGGACAAAATAAAAAATCCCAAAAGCCTGGCATCAAATAGCAAAAAAATCTCGATTTCCGAAAAGTGAATAACCGAAAATAATCAAGTTCGGTTATTTGAGGTTTGAATATTATCTGTAATTTGGTCCATCAACTGGCGAATTGTCATTTTGAACCTTATAATAGGTCATGCGTGGACACGAGCCTGACAAAATCATCTTTGCCATCCTTGGTATTTTTATTTTCCTGGGATTGTTTTTAGTTTTCGACGCTTCATCAATCCGAGCCTTGCAGATTACGAACGATGCTTTGTTTTATTTTAAAAAGCAGCTGCTATTCTTGGCAATCGGATTGGCGGCGTTTTTTTTGACTTACAAAATTGATTTTAACCTTTGGAAAAAACTTTCCTTTGTCATTTTGATTTTGGGTTTTATGTTGCTTCTTTCGGTTTTTATTCCCGGCTTGGGCGCCGAACAAAAAGGAGCAACCAGATGGATCTACCTTGGCCCGATATCAATCCAGCCGGCAGAATTCTTCAAGATCACTTTTATTATTTATCTGGCTTCCTTTTTTTCAAAAAAACAGAATTCTTTAAATAATTTCCTTGAAACGATCTTTCCATTTTTAGTAATCATCGGATCGACCACCGCAATCCTTTTAGCTCAACATTCTTTCGGCATGCTGGTGATTATTCTGATTATCGCTTTTGCGATGTTTTTTGTCGCTGGTGCGCCTGTCAAAAAAATAGTTCCCATTGCCATAATCGCTTCGATCATCCTTGGAATTTTTCTGTGGACAGAACCGTATCGACGCGATCGTCTGATGACTTTTTTTAAACCAGAACAAAATCTTTTGAGCAAAAGCTATCAAATCAATCAAGCCTTGATCAGCATCGGCTCCGGCGGCATGACCGGAGTCGGGCTCGGCCATTCAAGACAAAAATTCGAGTTTTTACCGGAAACCATGGGGGATTCGGTATTTGCGATCTTCGCCGAAGAAACCGGATTTGTCGGCGTCACCATCGTCTTAATCATGATTAGTGTTTTTGCTTGGCAGGGATTTAATATTTCAAGAAGAAGTCGCGACAACTTTCCGAGGTTTTTAAGCTTTGGCATTACTTTTGCGATTGTTTTTCAATTTTTGTTCAACATCTCCGCCATCAGCGGCTTAATTCCGTTATCCGGCATTCCTTTGCCATTTTTAAGCTATGGCGGCTCATCATTGATCACTACCTTGATCATGTCCGGACTTTTACTGAATATTTCAAAACATACTGTACAAAAATAACTTTTTAATGAAACAAGAAACAGCTTCGCGATTACTCACGAAGCTGTTATTTTGGGAAGCGTAGTCCTTTTGAAAAAAGGGATAAGGGTCGGCCGCAAAGCACAAACCCTTGAGTTGCGCGTTAAGCGCAATATTGGACTTTTAAACGCTCCACAATATCATTATACCACGTATTAGCAATAAGTCAATAGCCGGCGCAGTCCGAATGGCAGGACAAGGAGCGCTAAGAACCATGTTATAATATCCAAAAATGAGCTTATTTGGCAATAAAAAAATCAGGATTGTTTTGACCGGAGGCGGCACTGGCGGCCATATTTTCCCGCTTTTAGCCGTAGCCGAAGAAATGATTCAAAAATCTGACGGGAAAAATCTTGAACTTGAACTGACTTATGTCGGGCCGACAACCGGACCGTTTTCGTTTGATGAAAGAGCTTTTGAGGAAAAGGGGATCAGGGTCATCAGCATATCCAGTGAAAGCCCAAGCAACAATGATAATCCAATAACAAAACTCATGAGCTTGGTCAGAGTAGCTATCGGCTTGATCCAAAGCCTTTGGCATCTTTGGCTAATCATGCCCGACACGGTTTTTTCCAAAGGCGGATATGGTGCGGCCCCGGTTTTGTTTGTTTCGGCCGCATACAGAATTCCACTTCTTGTCCACGAATCAGATGCCACTCCGGGCAGGCTCAACGAGCTGGCAAAAAATATGGCTTCAAAAATTGCCATCTCTTTTGAAAAAACAATTGAATTCTTTCCATTTGAAAAAACCGCTTTCACCGGCAATCCGGTGCGAAAAACTTTTTTCAAAGAAAAAGATAAAGATGTGGCTTTAAAGTTTTTTAATTTGGAATCAAGCAAAAAAACAATCTTTGTCTATGGCGGTTCACAGGGTGCGAAAAAAATAAACGATCTGGTGCTGGCGATTCTGCCAAGGGCCATCACGGAACTGCAGATTATTCATCAATGCGGCACAAAAAATTACCCCGAAATCTCCAGGGAATCCGAGTTCCTTCTCCGCGGCCACGCTAAAGAAGAGAGAGCTAAATATCGTCTTTTTGGATTCATGAATGAAGAAGAAATTAGCCAAGCATATGCCGCCTGTGATTTGATTATCTCCAGAGCCGGATCGGGGAGCATTTTTGAAATCGCGGCAACAGGAAAACCCTCAATCTTAATACCCCTGCCGACGGCCGCAAGAGATCACCAGAGAGATAATGCTTATGCGTTTTCAAAAAATGGCGCCGCGATTATTTATGAAGAAAACAATTTAAAACCGCATTTCTTTTACGATGGTCTCAATGGTCTGTTAAACAATCAAGATAAACTTTTGCAGATGTCACAAATGGCCAAGGAATTCGCCAAACCAAAAGCCGCGGAAACAATTGCCAAACAGCTTCTGGTTTTGTCCGGCATGAAAACTGATAACTGATCACAAACAACTAAAATGGCTGCTTATCAAAAAAAATTAGAGGGTTTTAGCGGCAACATTCGCGTCAGGATGGCGCCGTCACCAACCGGAGCTCTGCACATTGGTACTGCTAGAACCACGCTTTTTAACTGGCTTTTTGCCCGTTCCAAAGGTGGTACGTTTATTTTGCGTATTGAAGACACTGACAAAGAAAGATCCAGGCCGGAGTATGAAAAAAACATTCTTGACGGTCTGCATTGGCTTGGACTTGACTGGGATGAAGGGCCTGATATTGGAGGCGAATATGGTCCTTACCGCCAATCAGAAAGAACCCAACTTTACAAAGAACATATTGAAAAACTTTTGCAAGACAAAAAGGCTTATTTTTGTTTCTGCCCGAAAGAAACTCTCGAAGCGCAAAAACAAGACGCAGAATCAAGGGGAGAGGTCTGGCGTTATCCGGGCACGTGCCGTGATCTCTCGGAATCCGAAATAAAACAAAACCAAAAAGATAAGAAACACTCGGTCATCAGAATCAAGATGCCGAACAAGAAGCTTTCCTTTAAAGACATCATCAAGGGCGAATCAAGTTTTGATCTTTCTCTTTTCGGAGACATTGTCATTGCCAAAAGCACGGAAGAACCACTTTACAATTTTGCCGTTGTCGTCGACGACCACGAAATGCAGATCTCGCACATCATCAGGGGAGAAGATCATTACTCAAACACGCCAAAACAAATGGTTATTTATGAAGCTCTCGGTTGGCAACCACCGGAGTTTGCCCATCTGCCATTAATCCTTGGCCAGGATAAATCAAAGCTCTCAAAACGCCACGGCACAACCACTAGTATTGATGACTACAAAAACCAAGGTTATCTGCCGGAAGCCTTGATTAATTTTATTGTTCTTTTGGGCTGGCACGCTTCGGGCGACCGAGAAATTTTCACCATCAACGATCTCCAACAAGAATTCAGCTTGGAACGGGTTCAGAAAACCGGAGCTGTTTTTAATGCCGAAAAGCTCGACTGGCTGAATAATAATTTCTTGAAACAAAAACCGATTCAAGAAATTGTAGAATTTTTATTACCGTTCTTCATGAGAGAGGGGATCAATCTTGGTAAATTCGAATCAACTTACGTTCAAAAAGCCATCCTGGCCTCAATGGAAAAAACCAAAGGTGTTAACGAAATTATCAAAATGTCGGAAATTTTCTTCCGTGAAACAGAATACGAAAAAGAACTTTTAATCTGGAAGGAATCGACAGAGGAAATTACTAAAGATAAGCTTGAAAAATCACTTGACGCTCTTAGGCTATTCGATGAAATAACCTTCAATAAAGAATCTTACGAACAAAAATTGAAAGAAATATACGGTGAAGACAAGGGAAGCGTTCTTTGGCCCCTGAGAGTTGCCCTCTCTGGCAGAAAAGTTTCACCCGGACCCCTTGAAATCATTGAGGTTAAGGGAGTCAACAGCAGCACAATGTGCATAGAGAAAGCTATTGCAAAACTTGAAAAATGATAACAAAAACTTTCAAAACACTTTTCATTTTCTGGATTGCTTCGGCTTTTATTCTTTTTGCGGTTCACGCCCAAACGCCGGAAGAATTAAAAGAGCAGATTTCCCAAAGAGAAAGGGAAATCCAAGAACTGGAAAAGCAAGCCGAAGCCTACAGAAACGAAATTGACAAAAACAGCTCCAAAGCCAAAACTCTCAATACAGAAATCTCTAGAATCAACACCCAGGTAAGCCAATTAAGAAACAATATTGCCATCACGGAAAAGAAGATTGAGGCAACAACTCTGGAAATGAAAGAGTTGGATCTTGACATTGACAGCGCTGAGTCTTCAATCAATACGAACCGAGAGGTCATGATCCAGCTTCTGCGCCAGTTGAACGAGATCAGCTCCAAAGATCCACTGGTTTTAATTCTTGAACAAAACAGAATTTCAGATGTCATCCGAGAATTTTCTTTTCTTGACAATCTCCAGGCAAATCTCATCAAAAAAACAAACTTTTTGAGAGATTTGAAAGAAAGCCTGAAGCTGGCACTCGACAGCTCAGAAAAGAAAAAAGAGCAGTATGGCAATTTGGCTAAAACTCTTGATGCCCAGAAACTGGCGGCCGATGATCAAAAAAGTGAAAAACAGCAGGTTTTGACACAGACAAAAAGCCAAGAAGCTGCTTACCAAAAACTTCTCAAAGAAACAGAAGAAAAACAAAAACAAATTGAAGCGGAGATCATCAATCTTGAAAAAGAGCTCAGAGCACAACTGAATGTAGATACTCTTCCCGGCTACACCAAGGGTCTTCTGCTCTGGCCGGTTAAAGACGGATATCAGACACAAGCTTTTGGCGACGTTCCCTACGGCAGTATCACCAGGAAATATTATTCTTACCACAATGGCGTTGACATCGGCGCCAAAACCGGAACCGGCGCACCGATTCTCGCTGCGGCCGACGGCAGAGTCAAAGCTGTCGGCAATAACGGCAAATACGCTTATGGAAAGTGGGTCGCAATTGACCACGGCAATGGACTTGTCACTCTTTACGCACATCTTTCAAGCATCCAAGTTACTCAGAGCCAATCAGTCAAACAAGGACAAACAATCGGCTTGATGGGAGCAACGGGTTTGGCAACCGGACCGCATCTGCACTTCACTGTTTACGCAGCATCGAGCTTCAGGACAGAAAATCGATGGTATGGTTTACTGCCACTTGGCGCGCCGTTAAACCCGTATGAGTATTTATAAAAAAATCAAAACTCGAAAATTAGAAGTTAAAACTGAAATTAAAAATTGAAAGGCATGAAAAATAAAACTATCTTTATCTTATTAACATTGATGGTGGCTTTATTTGCTATCGGAACGATAGCTCAAGCTATTACTTTAAAAGATTTCTTTGAAAAACCGTTGCCAAGCGCAACTGATTTCATGGAGAAGGCGATAGAATGGTTTAAGTGGCTCTGGTCAAAAATAATTTATTATATGGACAGCATTCTTGGCTGGACGCTGGATAATGTCTTAACAAACATCTGGAAGTTTTTTGTCTGGCTTTGGAATTTAATCAAAGACGGGATTTTGACCGGCTGGGGCTTGATTGATCAAATTGCGCGCATGCTGGCATCCGGCTCGGGCATTGACTGGGGAAATATCCAGTGGCCGTGGAATAATTAACGCCTGCGCGTTAATTATTCCGGTTCTCCGAAGGAGAAATTTTTGATATGCTGAAAGCATCAAAAATAGGTGGTGCTTTTTAACGCCTGCGCGTTAATGATTCCGGTTCTGTAAAATAAAAATCTTTGACAAAAAGATCCTCCAGATTTATTATTAAATCTGGAGGCTCCCATGAAACTACTCAAAAGCGTAAAAGATATTTATGAAATTGTCACAGGAATCGGCGCGGGGATATTGCTATTCATTTACGCCGTTTTCATGACACTCATCGGCCAAGGGGAAAAAATTGACGCTATGCTTTGGGGAGATTCATCGCAAGACTAAAAAAATCAGGCACCCGATTGGGTGCCTGATTTTTTATATTGTCAGCGAAAAGTCGCGGCCTTCCGGGTGGTTCCGCGACTTTGTTTTTTGTGTATCCGGTCAATACACTTACGCTTTATTAGCGAAACCTCACAACCGGCTCGATTAAGTTGCTGCAAAGAAGCTGCAATTCCGCACGGCCCTTTGGCTAGGTGAGCAGAAAAAGTACGAGGATCCAACGGCATCAACCTAACTTGCCACCCCTTTCGTTGGCAGAAGCTTAAGGAAAAGTGTTCTGCTCGCAACATTTCGCATTTTCCCGGATAAAATACGAAGGCCTTCTTAACACCTCAAGGTTTTGTGCGGCTTATGATTCAATTATATCACGACAACAAAATATGGGATTGCAGGAGTGGGGTTAATATTTTAGAATTTATTGATGATTTATATCACTGCCTATAACAGCCCCGACTTAGACGGCATTGCCTGTTCAATCGCTTATTCGGAATTGATAAATAAACTTGGCAAACCGGCAAAAGCGATTTATTCCGGCGACCTTGGCCTCGAGGTTGAGTTTGTAAAGAATTTTACGAATAACTTTCCGATTGAAAAACGCGCAGGATTGTTTGAAGGTGATGCGCAGTTCATTCTTGTTGATGTCTCAAACCCTGACGATATTGATCCTAACATCAAGCCAGAGAAGGTGATTGAAATATTTGACCACCGGGAACTTGTTTTTACGGAAAAGTTCATCAACGCCCAGACAACCATTGAACGGGTTGGTTCCTGTGCCACATTAATCATAGAGCAGTTCAAAGAACACAATCAAACACCCTCTCAAAACGCGGCAGTTTATCTTTATTCTGCAATAGTTTCAAACACGACAAACTTCAAAACACCGGACACAAATCAGCGCGATATTGACGCCGCAGAATGGGTGAGGGGATCGGCTTCTTTGCCGAGCGATTACGTTAATCAACTGTTTGCAGCCAAATCAAAAATCGACACAACAAATCTTTATTTTGCGTTATCCCAAGATCTGAAAATACAGACAATCAAAGACAAAAAAATCGGTATTGCCCAACTGGAAATCACAAACATTGAGAGAATAACAACTGATTTAAAAAACGAACTCGAAAACGCTTTATTCAAAATAAAAATAGCAGAACAGATTGATTTGATTATTTTCCAAGGCGTCGACGTTATCGAAGGAAATACGATCTTCTACACCATTGATGAAGAATCAAGCACAATCTTTGCCAAAGCGCTTGAAACTCAGGACCTCAGACCGCATGCGCCACTAAAAATAAACAAAATCATTCTCCGCAAATCAATTTTGCCGAAACTAGATAGAGCGATGATATAATAAACATATGTTCAAAAATCGAACTCTTTTTTTCGGCGACAATCTGGAAATCCTGAGAGAAAAGATACCAGATGGAGCTTTTGATCTGATTTATCTTGATCCGCCGTTCAATTCAAACAGGAACTACAACGTTATCTTCAAAGAAGGGTTGCAAGACAGTCCGGCACAAGTCCACGCTTTTGAAGATTCGTGGCACTGGACTCAAGAAGCCAGAGATACTTTTGATTATTTAGTCACAAAAACCAATGAAAAGGTTGCTAATTTGATGCTGGCATTGGAAAAACTTGTCGGCCACAACGATATGTTGGCGTATTTGACAATGATGACTGTACGCTTAATTGAACTCCATCGGGTTTTAAAAAGTACTGGCTCAATTTATTTACACTGTGATCCAACTGCAAGTCATTATTTAAAAATCGTTTTGGATACTGTTTTCGGAAAAAATAACTTTCAAAAGGAAATAATTTGGTCTTTAGAGACAGTTTCTGGGTTTAAATCACAGGCTAATAATTGGATCAGGGGACACGATACAATACTTTTCTATTCAAAAAGTGATAATTTCTATTTTTCTAAACAATATCTACCGCATAAATCAGAATATATCGTCCGTTTTAAAAAAATTGATAGTACGGGAAGGAAGTACAGAGATGATAGATCTGGTGGCAGAATTCAATACCTTGACGAAACTCCTGGCAGAATGATCAGCGATGTATGGGAAGATATTATGTCTTTTCAACAAGCATCTACTTCTAGCGAAATATTGGGCTATCCAACTCAAAAACCAGAAGCTTTATTGGAAAGAATAATCAAAGCCAGTTCAAAAGAAGGAGATTGGGTGTTAGATCCATTTTGCGGTTGCGGTACAACTGTTTCCGTAGCAGAAAAATTGAACCGAAACTGGATAGGGATTGATATCGCGATGTTGGCAATAAACTTGATTCGGCATAGGCTAGCAGATCAATTTGAAGAAAGGGGAATCGAAATTTTCATTGACGGCAGGCCCAAAGACATTGCCTCGGCAAAAGCCCTGGCTGAAAAAGATCGATTCGAGTTTGAATATTGGGCATTAGACTTGGTAAATGCCATTCCTGCGCAAAGCAAAAGTAAAGAAAACATGCGCGGAGCAGACAAAGGAATCGACGGCGTGATAAATTTCGTGAAAGATATTCAAAAAGACAAAAAAGTTTACGGAAAAATCTTGGTTCAGGTCAAAAGCGGAGGCGTTCAAAGAAACGACATCGCCACGTTAAAAGGCGACGTTGAACGCGAACGCGCCGAGGGCGGATTGTTTATCACCCTAGAGGAGCCAAGTAAACCGATGATCCAAGAAGTTATCGATGCCGGAAAATTCAAGGTTGAGTTTATGAATTTTGAATTTCCAAAAATTCAAATACTAACTATCAAGGATCTCTTGGATAACAAAAAGCCCGTCTTACCGTTTCCCGCTGAAACCTACCACAAAGAGGCAAAAAAAATCGAAATAGATCCATCAAAACACCAAAAATCCTTCGGAATATAAAGAATAAGACACCTTATAGAATGTAAAATGATCCGACACTACAATTGACAAATAATCCGACATCATGTAAGATGAGAATAAGTAAAATAATCATGCTTGCAGAATTTATCCAACATCAGAGACAGAAATGTAGCCTGACTCAGAAATTCTTGGCATCAGAATTAAAAATTTCTCGGCCAACCTACATACAGATAGAACAAGGAAAACGAGAGTTGTCCGTTTCCGAAGCAAAAAAACTTGCGGATATTTTCGGAATTTCTGTTGATAATTTTTTGCATGCCAAAGAAAACGCAAAAACAATCATTGATATAAAAGAAAATAAAAAAAGAGGCTCAAAAAACAGCGAGAAGGAAGTTAGAATTAGCATTCCCCAAGAAAAAATAGACAAATTTCATCAAGTTTTGCTTTATATTTTGAAAAAGGTTGGTGGGCAACCTAATGTCGGCATGACTGTTTTATACAAATTACTTTATTTTATCGATTTTGATTATTACGAAAAGTATGAAGAACAGTTAATGGGTCTTGTTTATCTAAAAAATCATCATGGTCCGACACCACTATTATTTGAAAAACTCATCAGCGATATGATGATAAGAGAAGAGATTGAAATCATAAAAAGCAAATTCTATCAATATCCGCAGACAAAGTACTTGATAAACCCGCAGATTGATCCAGATTTAAGTATCTTAAACGGTCAAGAAAAAGATCATATTGATTCGGAGCTACAACGTTTTGCTAACTTAACGGCAAGCAAACTTTCAGATTTATCGCACGAAGACGTTCCGTGGATCAGTGCAGAAAACGGCAAGCCACTTGAGTACGAATCAGTATTCTACCGCACTCCCACAACATCGATAAGGGAATATGACGAAGCAGACAAAAATCATTGAATATAATGAAGTTGATTCCTTTCGCAAAGACCTAAAACAGCTTTGCAAAAAATACAAGACTCTCGAAGAAGATTTAGGGATTGCTAAACGCAACGCCATAGAACTTTACCATGCCAAACGCATAGATAATCAAAGCGTTTTCCCAATTCCTGGGTTTTGCACTGAAACTGTGCAAATTTATAAGATTAAAAAAATTGCCTGCAAATCCCTAAAGGGCAGGGGCGCGAAAAGCGGAATACGAATCATTTATGCCTTTGATAATGATAAGTTCAAAGTTGAGTTCATTGAGATCTATTTTAAAGGCGAAAAAATAAACGAAAATCAAGAAAGAATAAAAGAATATTTGAAAAACCGGTGATCATACCACAGGGGACTGGTTTTTTAACCTCCTTGCCACGTGTATTTACGGGATTGACACAATATATTCCACATGATAAAGTGAGTATAATATCCCAAATGCTCGATTTATAATATATTATTAACGAATAACCACTCACCTAAGAGCCATGATCACCAGCCCTAGAAAAACCCATTCTTTGCCCCAAACTGAGGAGTTCTTGCTCTCCCGCCAGTCTAACAACTACTCCCAAGAAACTATCTATAATTATGAGCAAGATTTAATGGTTTTCGAGGGTTTTCTTAATGATCTTGGCAGGGATTTTAAGAGCCTGAAAAAGCCTGATTTAGAGCTTTTCAAGGCCTATTTGAATTCGATTGACCGAAAAACCGCCTCAGGAGCCACGCCACATAAAAAACTGGCTAGTTTTTCGATAAACAGAGTTTTATCCACTCTGCGCACTTACCTGCGTTTCTTGATTGAGATGGATCAAAAACCGTCAATCTTGCCGGAAAACATCAAGCTGGTCAGGACCGAGAAAAAACATCCAAAAGTCGCGGAAATGAATCAGTTAATAAAGCTTATTGAAGCGCCAACAACTTTGGAAAAAGACAAAAAAATCGCCAAGAGAAACCGAGCCATGCTCGAAGTTTTGTTTTCCACCGGCATGAGAATCTCCGAGCTCACAAAACTTAATAAAGCTCAGGTTGGTACTGACGGCAAAATCTTCATCATGGGCAAGGGTAAAAAAGAAAGATTTGTTTATTTAACCGACCGAGCTTATAATTTCTTAAAAGAATATCTGGCGACAAGGCAAGACAATCTCCCGGCAATGTTTATCCCCTACCGCGGCAGAAATTCTGAAAAGAAAAATAAATATATTTCGACAAATTATTTCCAAGAAAAAATAAAAAAGTATCGCGAAATTCTCGGCATTAATGTTCCAATCTCAGCCCACTCTTTAAGACACGGCTTTGCCACTTACCTCGCCGAATCCGGCGCCAACCCAGCCGCCATTCAAGTTTTACTCGGCCACGAATCTTTAGTCACCACCACAAGATATGTACACGCCTCTGATAAATATGCCCAAGATACACATAAAAAATTTCATCCGTTAAAAAAATAAAGTATTTACACTGCGTCCAATTCCAATTATAATGTCCGTATTGATATCCAAGAAAGGAGAATAACCAATGGACATAACAGTCTCTGCCATGATACTGGGAGGGATTATCTTTGTCTTCATGGGAGGAATCTTATACCCCAACAATATCGGGGTATATTATGCCGTCAAAAAGAAACCGAAAACCAAGCGGGAAATCGTTGCTCTCTGGATGTTTTTCATCGGCCTGACCGCCTGGGCTATTGGGATAGTTGGCACTACCATTCTGTCCCTACTGTAAAACTAAAAAAGACCGCACGCACCATGCGGTCTTTTGATTTTCAAAAATTCTATTTCTGAAACAATTTATAGATTAATCTGCTATAGTTAAGACAAAATGATTGTTGATGATATAAAAATAAAAATAAAAGCCGGAAACGGCGGCGACGGCGCGGTTGCTTTCAATAAAAACTTGATGAGCCTCGGACCTGTCGGCGGAAACGGCGGTAATGCCGGCAGCATCTTTGTCGAAGGCATTGTTGATATCACTGCGCTCAATCAATTCAGATTTAAGAAATTGATAAAAACTGAAAACGGCGAAATGGGCCACGGACAGTCAAGAAACGGCAACGACAGCGATGACGTCACTTTAAAAGTTCCGGTCGGAACTGTTATCCATAACCTGACCACCAGTAAGGATGTTGAGATTCTTAATCTCAACGAAAGAATTCTCATTGCCAGAGGCGGCCGTGGCGGTAAAGGCAACTATAATTTTCGTTCACCAACCAACACCACGCCAAAAGAATTCGAAAAAGGAACATTAGGACAAGCATTTGATCTGCATTTGGAACTGAAATTAGTGGCTGATATTGGCTTAATCGGACTGCCGAATGCGGGCAAATCAAGTCTTCTGAATGAATTAACAAACGCCAAAAGCAGAGTCGCTGACTACCCCTTTACGACTCTCGAGCCGAACTTGGGAGTTTATTACGAGTTAATCCTGGCCGATATCCCGGGATTAATCGAAGGCGCTGCTTCTGGCAAGGGTTTAGGCATCAAGTTCTTGCGTCATGTCGAAAGAACAAAAATACTGTTCCATTTAATAGCCGCCGACTCCATAAACCCGGCAAAAGATTACAAAACTATTCGCCAAGAACTTGAAAAATACAATCCGTCGTTACTCGAAAAAAAAGAATATGTTTTTTTAAGCAAATGTGACAGTGTAACTGAAAAAGACATTCGGGAAAAAATAAAACAATTAAAAGGAATAAATCCTGACGCGCACCCTCTTTCCATTATTCATCCCGAAACTCTGCAAAAAGTTAAAGAGATCCTAAATCAGATAAAATCAGAAAAGATCTCATCCACTAAAAAATAATTTCAAAAAGAGCTATACTTTAATCAGCAAGCCAGTGAAAGGAGTATTTCTATGGCGAAAACCATTACCCAATGGCTTGTAGAACCGCTTGACGACTGGACTAACCAAAAAGTGGCTACGTTTTTGATTGAATCGCAAGGCAATGAAGATATGGTTATCTGCAATGACTCTAGCGGCAAACCCCATAATCTTTGGCTAATACCTGATTATGCAAAGCTTTGCGTGTTGAACAAAAGCGCGACAGGAACCGGTCTTCGATACAAAGTCTACGAACGCCACACGCCAAACGGCTTTGTCTATCTTGCGCCAATCTGGGCCCAACCGCAAAAGCGCAAAAAGCGCCGCCTCGAGGTTCTACAAACTGCAACTCGCCTCCTTCATTAGGAGGCGTTTTGTAATGATTTTTAAATAATAACGTCTTTACAATATAGAGTAAATATTACGTAATACCGTTCGAAAATATGTACAGATTTTTCATCACCATGAATAAGAAAAGCCAGTCCCCTGCCCTTATCGGGGGTATTTTAGGTTGCGCCAAGCAATTTTTATCCAGCCGTGATGATTCTAAATTTTATTATCAATTCATTTAACAACATTTCAAAAATCTTAATTTGGAAAATCTCGGCTGAATGAAAAGCCGAGATTTTCATTTCAGTTAACCCCGTATGCGGAAATCTACGGGACGTCAGTTCTTTCACAATCAAAAGGAGAAAAAATGGAAGCATTACCCTACTTGGCCGTATTACTATCCGGCCTACTGCTAATGACTGTCGGTCGCTATATTCATCAAAAAGCGCGAGTCCTGCTCAACAAACAGATCGGCCGAGCCATGATTTTTGTCGGCTCGATCATGACCGCGTCTATCCTGTTTTTCTTTGCGTTCGTTTCAGCTTTCGGAGGTTAAAATGAACACCCAAACAACTGCACAACCAATCAGGTTCCTTGTGGGCAAGGAACTGTATCTGCGGTCAGTACTTGAAGAAGACCTGCCAAAATGCGTGGTCTGGATCAATGACCCCAAAATCCGCGAATTCGTTTCAATCCACTTGCCTCAATCACCACAAGATGAAAAAGAGTAGCTTGATAGCATGGGAAAGAAAAAAGACACAAGCCTAAGTTTCGCCATAGTGCTCCGAGAAGGGGATGAAATGATTGGCGTCACGAGCACGCGAAACATTGATCATCGCCAGGGCACGGCAGTCGGCGGCATCTTGATCGGCAGGAAAGATCTCTGGGGAACTGGCGTCGGCACCGAAGCAACAATGCTTTCACTCTACTACGCTTTCACCACTCTGAACCTACGCAAAGTCTGTTCTTCGGTGTACGCGTTCAATGAACGAAGCATTGCCTACCAGAAAAAATGCGGATTCCGTGAAGAAGGACGTTTGATCCGTCAACACCGCCATGAATTTGACTGGGTTGACGAAATCTTGCTCGCCGTATTCGCTGAAGACTTCCAGCCGCTCTGGGAGAAGTTCGCAAAAGATCTGCCAGAGTAATCATGCAAATCTAGTGTTGGTCTCGGCCCAACACTAGATTTTGACAAAACGATAAATCAGGTTTATGATTTTTCAGAACTTCCAAAATCTTATTCAACAAAGGAGTGCAAAATGTCTTCAGCTATAAAAACAGACACAAGATACGGAAAAAGAAAGAACGGATATTCGGGGGCTTTTGGCAAAGTATGCCTGAAAATCATCGGCGCGATAACCATCATCATCGCGCTTTCCATGATCTTTGATTAAAAATTGAGCAGATAAAAAGAAATCGTTCCGCTATGGCGGAGCGATTTTAATTACTGAAACTTTCTTGTTTTCCAAGCTATTCTCAAATTCTTAAGAATTTGAGAATAGCTTTACGAACTAAACAATCTCAAAAACTCAATCGGATCAACAGAAACATTATCAATTCGCACACTCAGGTGCAGGTGGGGATTTTCCGCATAGCCAGTGCTTCCGGATAGGCCGATTACTTGGCCTGCCAAAACTAGCTCGCCCTGATTAACAATTGCTTTTGATAAATGCATGTACATGCTCATCGCGCCCAAACCATGATCAATCACAACTGTTTTTCCGTAAACAGTAAAATCTTTTACCAAACGCACCACTCCCCTGTTCATTGATTTGACCGAAGTTCCTTCTCGAGCCCTAAAATCAACGCCCTTGTGATTAATGAAATAGTCTCCAGTTTCACGAATATAGCCGTACTCTCCTGTAATAGTCGAATTTTGGATCGGATACTGAAATGGTTCTGACCAGAAATTTTTGAAACCAGTATAAAGATTCGCCAAAACACTGTTTTCAGAACTAAGATTACTGACCAAAGCTGTCTGCGCTTGCTCTGTATTGCCACCAAGTTTTTGCGGAATGCCAATCTCTTCCTGCGGTTTTTGCCGTGCCTGGACCCGGATTAATCTGGCATAAACATCGCCATTTTGAAGTTCATAAACAAAACCGTAACCGCCTGGTTTCTGATTCAGATCTATGCCGACTAAAGATATTAACTTTTTGTTATACGCAAAAATTGGTACAGGTTTATTATTGAAATTCACTGTTTTCACATCTGAAACATCATCTATTTCGTTAATATTCAAAAGCACTGGATTGCCCTGTAAGACAATTACGGCACGAACGAAACCTGTATTAGTAAAAACAAAAAATAAAATTATCGGAAAAACAATCTTGAACATCAAGCCATTATGACACAAAAAGAACAGAGCTTTTGACTTCAGAAAGAAAAAATGTTAAAAGATAGAAACGAATCAAGGAGGTTCGCCATGACAATCACGTTCACGTTCGGAACAACTTTTCTCGTCATCGGAACGCTGCTCTGCATTTTCTCCTGGGTTGATCAACTCGGCATCAGGGGTCTCGTGAAGTCTAGCGGGTCGAATGACCATGGCGTCATTATATTCAAAACTGCTGGCTTGACCCTCTTCTTGGCTGGATTTGAAATGGTCGCTTTCGCCACTCGTCCAGGCCCCATCCTTTTCATCCCGGGCATAATTTTTATGCTCAGTGGAAGATTGCTTTCGCCCCCATCGGATACAATCGGAGGAAAAGATGAGAGGGCCCATAGCGTCAGGTTAGAATTCGGGCGCATTATGCTCATTCTCGGAGCGCTGTCTTTCTTAAACGCGTTCCTTACCATTTCCCCCGGCAACTAAAGCGAAACAAATAAAGGCGCGCTCGAAAACGAGAGCGTCTTTATTATTAAGCCAAAATCATCAATTTTATTTTCTACTTTCTGAATTCTGCTTTCTACACTAATTCCCTTCTTCCCAGAACTGAGGCGGACAATTAATCTCTATTTTTGAATCTTCATAAAACTTACCGCCATAAAACGTTCCCAGACCAAAAGCCAAGGCCACCAGCAAAAACACAATCACCCCGGAAACAATCTCGTCGTAGTTATCAACCCAAAAATCTTTAAGTTTAAGTTTAAAATCCCTTACTCGCGCGCTAAAATTTCTTCGCAACGCAACAGGAGACTGCGCCTTTTCAGACTTGCTTGTAGCCATATTTTCTGCTAAAATGCTTAATCAAATTAATTATATCACTCTCGGGCCACTTTTGAATTTTAACTTTCAATTTTGTCCGTTCGACTTCGCTCAGGACATCTTGAGTAGAATCGAAAGATGACCTTTGAGTTTTGAATTTTAACTTAATTCCGTGGCCCATACAAAAGCAACCGGGTCAACAAGGCTCGGCCGAGACTCACGACCAAAATACCTTGGCGTTAAACGATCTGACGGCCAATTTGTCAAAGCCGGTGAGGTTTTAATTCGTCAAAGAGGCACAAAATTCGCTCCCGGCAAAGGTGTTGCCAAGGGCGTTGACGACACGCTTTACGCCAAAACCGAAGGCAAGGTGAAATTTTCGAAAAAGAACTTCAAAACATTTTCCGGAGCCAGAAAAACAAAAACAGTGATTCAGGTCGTGTAGCATAGAACTTGAAACATAAAACCGCCCGAAGGCGGTTTTATGATGCTCAAGTCTATTCTAATGTTCTTAAGAACACTAGAATAGACTTATTGAACGTGCGAAACAACAATCTTCAATCCAGCCTCCACTCCCCTGCCAAGAGATATTTTCACCGAATGTTCACCTGTATCTTTCAAATTGTGTTCAAGATGAATCTGATCTTTTTCAATCCGCCAGTTGGCGGACAAGCCAATATTTTTTTCCAAAAACTCTTTGATTGATTGTTTTGAAACGCTCTCGACAACACCACCTTCCTTGATAGTCTTCAATTCGGCATGAAAAACTAATGCGGCGATTTTCTTTTTTGCTTCTTGAATTTCAGTAATATTTTCCTGCTCTTGCTTTTCTTTATCCTGCCAAATCTTCTGCCACTTTTTCAAAGATTCTGGTGCCGCGACTTCGACAAGTTTTTTCGGAATCAAAAAATTCCTGGCATAACCATCTTTGATCTCTTTTTGCTCGCCTTTCCGGCCAACACCTCTAACATCTTGCAAAAAAATTACCTTCATAGAAAATTAATTTCTGATTGTGATCTTATATTATCAACAGCTATTTTTAATTGATGAAAAAGGTCAATATCTATTACACCATCGAACAATTTATTTTTTACTTGGCTCCAAAGATTGTTCATATCTTCAAGACCTCCAAGATATTTCTTGTTTTCTTCAACGCCCAACACTCCGATCGATCTATCGAGCTCGGCTATGAATCCTTCTTTATCAAAATTATCAAGTTTGATTTGAGCCAAGGAGCCAATAATCTGACCTAAGATATCCCTGAGGCTCGGATCCGTTATTAAGGGTTGGTGGATGATTCATATATTTTTATTTTATAAACTTTTAATTATTTCGATTGCTTTATCGAGTTGAGGATCTTTATCAAGCTCCTCTGAATCTTTCACCTCAATATCTGGCTTCAACCCAACACTGCCAATATCATGATCATTCGGCGTTAGCCATTTAGACACAGTGATCTTAATCGAAGAATCTTTCTGCATGGGAAAAACCTCTTGCACCACGCCCTTGCCGAATGTCTGTATACCGATCAGTTTTGTGCCTTTATTATCCCTCAAGGCTCCGGCCAAAATTTCCGAGGCCGAAGCAGAACCTTCGTTGACTAGAATCACGAGTTTGTAGTTCTTCAATAAACCCAAACCAGTGCTTTTGCAAGTATCACAAACGAAAGCGCCGTTGCCGTTATCCTGCTTGACGACAACTGAACCCGGTTCCAAAAACCAACTCGCCAACTCAACCGCCATATCAAAATACCCACCAGGATTATTTCTCAAGTCGAGAATAATATTTTTCCTTCCCGACAGAGACATTTCAAGAATAGCTTTTTTAAACTCAAACGAGACTGGTGCGTAAAAATTATGAACCTTAATATGCGCAATATCATCGCCGATCTTATTAAAAGTAACAGACGGAACGCTGATCACTCCCCTGGTAATCTCGATTTTCTGACTCTCTTTAATGCCATTACGCGAAACCGTGAGAACAACTTTTGTATCTTTTGCGCCACGAATCTTTTTAACAGCTTCCTCCAAAGACATGCCAGCCGTCACTAATCCATCAACTTCAAGAATCTTGTCTCCAGATCTCAGACCAGATTTTTGAGCCGGCGAACCGTCAAGCGGAGCAATCACAGTCAAGGCCTCGTCGCGCATGCCAATCTCAATGCCGATTCCCTCAAACCTTCCCGAAACCTCTTCTTCAAACTCTTGCCTCGCCTGCGGCTCGAAAAATGAGGTGTAAGGATCTTCCAGCGACTCAAGCATGCCTTTTATCGCACCGTAAACCATTTTTTGGTGATCAAGATTTGAACGATCAAGATAATGCTCCTGTACCGCAGCCCAAGAATCCCAGAAAAGGCTAAAATCAGCGCCTCTCGTACTTTCGGGTTGTTCAAAATTAAAAACACCCCTGATCAAAACGTCACTGATATTCTGATCCGATAAAATAGAATTTATCAAATTAAAACGATAAAGAGAAAAAACCACGCCCAAAACAAAAAAACAACCGGACAGGCCAATGCTGCCAAGAATCAAAAAAAAGTTTTTGCCGAGATATTTATCTTTTGTGAAAGGAATACGGAGCTGCACGAGTTTCTTTATCTAATTTCTTGATGAATGCAATAAAAAATTATAGCACGAGCCTCATTCAAGTTCAAAACGAGCGACAACTTGATAGACCGCGCCGTCTGGATTCAAAAATACTTGCCAAGCTTCGATACTCGAACACAAAATACTTGAGTTGAAGCTCTTCTCCCTAAAACCAGAATGATCAACGTCTTTTAATCTTGCCAGTGTTAAATGAATAAGTTCTTTTTGCCGGAAATCGTCTATGGCCAAGCCTCCACCGGTAATGATTCCAGACACTTGCCGTTTCAAATCCGAAAATTCTCCTGAGTTTTCAAACCGTAACCAGACCATACGTTTGTCGCGACCGAGAGGTCCTAAAACAAATTTTTCTGATTCAAGACGGAATTTCTTGAATCTCAACTTTTGAGAAAGCGAATCAACAACGGTTTTTATTTCTTGCTCATCCCAATAATGCGGCGGCAGGATTGTTAAATGCCACTTGTTCTCTGACGACCAGCGAAAATTAGAAAACTGCTTTTGCATCGGCAAAATAGCTTCAGCGACCTGATTTTTAAACTCGTCCGAAAACAAAAGGGCGATAAAAATACGCTTCTTTTCTGAGCCCATGGACTGTATTATAATCAATTATGGAAAAAATGCCCAAGAAAAACCAAGCCATACTTGATTGCATTGAGGATACAAAAAAACAACTCAACGACACCGCAAAAGACTTTAGTCTGTACGTTAAGCTCTATAAGGGTTACGGTAAAGAAAAAATTCAGGAGGCTGTAAAAATCTCCCTGAAAAATAAAAATGTCTCTGAAAAAGATAAATTTCGTTATTTCATGGGAATTTTGAAAAAAATTGAAACTCCGGAGATAAAAGAGAAATCAGCCACAATTAATCAAGACAATATTGATCTCTACAAAAAAATGAGATCTCATCTAAAAAAGAAAATGACGCCAAAAATCCTAAGTCGAGCGAGCATTCGAACAAAAATACTTCAAAAAGTCGCGAAGCAAGAAAGAAATAAAAGATAATTCAAAAGTCAAAAGTGAAAAGCTTTAAGGTTTTGAATTTTTAATTTTAGTTTTGAATCTTGTATTTTGACTTTTAACCTACGCTAATATGAATCTAGTCACAGGTAAAGACAATAAAATCCTAAGGCAACCGACTGAACCAGTTGAAAAGGTCACCCCAGAAATCAGAGAGCTGATCAGAAAGATGAAAAAAACCATGAAAGAAAGCAAGGTCCCGGCTGTTGGTTTGGCCGCGCCTCAAATCGGCATTAACAAACAAATCTTTGTTGTTGAACTATTGTATGACGATGGAGAAAAAGGACCAGAGTTTGCCATGATCAATCCCAAAATCATTTATGCCTCAAAAGAAACGAACACCATGGAAGAAGGTTGTCTGAGCATACCGAAAACATACGCCGAGGTCGAACGCCACAAAAGAATCGTCGTTGAGTTTCTCGATGAAATGGGGAGGAAAAAAAAGATAAAAGCTTCCGGGCTCCTAGCACGAATTTTTCAACACGAAATTGACCATCTGCACGGGAAGTTGACTATTGACTCCGCGAAAAATATAAAAGAAATAAAATGAAATCTGTTTTTTTCGGAGGCAACCAGCTCTCTACGATTGTCTTGCAAAAACTTCTTGAAAATAATATCAGGCCGGATTTGATTATCACTTCGCCGGATGAGCCAACCGGCAAAAAAAGAATCTTGACTCCACCGCCATTAAAACTTAAAGCGCAAGAATTGAATCTTGAAACATTACAACCAGTTTCTCTAAAAAAAGATCTGGAAATTATAACAAAGATCAAAAACCTAGAACCCAGTCTTGGCATTGTTGCGGCTTACGGAAAATTAATCCCAAAAAATATCCTGGAAATCTTTCCAAAAGGCGTCCTGAATCTGCATCCTTCGCTTTTGCCGAAGTACCGCGGTCCAAGCCCGATTCAAACTGCAATTCTCGATAACGAAAAAGAAACCGGAGTTTCTATAATCTCGTTGGATGAGCAAATGGATCACGGTCCGATCCTCACCCAAGAGAAAATCACGCTATCTGGCGAAGAGTATTTCCAAGAACTCTACGAAAAACTAGCCGACTGGGGTGGTGAGATTTTAGCCAGAACAATCCCGTTGTGGCTTCATAACAAAATCGCCCCCCTTCCCCAAGACGACAGCAAAGCCACTGTTTGTAAAAAACTTGAGTGGCAAGACGGCAAAATTATCCTCGACGACACAACTGAAAATATCTATGCCAAAATCAGGGCTTTAGGAAAAGAACCAGGATGCTGGATTGAAATAGGAGAAAAAAAGCTAATTATCAAAATAATCAGGGCTAAACCAATCACCAATCACGACCCATCAGCCCATAAACCAATCGTCAAAACTAGATTTTCCGAATTAAATAAAGAGCTAATCTTGGCTTGTAAAAACGGTGCGCTATTACTTGAACAAGTCCAGCCCGAGGGGAAAAAAGTGATATCTGGAAAAGAATTTTTGAACGGATACAGACATGAACTTAAAATTAAAATACCCAGTGAGCAACAGTATGATTAATCTCAAAGCTATGGATCAAAAAGTTGATTTGGAAAGGCTAGAAACAATCGATACAGAATGCCCTTGTGGCTGGAGAGGACTCGTCTTGATTGATATCATCAGAGACTATTTTGCCATCTGTCCCAAATGCCAACAAAAGATTTATGGTCTGAACTGTTCAAAATGTGAAAGCGGGTTTTCTTGTCCCGCTAATAACAAAATCATCAATATTTTGGAAAAAACATGGCGCTGCGAAATCTGTAAAAAATTGAATGAATTATCCGAAGATGCCAATAACAATCAGGCCCAAACGTATGCTGGTGAAAAAGATCTTCCAGAAAACATTCGGCAGGCCTTGAAGGAAAGAAGATGGCGCGACAGAAAAATAACTTTACCAATCGTGCTTCTGTTAGCATCGTTCGTCACCGTAATTATTATCTTCAAAGTATTGCCAAATCTAATATCACTTTTTAGAACTTTCGGCTTTTGATCTGACAAAAACGACAAACTCACCCTTGGTGAGATTTTTATCAGTTTTAAAAACCTCCAGAATTTCTCTGGAGCTGCCCTTAAGAACTTTTTCGTGAATTTTTGAGATCTCGGCAACCAAAATAACAAAATAATCTTCAGGGATCAAAAATACAGTCTTTGCGATTCTGAACGGAGATTCAAAGCCGACAAGCCATAAATCGTTAGCCCCGGCTATTTCCAGTTGTCGCTTAAACTCTTTTTGTTTTCTCGATAAAAACCCGACAAACAAAAATTTGTCAATCCTCTCCCCCGTAAGCGCCATTGCCGCAGTCAAAGCGCTTGGTCCTGGAACAGAAGAGATTTCTATTCCATGATCTTGACAGGCCTTAACCAAATCTGGCCCCGGATCAGAAACTCCCGGAGTGCCGGCATCAACAATCAAACAGGCTGTTTTACCTGATTTTAATAAAGAAATAATCTTCGGGATTGAAGAATGTTTATTAGCTTCCGTAAAGGCAACCAAAAACTTCGGTTTAATATTAAATGCGCTCAGCAATTTCAAACTATGCCGAGGACGTTCACAGACAATAAAATCAGCGTCTCTCAGTACTGATATGGCTCTTTCACTAATGTCCTTCAAATTCCCAATCGGTGTTGAAACAACAAAAAGCATTGTTTTGCTTTAATCAAAAATTGTTTCCAGAATTCCTTTTTCTCTTTCTGGCAATCCGAGTTTTTCTCTTAGCTCATCTTCTTTTCCATTGAAAGCTTCTGTTCCGAGTTTCAAAATCTCATTCGCTTTTTGAAAATCAAAAGTTGAGATATGAGAAATATACGGCTTGATAATAACCAGATTTGTACCTTCCTTTTTTTCTACCTGAGAGTTGACCACCTCCATCAAGTACTGTAAAACCCTAAAAATCTTCCACCGCGACGGACTACTGTCATCCTTGATCTCTTCATGTAAATAGCCAGGAGCGTATCGCACGTCAACACCAATAACAAAATCTGCTCCCATCTCAAAACAAGATTCGACCGGAAAATTATCGACGACACCGCCGTCAACCAAAAGATCGTCTTTGATTTTGATCGGCGAAAATATCACCGGCAGACAGCCACTGGCTAAGATCGCTTCCCCCAACTTGCCTTCTTTTAAAACAACTCTTTTCCCGTTTTTCAAGGAAGTCGCAACCGCGCAGTATTTTTTTTCTAGATCTTCGATCTTGAGATCGCCGAGCTCTTTTTCAAGAAACTTTTTAAAAGAATCTAAGGAAAACAACCCCCCGCCGAATCTGATCGAATTGATCAATTCACTAACGTGTAAAAACTTTTTCCAGTGCCCTTCTCTTGCTAAATCCAGTAAAATCTCAAAATCCTTGCCAGCCGCATACCAGCCGCCAATCAAAGATCCCATACTCGTACCAGCAACACAATGAATAGGGATACCCAGCTTTTCAAGATTAGAGATAACAGAAACATGAGCAAAACCCTTGGCGCCACCGCCAGATAAAGCTAAACCTATTTTGGGAAATTTATGATTAGTCATAAAAGAATCATGTAAATACATGATATTTTAACACGACTCTTTTATTTTTTGAGCTGGACTTAACTTTCAAGAGCTTCGAAACGAGCAAATTCAATCTCTATCTCTCTTATCAAAGACCCAAACCGCAGGAGATCTTCATCTTGGCCAATTTCACGATATTGGTCAAAGCTTTCTCTCCAACCAGAAAGTTTTGTGTCAAATGTAGCTAAAAAACCATTAACATCTTTTGAAACAAAAATCCTGCTATTTGCAAACATCTCTTTTCGAGATTGCAATCTCAAGTATTCTTTCATGACCCGATCCCATCTCTGTCCGTCTCCGGAAAAGTCATGTTCATCCTGTTCGCATTCAAAAATCCTCCTGGAAACAAAATCTTGCATAAAAACCAACATGTTTTCAGTCTCCAAATATTCTCCGGGATCGCTTGAATCAAAACGAATGGCTCCGAGATCTTCAGCTATCTGTGATAGCCGCGACTCAACTTTCAATAAATAAGCCAGAGTCTCTGCGCCAGACTCTCTTCTTGCAGATAAAATCTCCGACTGAATTCCGGCAATCTCAAGGTTATAATCATTAAGAAGTTGTTTTAACTTCTGGTTATCAGAAAAATCTCTTTCTTCAAGGATTTTTATCTCTGCCAAACGATTTTCAGCGAACTTTAACATTAAATCTGTTTTTGATTCTTGATTAAATCCCTGAATGCCAAGCTGCAATCTTTCGCCTGCTAATCTAGCCGGATACAAAATGTTATCCACGGGAATATTTTGCGTGGCCACAACGGACACGTATCCCAAAGAAATAAAACTAATGACAATACCGGCAAAACTTAAAGAAAAACGTATCGCTTGAATCATGAAAGATTGAGAACTTGAGGCCAACACCATCTTCGTTGTCAAAACATGCCTGAAGCCATTAAGATATTCAAAATCAGCCGGAATTCCTTTCAGCTGTTTCAATTCTAAAATTAATTGTTCCTCATTCTTTTTCATCTTTTTTTTCTGCGTTAACGATCACCATCAAAGATTTCAAGGCTCGGTGTATTGCCACCGTCACCGCTCCTCTTGACTTGCTCAAAACTTCGCTGATTTCATCAATCTTCAAATCATCAACGAAACGAAGGATTAAAAGTCTTTTCTCTTTTTCATCCAATCGGTTGATGTTTTTCATTAAAAGAACTACGTCCTCAGCAATCATCAGATTATTTTCCATCTCTGACTCCACGATCAAAACATCCTCGTCTTCAGAAATATCTTTCTCCAGGCTAAAAATTTTCTTCCTTGAACGGTACCAATCTATAACCAGATTGTCTGCCGTTCGATAAAGAAAAGATTTGATCTTCTGTATTTTTCTTCCGGAATTTAAATAATCCCAGGTTTTTAAAAACACCTCAGAAGTAAGATCATTCGTCTCTTCTTTCAAAGAAATCCTCAGAAAAATGTGTTTCCAGATCAGAGGCGAAAAATGATCATAAACCAAAGAAAATCCGCTTGCCTGATCCAGATCTGAATTTTCAAACTTTTTTTCCCTCATAATAAAGACGAAAAAGTGGCCCAAAAATTACAACTTAATACAAGCTAAAGGTCAAGGCTAAAACCGAGCCTCGACAAAATGATACAACCACATTATACAACACTAATCAAAAACGTAAGTATTTATGCCACTTTTTATAAAGCTCAGCTGTGGCAAAAACATCACCCATACAGTATCTGGCTATGCCAAGATATTTCCCGTCCTCAAAGTTTTTACCGACGTCTTCTCCCGTCATCTCGCCTGATTTTGGAGATGAGATATTAAAAGCCTTGGCCCAAAAATGAAGTCCCAGATAATCATTTTTCGCCCCATAAAACCCAAACTCATCCGCCAGATCGATATGTTTCAAACTAAACGGCTGGCTTGAAAGATAACGATTGACCATCAAATTTTTAGATGGCCTGATCTCATTAACCGCTGAACGAATTAAAAGCATTGGCACATCGAATCCGCGACCGTTGAAAGTAATGAACTCCTCATAGGCCATAGCTAATTCCCAGAATTTTTGCAGCAGATCTTTTTCTGATCGAAACGGGAAATATTCTATTTTGCCTTCTTCTGTTTTCGTTTCCTCGTTACGGGTCTGATAAATAACCATGCCGCTTTGCGTATCCGGATTCAACATGCCAATAGCGACAATCTCTGACAAAGGCGGAAAAAATGTTAGTCGTTCTTTTTGAATGTTTATCTCTTCTTCATCGCCACCGAATTTTTTCCTGAACCGGTTCTCCAAAAGTTCTTTTGAAATCTCATCGAGATTCTCAAACTTCTGCCCGATTGTCTCAATGTCAAAAACCAGTTTATTAATGTTCATAAATTTTTATTAATGTATTAACTAATTGTCTATTAACTTTTGAATTTTTACTTTTATTTGATTTGTTTCAACCACTCCTCGTTCTCCCACTCCCATAATCTTTTCGCCGCCAAAAAAGCTTCGTAATCAGACTCAAAATTTTCCAGTTTCTTAAACTCCCACTCACCGATCAAATCAGACCATTCATGATAACAACTTGACACGCCGCCACGAACCCTGATATTGCCACCCTTGGTTCTTTTTTTCGCTCCGCAAAGCTGGCAAACTCTTTGCTGATCAATTCTTAAAATCCACCTTCCCCGAACTTCTTTTTTCACTACTTCTCCCCATGGCTCATCTTCAAGTAGAGCACCAAAATATGCAGCTGTCTGAAGATTATAGTCGCGCCAAATTCCCGATGAGGTCTTAATATCCAAAACTCCGAACTCACCATCCACCTCTCCTAAAATATCGATTGTCCCGGCAAACCCGTGCTTTGGACTCCAGATCTGCTTTTCCACGGCCCCACCGTCAATCTTAACCGCATGCAACTGAGAAAAATCATTAAACGCCTTGACTGCCGCTAAGGTTTCCGGGTCTTTTTCCGGCTCTTCGTTCTTTAAAATCGCCTCAATCGCATTATGAACCTTGGTCCCCTCTGTAGCAGAGTTATTTGTGATTTCCTGGGCAGCATTAAAGCTTTTTGCTTCGCCATAAAATCTCAACAGCGCGGGTTTCGCTTTTATGTTTATTATTGAAGTTACGCGAGGATACCACTTGCCATTAATAACATGACCAGTTCCTGATAAAAAATCTTGTAAATTTTTGTAATACATCTATGTTTAAATCAAAGATCAAAATTGTGGAGGTGGTTCGTTGGGCGGACTGATCTTTGGTAAACTTGTTGGCAGCCTCATACTTGGCGCCTCAACCAAAGGCTTTCTAAAAACAAGCTCCAGAACAAAAAATACCGCGCCTAAAAATACAGCTAAAATAATCACTTTAAAAAGTGTTTTCAGATTCATGACTATAAATTATAGCAGAAAAAATGATCTTCCTGAAAAGAATTTCTCCTTGACATAGACATATATATATGGCAACATTTTCTTAAACCGTGAAAGGAGAATATCATGGATCATGCCGGAAAAAAGAAATTCAAGATTCGCGCGCACAATGCCAAGTTCGCTGCCGCGCACCCCAAGCTTGGGGGAGATTATTCGATGACCATCTGGGCAAAAACAGAAGAAGAAGCCCAGGAGGAATGCAAGGCTTATTGGTCAGCCTCCGAAGGCTACACCAATCACCGCGCCGATGAAGAAAGCGGCGAAGAAGGGGCAGGATAACGAACCACACATAAAAACCCCATCAGTATCATCCTGATGGGGTTTTTATAATATTTATTAACCCAGAATATCAATAATATTAAAATTGGCTCTCAATCGCCAATAAGCGATTGTATTTTGCCAATCTCTCACCCTGATAAAAAGCACCAAACTTCACAAAGTCAGCATTACAAGCCACAGCCAGATCAGCCAAAAAATCATCGTTGGTCTCTTGAGACCGATGCGACACCGCAATCTTCAAATTATTTTCCCTTGCCAATTTAATTGTTTCAAATGTTTCTGTTAATGTGCCAACTTGATCGGGCTTGATAATAATGCCATTAATCATTTTTTTATCCAAAATCTCCTTGAGTTTTTTCGGGTTAGTCACGGTCAAATCATCACCGACAACCAGAGCTTTATCGCCTATCGCAGCATAGAGTTTTTGCCAGTATTCATCGAATCCTTCCTCTGGAAATGGGTCTTCAAAATATAAAAACGGATATTCTTTTAAAAGTTTCTGATAGTATCCAAGATAATATTCAGGATCAAAGTTTTTAATATTATTTGCCGCCGCATCAATACCAACCATATCCCCATTTTCCAGCTGCTGATTGATTAAAGAAAAAACCTCGTCTTCTGATTGAAATCTATAGCTAAACCCGCCTTCATCACCGAACTCGGCCCCATCACCAAACTTCACCGCCAAAGAATCAAAGACTTTATCCAGAGCAACTATCTGATCTTTTATCGAGGATTTTCCGGAAATTAATAAGTGCTCCTGAATCGGCAGGCTATTGTCAGCATGCACGCCGCCCTCAATAATATTAAAAAGAATTTTTGGAGGCTTGTACACAATTGTTTCTTGTCCAACCATTCCACCCAGATATGCAAATAGCTCCTTTTTTTGTGTTTTAGCGGCGAGCTTGGCGCAGGCAACGCTCGCACCAAGCATGACATTGCCGCCGAGAACATCTTTTTGAAAAGTTCCATCAGCCTCAATCATTTTCCAATCAATACCCGCTTGATCAGTTAAATCAAACCCATAAAGCAGTTTCGTCAGCTCATCTCCTTTTAAAACAGCCTTATCAGGTTCCAGGTATTTTGCCTCATATTTTCCTTCAGACTTGCCAAAAGCCACAAAAGCTTCAGCAGACTCTCCGACCTCATCAAAAACAGAGGCTTTTATGGTCTCTGAACTGCGGAATCCAAGAACTTTCTGAATCTCGATTTTTTGGATTTTTGCCATTATTCTTTCGGCCTCATCGTCGGGAAAATAATCAGCTCCCGGATGTTCCAAGTATTTGTGAAAAACATTGTTAAGCGATCAATACCAATACCAATGCCGCCGATCGGCGGCATGCCGTATTCCATCGCTTCCAAGAAATCTTCATCAACCTGTTGCGCCTCTTCCTTATCCTTTCTGACAGCTCTTTTATCAGACTCGAAACGTTGACGCTGTTCGCGGGGGTCGGTTAACTCGCTCCAACCGTCAAAAATTTCTTTCCCCCCGATATAGCCCTCAAATCTTTCTACCCAATCTGATTCGCCAGGTTTATTTTTAGATAAAGGCGAGACGTCTTTCGGATAATCAATGATCCAAACCGGTTGAATCAAGGAGTCGGTTATCAAGTGCTCAAAAATAGTAAAGATCAGCTGTCCTTTTGTTTCGCCACCGACCAATTCAATCTTATTTTTTTTGCAGTAATCGACCAGTGATTTCTCTGTTTCTTCCGCCACCTTCAAGCCGAGCTTATCCTCGATGGCATCCACCATTCTTATTTTAGGCCACGGCTTGCCAATATCAACTTCGTAATCGCCGACTTTTATTAAAGTTTTTTCGAAAATTATTTTTGCCAAATATCTGAGCATGTTTTCGGCGACATCCATGATGCCGTAATAATCCGAATAAGCCTGATAAAACTCAATCATCGTAAATTCGGGGTTATGCGTCTGGTCTACACCTTCATTACGAAAATCCTTGCAGATTTCGTAGACTCTTTCATAGCCCCCAGCAATCAATCTTTTCAGATAAAGTTCATCGGCAATCCTCAAAAAAACATCAATGTTCAAAGCATTAAGATGAGTTTTAAATGGTTTGGCATTGGCTCCGCCATAAAGCACCTGTAGCGTCGGCGTCTCAACCTCAAAATAACCAAGACCATCGAGATACTGACGCACACCAGTTACCAGTTTTGACCTAATATCAAATCTTTTTCTGACCTCTGGGTTCAACAACAAATCAAGATATCTTTTTCGAAACCTTTCCTCGACATCTTTCAATCCAAAATGCTCACTTGGTAAGGGTCGCAAAGACTTTGCCAAAATCTGCCAGTCTTCAACCTCAACCGTAATCTCACCAGCTTTTGTTTCAAAAATCTTTCCATAACAAGCAAAAAAATCGCCGGTGTCCAACAAACTGACGGATTCAAATTTATTATCACTGAGAATTTTTTTCAAAAACAGAACTTGGATTTTTCCTGATTCATCTTTCAAATCCGCAAAGATCATCGTGCCGTGTTCACGAATTGACCAAAGTCTTCCGGAAACCAAAACTTTTTTGCCTGAAAGCTCTCTCGCTTTTTCTATTCTTATCCGCTCGCCTGAAAGTTCAATTCTTGCCGGAAAGGGGTTGATGCCTTTCTTCTCAAGTTCTTCAAGCTTTTGTCTACGCGAACGAATCAATTCATCAATCGTGGACATTCCGTTATTAATTCTAATCTTAAAAAATTCTTATGATTTTGTACTCAATCTTCTTGCCAAGCATATTGGTGATAGATATCTCGTCACTGACTTTTTTGCCCAAAAGCGCTTGACCCAGGGGTGATTCATTAGAAATAAAACCCTTTTCCGGATCAGATTCTTCAGAACCGACAATGGTGAATTCCATTTTTTTCAAACCACTTTTGACTTCAACACCAGAACCAATGGCCACGGTTGTCGAATTCTGACGCTTTTTAATAATCGCTGCTCGCTTGATTAAATCTTCGAGTTCCAAAATCCTGCCCTCATTAATTGATTGAGCTTCTCTTGCTGATTCGTAAGCCGGACTGTCAGAGATGTCGCCAGCCTCAACAGCCTCTTTTATCCTTTCAGCGATATTTTTCCTTTCTTTGGTTTTCAAAACCTCAAGCTTTTCTTTTAAATTAACCAGTCCCTCTTGGGAAACATAATAAGGTTTGTCATCCATCTGAATGCTATTTTCAAGATTGAGTAATAAAAATTACGCAATACTGAAATTGTTTAAAAAATTAATTATTTTTTCTTAAATTATCCCCGCTCCTCACGACAATAAGGGTCAAGGCAGGGCGCGGCTAATCTAATAACCATATATTTTACCCTATAAGTCTGATTTGGCAACCACTTATATCCGCATTACAAGAATTTGACAAATATATATATATATCGTAGAATCAAAATAAGATTTTCACGTAGAGACACGCTTTCAATCCTAGACCCCCAAATTCACGCTAATCACACTCTCTCGTTTCCGGGACAATATCTATTCATGATTCACGACGCGGGACGTCCTAAAAACAGAAATGACCAAGATGGCTTAGAAACCCATTCAAAAGGAACAAAAAAGGAGAAACCAACCATGTTTACGGTAAAGCATGACCACGATGAACCGCATCTCGAACAAGGCTTCACTATACGATGGTATAAGATAGTGGGGGACAAAAAATCATGGGGAGCCCTCAAGATGATACAGACTGTACGCGCAAACGACCTGCGGGACTACTCGCAAAGACTCCTCCAAAAAGAAGTAGCCAACGAAATCTGCGAGCAAATGAACGAATTGCTCGAGCAGTAGGGGCGCTAAGGGGGCAGCAAAAGGCTGCCCCCTTATATTTTCCTCGACTGTCCATCTGTTTAGAATAAAAATATCTCGAAAAAGTAAACAGATTTATTTTCCGTGTGGCAACTCTCGGAGTCCCGACGGGCTTGATCTCTGGAAGAGTCGTCGGGGGAGAGCACCGACAGGAAAACAAATCTACTAACGCAACTCAACAACAAGTAATTTTATTCACCCATCCTGTTTTCCCAATACCACCACAAAATCTCTTTTGCCAATGGCACGGCAGTAGCACCACCAGAACCGCCTGACTCAACCAAGACCAAGAGCAGAATCTTTGGGTTTTCAGAAGGCGCAAAAGCGACGAAAGCGGCATTGGTGTCTGTCAAACTTGAAGATGTCTGAATACTACCGGTTTTACCCGAAACTGAAAACGGCAAATCAGCCATCCTGCCAGCAGCAGAACCGTCTGTCACCGTTCTCCTTAAGCCTGAGTTAACAATATCCAGATATTTTTTATCGATGTTATATTCACGCAAAACCTTAGGCGAATTGGAAAATAATTCCGTTTCCGATTCTTGATCTGAAATTTTTTTAACCAAAAATGGCTGAAAAACCTTGCCCCGATTAGCAAACAATTGATAGTTCGTAATCAGTTGTATTGGCGTTGTTTTTACATATCCTTGGCCGATTGAATAAAGATAAGTATCACCAAGCCTCCAGGCATCTCCCAAAGTTTTTTCTTTCCAGTTTCCGTCTGGTAAAAATCCGATTTTCTCGTTTGAAAACTCAATGCCGGTTTTCTTACCCCAACCATATTTTCCAAGATAAAATCTTATTCTATCGACTCCCAAGCCATCAATATCGCCGGATCCTCCTCCGATGGTATAGAAATACACATTGCATGAATCGGCAATAGCACTTTCCATGTCTTCCAAACCATGAATTTTCCAATCTCGAAAAACTGATGGTTTATCCGGAAAATACGGATTCGGCACGATTAACCTACCCAACGTGTCGTCGATCATACGATACGGATCAATCTCTTTCTCTTCCAGGGCCGCCAGAGCGACAAACGGCTTAATAGTTGAGCCAGGACTGTACTCGCCGGAAACGGCACGATTAAAAAACGGTTGAGCTTTTGAGCTTGACCAAATATTTTTTGAAACATCAAAGCCAGGATAACTTACCATGGCCAAAACTTCTCCGGTTCCCGGCTCTAAAGCAATCGCAACCGCTCCTGATTTTGCATCAGAGATGTTGCTCTTAAAAACCTGATAAATCTTTTCTTGCAAACCGCTGTCAACCGTGAGCTGCACTGTCTTGCCAAAACCAAAATAACTATTCTTTTCGATTCCGACCAAATCATCCATAACATTAACCTGATAACTCAAACTACCGCGCTCGCCTCTCAACTCTTGATCATACAAAAATTCAATCCCGGTTTTACCAAGATTTTGATCAAAAGATAACTCGGGATTATCTTGCTGATCTTCTTTGGTAACCAGACCGGTATAACCGAGTACGTGGCTCAGGGCTTCTTTAAAAGGATATTCCCGCTCATAACGCCCAATCAGCTTAAACCCCGGCAGGTCAGATTCCCTTGCCTTGAACTTAATAGCTCCACCAAGATCAAGGCCCTGAAATACAAGATTTTCATTGGTTTCAAGTTTTTTTGAAATTTCCCCTTCGGTCATGTCAATAATAGAAGACAGAATTAACAGCTGACCACCCAGCTCTTCTTTTGAACCAAATTTCTCTCTCGCGGCCATAATTTCGAAAACAACTTTATTATCAGCCAGCACCTTACCGTAACGATCAAGAATCAAACCCCGCGGAGCTTCAACAAAAATATTCCTCAGAGAATTCTCTTGAGATTTTTTAAAATACTCACCATGCGAAAATATCTGATGCTTAAAAGCCAAACCAAGACAAACGATCAAGAACAAAAAAAACAAGGAAAAAACAAAAATAACATACCTGCGATCAAGGGCAATCTCTAGGCGCTTTGCGCCCTGAGCCCCGCTTTCAAGAAGTATTTCTTCCGGCTCGATAATAAAGCTCGTGTCGCGTTTAAATTTCATTTTTCCGACGAATAATAAATAAATTGAATTTATGAATAAGAAAGTTTTTATCTGTTTTTCTTACTCCCGATCATTCTTGAAATACCGAAATCTAGAAACGCAAATATAAACAAAAATAAAACCGCAGCCACAAAACCGGTCAAAGAACCCAAACCGACAACTTCCAACCCCAAAAACAATAACGTCAAATAAATCAATCCACCAAGAAGAGTTTTCCAAAAATTCTCCATCTTTGTGAAGGTTCTGAATAAAAACAGAGAAAATATTAACGGCAAGCCCAAGACGACAAGGCTAATAAAAACGCCAACTCCAGCAAGTGCCGCAAAAAATACTCCGAAAACAAACAGCGCCGCCAGAACCTCGATCGGCTTCAAAGAAAATCTCAAAAATCCATAGCCTAACCAAGCAAAAAACAAAACACCGGACGACAAAAAAGTCACCAAAACAAAACTACTTAAAGCAAGGAAAAAAATACCGCTAAAGAGAAAAAATAAAAAAGTCATCATGTCTGTCAAAATCATCAAAACGCCACCTAAAAAATCGAGAAAGAATCACTCGGTCAAAAAACTCTTAACAATTTTCACCCTGTAAAT